>NZ_JABSUV010000110.1:0-620 GCF_013284275.1 Brevibacillus sp. HB2.2
AAACACTCCGTTTGGTTATTCATTCACACGTTACTATGACGAGGATAGTGTCATTACTACAAAACAGCCAGATGAGTTGCTCTCTCTTGTTAAGTTAAATGGGCTGCCACTAAAAGAAGCGTGGCCCGATATCGAAATCGATATTATTTTCTAGCGCTTTGTCTCGTTAGCAACACAGGTTCAATGCCCGTCACTTCATAGTAACGTCGCTTGATGACATCACAGAATTTCGGATCAAGCTCCATTGTTCTACAGATACGCCCCATCTGTTCACAGGTCATCAGTGTTGATCCACTGCCTCCGAAAAAGTCAGCCACCACGTCATCCTTCTTGCTGCTGTTCCCTATTGGAATGGCCAACAGTTCCAATGGCTTTTGAGTTGGATGGACGTACTTGCTTACATCCCCTCGCGATACCTCCCAGACTGTCTCCGGTTCTTCAATGAGTGAAGGTAATCCTGATTTCCAAACTGTGGTCTGCTTATAGTCTCCGTACCATGCTGGAGCCTGCCCTTTAAGATGAGCATAGAACACTGGCTCATGCTTGAACTTATATTGAGCAAATGACAAAGAAAAAGCGTTCTTAACCCAAATACACTGGGTGCGCGATACTATTCCGGT
>NZ_JABSUV010000111.1:0-546 GCF_013284275.1 Brevibacillus sp. HB2.2
AGCCTGATCCTTGGATATGGCTTCCTTTGGATCAGCAAACTTCATATTTTCCAAGGCGGGTGCATCTTCTCCAAGATTATATTTATGTAAACCTGATCCTTTCGAAATAATTTCTCCTTTGCTGTTTACGGTTAGACGAACATTGATATTCAGATACGGAAGTCCGTTTACCAGTTTTGTAAAATGGGCCTCGTTGTCCTTTGAATAGTTAGGGTTATAGGCAAAGCCGCCCATATCTGGACCATACCATTGCTTCATAAAATCTGTTGCTTTGCTGACTACCTTCTCATGCTCAACCTTCGGCCTTCCTTCTTCGGGAAATTCCTCGTTGTAGCTAAACTTATCGGGATTCCCTTGTTTATCCAAACCAAATGTAAAAGACGGTTTCTTCTTCTCCTTGGACGTTTGCAAGATGATGGTTATATCATTTGTTCCATCATCTTTTTCTAAAATCTTAAGCGTACTGTAAGAAAAATCGGATAAATATGGCAACCTTTCCTTTACCTTTTGGATTGCAAGCTCTACCTTCACTTTCCATTCAGGTGC
>NZ_JABSUV010000112.1:0-545 GCF_013284275.1 Brevibacillus sp. HB2.2
TTTGGACTGACCCTAATTAATGAGACGTTGAAAAAGCACCTAGGCTACCTGTTTCCCATACTCGTATGGAGACAGGTAGTTCAATTTTTCCTGAATTCGATCTTGGTTATAAAAACAGATGTAATTTTCCACTTTTTCCATTACCATTAGGTTTGTTAGGATCTCTCTTTTTGGAGAGGCGAATTCTTCCGACTTTAGCGAGGAGTGGAAGGATTCAATGACGGCATTATCATGGCAATTTCCCTTTCGGGACATGCTCGTGGTAATGCTTTTTTCTTTTGCTTTGTTTTGAAATGCGTATGAAGTATAAACTGATCCTTGATCGCTATGGAGAAGGACACCAGCTGCCTCTCTAGTATCTATTGCTTCCTCTAAGGTCTCCAGCACCAAAGAAACATCTTGTCGGTCACTTATTCTGTAAGCAATGATCTCGTTGTTATATAAATCCATGATCGTAGATAAATACAACATGTTTTGACCGTAAGGTAAATACGTAATATCCGTTACCCACTTCTCATTTGGTTTAGAAGCAGTAAATTGTCGGT
>NZ_JABSUV010000113.1:0-543 GCF_013284275.1 Brevibacillus sp. HB2.2
CGCCTGATCCTTGGATATGGCTTCCTTAGGATCAGCAAACTTCAAATCTTCGAGGGCTGGTGCATCATCGCCCCCGAGCCCGTATAAGCCTTCCCCTTTTGATATAACTTCCCCCTTGCTGTTTACGGTTAGATTAACATTCACATTCAAATATGGAAGACCGTTTACCTGTTTCGTAAACAAAGCTTCATTTTGATCCGAATAATTAGGGTTATATTTGAAGCCACCCATATCTGCTCCGTACCATTGCTTCATAAAATCTGTTGCTTTGCTGACTACCTTGTCATGCTCAATCTTCGGTCTGCCTTCTTCGGGAAATTCCTCGTTGTAGCGAAAAGTATTGGGATTCCCTTGTTTATCCAAACTGAATTCAAAAGACGGCTTCTTCTTCTCCTTGGACGTTTGCAAGATGATGGTTATACGATTCGTTCCATCATTTTTTTCTAAAATCTCAAGCGTACTGTAAGAAAAGTTGGCTAAATACGGCAGCCTTTCCTTTACCTTTTGGATTGCAAGCTCTACCTTCCCTTTCCATTCAGGTGT
>NZ_JABSUV010000114.1:0-444 GCF_013284275.1 Brevibacillus sp. HB2.2
TTTTCCTTTTTGCTCTTTGCAAATGTCATGATTATTTTCTTCATGCATGTGGAGTTTGAGGTCATCTAGGCTAATTACATCATTAGCAAAAGCCATCTGCTATTTTTGCCATGAACAATCTAAATTGATCCGGTGCCAGCAAAAGGGCAGCAAGGACTCTGGAATTGGGGGAAGGGAACGGTTTACTTCTCAAATAGGTGGCAAGGAATGGGCGTTCTAGTGGAGGAAGCTGAAAAGCAAGGGATTTACCTTGAATACGAGCATTTTCAGAAAGGCTGATACCTTGGCTGAGTTTGGAAATACTGCGAAGAATCTGAGGACTGGGTGAGCATGCCAAAGGACAGTGCGATAAAGCCACCTGTCACCGAAACTGTGCCTCACGCGGTAAGCTTGGCATTCCTGAAGCACAAAGGAATCACAAAAGAGAAATTGATTCTGGTGAGT
>NZ_JABSUV010000115.1:0-401 GCF_013284275.1 Brevibacillus sp. HB2.2
GCGGGCAAAAGAAATGCAACGTGCCAAACGACGTAGCGGCTACCACTTTTGCATTTCCCCGCAAATCGCTGCGGAGCGGACAGTCTACACTCCTAGCAGGACGTAGCCCGGAGCGTAGACTGGAAATATTCTTCTCTCCACTGCAGCTACATTTAAAAACTCGCTTTCCAGCTGCTGTGGTGGGAGGAAACAGGAGAAAACGCTCCAGCTTCTTGGGTCACCAGCTTGGGGATTCACTGCACGGCTCTATGGAAAAAGCGAAACCGCGTCCAAAGTAGAGGTTCAGGGATGCTTCTCGGAGGTGGACGCTTAAAGGCGTGTTTCGCCTTTTCCATTGCGCCTCGGTGGGTGCCCCAAAGATCTTCGCTTTTTTCTCCTGTTTCCTTGCGAGTTGTTGGGTT
>NZ_JABSUV010000116.1:0-382 GCF_013284275.1 Brevibacillus sp. HB2.2
CTCTGAAATAAATGGTATGGCTGTCGTTACAGTTGGTATTTGGAATACGTTTGACCAGGTAACGAAAGATAAATATATAAATGACCTGACTCACCTCACTATGAAATTCACCCGTGCACCTTTGGATAAAGTTTTGATCCTTATTCGAGAAATGGTACCAGGTAATTGGGGGCAAAGTGGTGTGACAGGAGCAGATAAAGATTTTCTTTCAAAAAGTCGACAATTGTAAACGGTTTTCATATTAGCAATGAAAATTGGCTCAATAAAATAACAATAATAAGGGAGATAATGTTCAATGGCGAAAAATTTGCAAGATACTACGACTCTTTACAATGGTGTTAAAATGCCTTGGTTTGGTTTGGGAGTATTTAAAGTGGAGGAG
>NZ_JABSUV010000117.1:0-356 GCF_013284275.1 Brevibacillus sp. HB2.2
TTCTGCAATAAATGGTATGGCTGTCGTTACAGTTGATATTTGGAATACGTTTGACCAGGGAACGAAAGATAAATATGTAAATGACCTGACTCACCTCACTATGAAATTCACCGGTGCACCTTTGGATAAAGTTTTAATCCTTATCCGAGAAATGGTACCAGGTAATTGGGGACAAAGTGGTGTGACAGGAGCAAATAAAGATTTTCTTTCAAAAAGTCGACAATTGTAAGTAATTTTCAAAATAACAATGCTAAAGGAGATAAAATTCAATGGCGAAAAATTTGCAAGATACTACGACTCTGCACAATGGTGTTAAAATGCCTTGGTTTGGTTTGGGTGTATTTAAAGTGGAGGAA
>NZ_JABSUV010000118.1:0-327 GCF_013284275.1 Brevibacillus sp. HB2.2
TAAGTTCATTTGCTACAATAATTTTCGTTTCCCCGTTGATGAACGACTTACGCTTTGGCTTGATACGGCATTGAAGTTTGGCTCTCCAACGATAGTAGGTCGCCCGTGGCACACCAAACAGTTTAAGGACATCCGTGGTAGAGGTTCTTCCCCGAAAGCTCTCTACAACCTCAATTAATTTTGATTTTTCCACCCCTCTGTAGTTCCTGATACGTTTTTAAGACTTCAATTTGCAACTCCAATTGGCGAATTTTTAAATCCCTTTGCGCTATCCCATCTAAGTGATCTGAACAACTTTTTCCATACTTATATTGCTTGCCTACAGGT
>NZ_JABSUV010000119.1:0-322 GCF_013284275.1 Brevibacillus sp. HB2.2
CAGAAATCTCATCATCCAGAACGGGAATCCCTTCGTGCACATTTACAAACTTGAAACCCTGCTCAGCGCCTCTCTGTCGAAACTCTGCTGTCCCAATCGGCATCACTTCTTTTAAATGCTTTGGTCCGTACTTTTCCAGCGCAGTAATAGCTAGTTTCATCGATTCTTCTGGCGTTAGCCATTTCTTTCCGTTTGGATCTTCTTCAGGGTATTCTCTTTCTTTCTTTTTCTTGTCAACCACACCGTAGCTCATGAATCGTCCTGTTTCTTCCTCCGTTATAATGATAGCCTCCAAGTCTTTATTGATTTCATGTGTATATTC
>NZ_JABSUV010000012.1:0-154425 GCF_013284275.1 Brevibacillus sp. HB2.2
GGGGGCTTCCCGTGTAGATGCTGCACATGTAGCAGAAGCAATTCGCTACAGAGCCTTGGACCGAGGGCTACTTTTTTAGTGGAGTGGAGATATGATCAATGCAGAACATAGTATCTGATAAAGGGATAAACAAGTAGGGGGGTTAAGTAAAGCATTCTTTAAACGAGTGAACTAAAGTTAATAACATAATAAAGCGAGACAGTATTCAATAATCAAGTAGAGTAAATGAATAAAAATAGATCCTAAGGTGGTAATAAAATTTACTAGTACAACATTTTTGAGAAAAAATGTCGCTAAAATATCTGGGATTAATTACCTGAACGATTGTTAATGAAGCAATTTCGTCATCTAAGAATCTTGATTCAATACTTTTTTGTGGGAGGCTTTCTGTTAGGTTGCTCCCATATGTAGAATGGGGATATGATGCGGATGCGATTCGATTGGCATTCAGTAGAAAATTGCTCATTTCCTAAGCAAAAAAGTCTTGGTTCCCTCGATTTTGGTTCCTCAACTATTGCTGCTTTGATGCAAAGTTTGATTTCTTTGCTGCATAGTCACGTCTGCAAAGATGTCAACACCTGTCCAAATGTCAAATAGTCAAGTTTTCAAGGAAAACAAATGGTTAGTCTGAATGCGCCTGTAAATGAACACACCACATACAGACTAACCACTTCACTACCAATAAAGTAACAGTAAATACTTTTGAAACCTAACCCTACACAATCGTAACAACATAAAACACAAACTCCCCACATTCCCCATTATCCCAAGGCCGACAATACTTCACTGAAATCGACGTCATTCCTCGCCGCAAAGCCTGAAAGGACATCACTTGATGCCCCTCTTGCCCAATACGAGCTGGCGATGATGGAGGAACAAAATGATTCGCATGCAACGATAAAAAGCGAGCATCCACCGGATTAGACAAATCCCACTGGTAGCCTGTAGAGGGATTTGCCACTAGCGTTATCGTGAACAAGTGGCCTTCCTGCACTTGCAGAGTATACGTTGAGGTTTTGACCACTGGCCTTCTTTCCTCCCTTTAAATGAGGACGATACCCATTTTCCATACCATATGAAAAAGACACGATAGCTGCTCACTACAGAACAAGCAGAAAAAATTTATTTGCATGTATTTCAAGTGATTCCGTTCGTTTACAAGTTGTGGAATTACTTGATACATCTATCATTTTGCGAAAAGATAACGATAAAAAATAGCCATTATACGTACAATGTTCCTAATTAATTTGAAACAATTAGTATGATCTGGAAAGGAATATGCATGATGCTGGCGAATAAGTAGGGACAAAGACATATATTGTCGAAATGTCTGTTGATATTTGTAATCTTTATTACCTAGTTGGTGTGATGACTAGAAATATCCACAGAGAGTAGAATTTCTTTTGCTCGTGCATGTAGGTACATTTCCCAGCACTTCCATGGCGTAGAATACCTTGGCATGGAAGAAGCTTTTTCTTTGTATTCATACTTGCTAGGAAAGGGAAAGGAAAATTGATGGAGAGCATTGCAGAATTATTTAAGAAAAAAGAGTACTACCACGCATTTCAGCCAATATGTCAACTTCCTGAGAAAAGTAGGATAGGGTATGAAGTATTACTTCGCAACAAAGCGGGGATCCATCCAGAGGCATTGTTTTCTTCGGCGAAGGAAAACAAAATGCTGCAAGAACTCGACGCCCATTCCCTGCATTATGCGCTCTTGACTTTTTTTCATTCGTCGATTGAACACAAAAACGAGCTTTTATTCGTGAATATTTTTCCTTCTACCATAATAGAAGACACATTTCCTGGCTTCATTCAAAAGATTGCTCGTTCCTTCCGTCCCTTTTTAACCCAAATCGTTTTGGAAATTAACGAATCGATTATGGAAGGAGAATGCTGGAGCGAACCCATTTTTACACGACGAATAGCTGAACTGAAAAAGTTGGGGTTCCTAATTGCGTTGGATGATGTCGGAGATGGCGCAAACATATTCGGTAAAATTGAAGATATCTCGCCTGATTACATTAAGATTGACCGCTTTTTTTCGCAAGAACTCTCGAGTTCATTAGAAAAGCAAAAGACTGTAAAATTGTTTGTCGATTTTTGCAAAGATGCACCTCAACTCATTCTCGAAGGAGTTGAAGAAGAAGAGGATTTTGCTTGTGCTTCTTTATTGGGGGTTGCAATCGGCCAGGGATACTTGTTTGGTAGACCAGGCAGTTTGCCGAACGAATAAGAGGGCAATGCAGAATTGGAGGAATTTTTATGGCTAGTGATAACAACGTATATTCCCGGAAAGCAACGCTTTCCTTAAAAATATCCGAGTTTGAAGTCCCTCCGATGCAGGATCTGTTGATCATCGGACGGAAAGCACCTATTGGTCCTGAGGCTGTAAGGAGAATGGCGGATGCGCTTTCCCCGGAGCAGTTTACCTTAATAAAGATGAATCATCCAAAGATTGAGGCAGTCTTGTTAAGAAATACCCTTTTGCAAATGATTGATGAAAAATTATTAATGAAAATCATTCTGGAAGAGGCAGAGCGCATGATTAGCGACTCCATGGTTCTGCGATCTGAATTAAAAATAGCATTGTCTGTTCAACGAGAGGTGGATCTATTATGAACATCTCCGACATCATGACGACGACGATTTGTACCATCACCTCTGACAAAAGTGTCTCTTATGCGGCGGAGCGAATGAACGAATCTCAAGTTGATTCGTTAGTTGTCATGGATCACGGAGAGGTGCTGGGAATGGTTACGACAAGAGACGTGTTGTCCGCTCATCCTAACCGAATCGTTGCCGATGCCATGAGCAGTCAACCATTCTACCTGTCTGCCAATCACAATGTTTGGGAGGCCTATCACGCGCTTCATCAAGAACAAGGTGGTCTGGCTTTGGTCATGCAAGAGGATCAACTGATCGGATTCATCACAAAAGAAATCGTAGAGATGAAAATAGCAGAGTATCGAGACCCATTATCGGGTTTGTATCGCGCTCCCTACATCGAGTTTATTGGGGAAAATTTTTTAAAGGAGCGTAAACCTTTCCATTTGCTTTTCATCGATTTGAACGACTTTGGCCGAATTAATAAGCTGCATGGTCATCCATTCGGGGATGATGTCATCCGCACCTATTCATCGGTTCTCTCTTCTTTGGCTGAAGAACAGGGGGATTACTTATGTCGTTATGCAGGGGACGAGTTTGTTTTGATCTCTACGATTTCGGATGAACAGATTCAGGAATACATTTCGCTTATTACACGTCCAACAAACGTTCTCGATGTCTTTGTATCTGCAGCTGTTGGCCATGTGAATGGGTACCAAACACCAGACTTCTTCGCTAGGTCCTGGCGGGAATTAATCGCTGAAGCAAGTTTAGGCTCCTCAGCTGCCAAATTATCCAAAACACTTACTTCCACAATGGGATAGGAAAAGTATAGTTTGCAAGTAATGCGCATACACTTTTGGACAGGTTTAGATCTTTCTTTGCAACCGATTATTTTATGGTACGTAATATATAGTGTGAATAGAGCAACATGAGGAGGCAATGACATGATCGTAACTACTACCAGCATGATCCAAGGAAAAGAAGTGGTAGAGTATTTGGATATCGTCAGCGGAGAGGTAATCATGGGTGCAAACGTAGTCCGTGACTTTCTCGCAGGAATTACGGACATCATCGGAGGCAGAAGTGGCTCTTATGAGAGTAAGCTCGCAGAAGGTCGTGAACTGGCCTTGCGTGAAATGAAAGAAAAAGCACGTGCATTAGGTGCAAACGCAGTGATTGGGGTTGATCTCGACTTCGAAACATTGCGGGAAGGTATGATGATGGTTATTGCCACAGGCACAGCTGTCCGTGTAAAGTAAGCCGGTAAACACCCGGCTTTCTTTTTTTACCGAAAGCGGTTCTTATACATAGCAAGCAAGGAGAAGTGAGCATGCAGGTACAAAAAACTCTTCAGGATTTATCGAATAGAATAAACACCCAGCCTCAAGGAATCGCTGGATTACATGCGGTTTACCATTTTGTCCTAAGTGGAGAAGAGGGGGGCACCTACGAGGTGGTTTTTGCCGATAATCAAGCGGACTATACGATGGGTGTGACAAGGGAAGCGGGCTGCATGCTGGAGTTATCTGATAAAGATTTAATTAAGCTCGTAGAGGGACGCTTGAATCCCACAGTTGCTTTGGTAACGGGCAAGCTGAAGATTAGCGGACAAATGGGGCTTTCATTTAAATTACAAACAATCTTGCATCACTATCAATTGCAAAAATAACGAAAAAACTAGTCATTTCTTTAAAGGTTGCGTTAAAATATGACCAAACAATGACACCTACTCTAACACAAAACGAGGGGAAACATGCGCCATATTTGTTCATTGATTGCGATGGTAAGCCAACTGGAAGAACAATCTGTGCGTTTTGATTTTTACCAAGAAATCAGACGACGCAAGCCAGAACGTCAGATATTAAAGCATGATGTACGATTACCGCGTCATTATTTCGATTATTTAATTCATTCAGGAGTATTGGAAGTGGAAACAGATGCCCCATATCAGCCGGGGAAGACCATGCCTGCTTCCATTGGTATGAACATACGCTCGCTCGGTGGAAACGTATTGTTTGACATGTGCTTTGCTCCGCAAACATATAAATTGTGGCAAAACACAGATGCAAGCATAGATGACCTTTCTCTACCTGCTGATATATTTGAAGAATATGTCTATCGCTTAGGCGCCATCAGTCGTTTTCGCTATTTAGGTCGAATTGATGATCCTGTAACAGCAACAAAGCTTGGTGAGAACGACATGATTGAATTCAAACGCGACTTTCTTTATTCGAAGACGGGAATTATTAAGTCTATTGTGGCGTTTGCGAATTCAAACAATGGGAATTTATTTTTAGGTATTACAGATGAGGGGACAGTGTGCGGGATTGATCATGAGATCGAGCAGTACGGAGACCCGGACAAATACATTCTAGCTATTACGCAATACATCCAAGATAAGACGTCACCGTTTGTGACCCCATTTCCAAAAATTTCATTGAAAAAAATAGATGGGAAAACAGTGGTAGCTATCTTTGTAGAAGCCTCATCTGATTTGATCTGTGGTTTGGACAAAAACAATGAAAAGTATGTGGTAATTCGTACGAACAATCGCTCCGTTATCGTGAAAGATCCGCACCAAATTGGTGAAATTTACGTGAAACGAAAGCTAGGCAGTGAGATCAGCCGTCGATTGGGACTTCTGTAGCGTTATCTTACAGAAATACACGAGGAGGGTTACTGCGTGATATCGTCTTTACGTACGTGTCTACTGATTATGATTGTGAGTAGCTTGTTCATCACTGGCTGTGCACAGTCAGGCAAGGTTTCTGATGACATGAAAGATCATATCGAGACAGAGCTTGGTACGGTTGAAAAAGTAACAGTGATGTCAACGGATGGACAGGAAGTATTATTGGACATGCGCTTGTTCTTGCAAGAACTGTCCGGACAGGGACAAGATTTACAAATATCATCCGAGCCTTTAAAGCAAGAAGATGTACGTTTTACGCTCGTCCTTTATCGAACACAGCAGGCTCCACTTGTCGTGACGGTGGGTGAGTCGGCAAGTGAGTTTGGGGGACACACGTATCGTGGTGCGGGTGCCACCTATTTTTATCAGTGGGTAAACAAGTTAACTGGTAAAGGAGTACTCTCACAAAAAATTCAAAGCGTGCGTTTAGCTGCAGAGGACCTTGGGCAGGCGCGCGTGTTGAACGAATCAGAAGCAGAATACATCAGGAAAGTAATGGGATCGGCAGTCCCAGAGGTGGACAGTCGCAACAAGCAGTATCCACTCTACCCGAACTATCGGATGAGAATGAATTTTGCTGACAAGCCGGTCGAAGTGGCCATTTTAACGCCGACGCTGATTGCAGTTCCCTTTGGGAGAGAAACGTTTTTCTTTCACGTAGATGGTAGTCTCTTTTCGCGGTTAACGGAATGGATGCCGCCAAGCAATCGTAAGGATGACAGGATTGACCCGTTATTTAAATCTACACGGATTCGCATCACAGCAAATGGCGAAATGAACGTCCAAGAAACAAAGTTGGATGTCACCCAAACAACGATCGAGCAAGGAATTGCCCATCAATCTGTCCGATTTTTAAAAAATGCAGATCCACTCATTGTTCCACCAAAAGAACCGGGCAAAAAACAATATGAACTTCATTTTTTGGTGAATGATAAAGAGCAGAGAATTGAACTATACCCACGTTATTTTAAGTATGAACAAACTTGGTACATTCACGATGAACTCGCTGAAAACGTGTGGAAATTGTTTCAATCTCTACGAAAATGAGGAACTTCCTCATGAAGTTTCGCATTTCTGGTCACGATAAAACGAACATATTACTACCACTTTTGCAGTTTTTGTCGTAGAATAGTTACGTTGCACTGATAGTGGAGGTTATGACCGGAAGAAGACAGACGTCTTTGAACCGGTCTAAAAGCCTGCCGATCTTTATCTGCCATAGGAGGATGGAGAATGAACATTCATGAGTATCAAGGTAAAGAGATACTTAAGCAGTACGGTGTAAAAGTTCCTGAAGGACGCGTAGCTTTCACAGTGGAAGAAGCTGTTGAAGCAGCAAAAGAACTGGGCACCCAAGTAAACGTAGTAAAAGCGCAAATTCACGCTGGTGGCCGTGGTAAGGCTGGCGGTGTAAAGGTTGCAAAAAATCTTGATGAAGTTCGTACATATGCCAGCGAGATTCTTGGCAAAGTACTCGTTACTCATCAAACAGGACCAGAAGGTAAAGAAGTTAAGCGCCTTCTGATCGAGCAAGGCTGCGACATCAAGAAAGAATACTACGTTGGTGTAGTTGTTGACCGTGCTACTGGAAGTGTTGTAATGATGGCTTCCGAAGAAGGCGGTATGGACATCGAGGAAGTAGCAGCAAACACTCCAGAAAAAATCTTCAAAGAAGTAGTTGATCCAGTAACAGGTCTGAATGGCTTCCAAGCTCGTCGCCTGGCTTACGCAATCAACATTCCAAAAGAATTGATTAACAAAGCTGCCAAGTTCATGATGAGCTTGTACCAAGCTTTCGTTGATAAAGATGCTTCTATCGCTGAAATCAACCCACTGGTTGTAACTGGCGACGGTGAAGTAATGGCACTGGATGCAAAACTAAACTTCGACAGCAACGCTCTCTATCGTCACCCTGACATCGTAGCTCTGCGCGATTTGGATGAAGAAGATGAGAAAGAAATCGAAGCTTCCAAGTTCGATCTGTCCTACATCGCACTTGATGGTAACATCGGTTGCATGGTAAACGGTGCAGGTCTGGCGATGGCAACAATGGACATCGTGAAATTCTACGGTGGAGACCCAGCTAACTTCCTTGACGTTGGTGGCGGAGCTACTGAAGAGAAAGTAACGGAAGCGTTTAAAATTATTCTCCGTGACGAAAAAGTAAAAGGTATTTTCGTCAACATCTTTGGCGGCATCATGAAATGCGACGTTATCGCAAACGGCGTAGTGAATGCAGCAAAACAAATCAAATTGGACAAACCTCTCGTTGTACGTCTCGAAGGTACAAACGTAGATTTGGGTAAGAAAATCCTTAATGAGTCCGGTTTGAACATTGTAGCTGCAGAATCTATGGCGGATGGCGCTGAGAAAATCGTATCCTTGGTGAAGTAAGATATTTCGAGTAGATACGTTAAAAAAGGTGGGAAAATTACGCGATGAGTATTCTCGTTAATAAAAATACAAAAGTAATTACGCAAGGGATTACGGGTGCAACTGGTCTGTTCCACACTCGCGGAGCCGTTGAATACGGTACACAAATGGTGGGCGGTGTAACACCTGGTAAAGGTGGAACCGAAGTTGACGGTATTCCAATTTTCAACACAGTAAAAGAAGCAGTTGAAGCAACTGGTGCAACTGCATCTGTTATCTACGTTGCTCCTCCTTTCGCTGCTGATGCGATCATGGAAGCAGTTGACGCTGAACTGGATCTGGTAATCTGCATTACTGAAGGTATCCCAGTTCTGGACATGGTGAAAGTTAAGCGCTACATGGAAGGCAAGAAAACCCTTCTCGTAGGTCCTAACTGCCCTGGCGTAATCACTCCAGGTGAGTGCAAAATCGGTATCATGCCTGGTTACATCCACGTTCCAGGTAAAGTGGGTATCGTATCTCGCTCCGGTACCTTGACTTATGAAGCAGTTCACCAAACTTCTACTCGCGGCCTTGGTCAATCCACAGCTGTAGGTATCGGTGGAGACCCAGTAAAAGGTATGGAGTTCATCGACGTACTGAAAATGTTCAACGAAGATCCAGACACAGAAGCTGTTATCATGCTGGGTGAAATCGGTGGTACTGCGGAAGAAGAAGCAGCAGAGTGGATCGCTGCTAACATGAAAAAACCAGTTGTAGGCTTCATCGGGGGACAAACTGCTCCTGAAGGAAAACGTATGGGCCACGCTGGTGCGATCATCTCTGGCGGTAAAGGTACAGCTGCTGAAAAAATCGCGAAGCTCGAAGAATGTGGTATTCGCGTAGCGAAAACACCTGCAGTTATCGGTGAAACACTTGTTGAATTGCTGAAAGAGCGCGGTATGCTCGAGAAAGTAATGGGCAAGTAAGCAGATAAGACAGAAGTGGACAGGCTTTAGGCTTGTCCACTTTTTTATTTTTGAAGCAGCCTCTTTCTTTCGATAGAATAACTTTCAAAAGCAATTGTGATCGGGATGAAGGAGGATTTTGGAGTGGAAAAGGCGAAGCTCGACGAGAGAGACTGGGTGTATGTGTTAACGATGGTTTCAGGTTTGGGAAGAAGGAAAATCCGAGAAATCTTTGAAATCACAGGTTCTTTTCAGATTGCCATCGAAAACTGGCATGAACTGGCAAGTGAGCTCAGATTGACTTCCTTGATCACTGGGCAAGTTGACCAGCAAAGCAATGAAGCTCTTGCTATGGCACTATTGGAAAAGCGTGAAGAAGAGGGAACGCGTTTCTTATGTCCTTTTGACGATGCTTATCCTGCTTCGCTCCGCAATATTCCCGATTTTCCATGGACGTTGTTTTATCGTGGCGACCACACATTATTGGATAAATTGTCGATTGGCGTCGTTGGTTCGCGCAAACCGACACCATATGGAAGAGCGAGCTGTAGCTTTTTTGTCCGAGAACTGGTACAAGCAGGTCTTGTCATTGTCTCAGGGGTAGCGTATGGAATTGATGCGGAGGCTCACCAAGCTACCTTGAAAGCAGGTGGTAAGACTATAGGCGTGCTCGGTTGCGGAATGAATCACGTTTATCCTTCTCGACATCGAGAACTTTATCGCGAAATTGAATCTTTTGGCCTACTCCTCAGCGAGTATCCTCCTCATATTCCACCTATTTCTGGATTGTTTCCAGAGCGAAATCGTATCATAAGTGGTCTTTCTATCGGTGTATTAGTGGTGGAAGCAGCAGAAAAAAGCGGATCCTTGATTACGGCAGACTGTGCACTTGAGCAGGGCAAAGAAGTTTTTGCGATTCCTGGTCCTATTTTTTCATTGATGAGTGCCGGGCCGCATAACTTGATCAAACAAGGTGCAAAGCTAGTAACGTGCAGTAACGATATATGGGATGAAATCAAACATCATCTTCCAGAAGCCAAGCAAATGCAGCAGGTCAAAAAGAACAATGCAACCGATGTTATTCCCTTATCTAATGAAGAAAAAGCGATTGTGGAAGCTGTAACCTATGATGGGATTCATTTGGATGAGTTAATGAGCTGCTTGGAAAAAGACCAACGCAAGATGCTACATCAGCTGGTCATTCGTTTGGAAGCAAAAGGAGCAATTTTGGCACTTCCTGGTGGTTATTTTGCGCGGAGATAGCATATCCGCTAGCTTTTTGGCAATGCCTAGAGGCACAAGTGTTTGACAAACCGGATGAGGGTATTTAATAATAGGGAAGATTCCTTACTAAAAGGGGAGGAAAAAAATGGCTGATACGCTAGTAATCGTAGAATCCCCTACGAAGGCCAAAACCATTGGAAAATACCTGGGTAGTAAATATATCGTGAAAGCGTCTATCGGACATGTACGCGATTTGCCGAAAAGTCAAATGGGTGTAGACGTTACACATAATTTTGAACCCAAATACATAACCATTCGCGGCAAAGGCGATGTATTGAAGGGCTTAAAAGATGCCGCTAAAAAAGTAAAAAAAGTGTATCTCGCAGCCGACCCGGATCGCGAAGGGGAGGCAATTGCTTGGCATTTGGCGCAATACTTGGGTCTCGATATGAATCAGCCGCTTCGTGTGGTATTTAATGAGATTACCAAAGATGCCATCAAAGAAGCGTTCAAGCATCCACGACACATAAACATGGACTTGGTAAATGCTCAACAGGCACGTCGTATTCTCGACAGACTCGTTGGCTACAATATTAGTCCAATTCTATGGAAAAAGGTTCGAAAAGGCTTGAGTGCTGGACGTGTTCAATCAGTTGCGGTAAAGCTTATCATGGATCGTGAGCGGGAGATCCAAGAGTTTATCCCGGAAGAGTATTGGACAATTGCAAGTACATTAATTAGCGACGGAAAAGAAATTAACGCGAAGTTCTATGGTTATGGCGATGAAAAGGTGGAGCTTCATTCGGAAGATGATGTAGCAGCGGTATTGAAACGAATGAAGAACAAACCATATGTGGTACAAAAGGTAACCAAGCGTGAACGTAAGCGCAATCCTGCACCTCCTTTTATCACGAGTTCTTTACAGCAAGAGGCAGCGCGTAAGCTGAACTTCCGCACTTCTAAGACCATGCGAATTGCTCAAGAGCTCTATGAGGGGATCGACGTTGGCAATAAAGAAGGCGCAGTTGGTTTGATTACCTATATGCGTACGGACTCTACTCGCCTGTCTGTAACTGCACAGAACGAAGCAAAGGAATACATACTCGAGAAATACGGTCCAGACTATGTGTTATCTGAGCCACGCAATCAGGCGAAAAACGAGAATGCTCAAGATGCTCACGAAGCAATCCGTCCAACTGGTGTGATGCGTACACCCGATGAAATCAAGGAATACTTGTCAAGAGATCAGTTGCGTTTGTATCGATTAATCTGGGAGCGTTTCCTTGCCAGTCAAATGTCATCTGCTGTTCTTGATACGATGAGCGTAGATATTGACGCAGGTGGAGTTACCTTCAGAGCAACGGGATCAAAAGTGAAGTTCCCTGGATTTATGAAGGTATATATTGAAGGAAACGATGATGGCACAGAGGAAGAAAGCTTCCTTCCGCCCATTGAAGAAGGACAAATCCTCGATCAGAAAGAAATCGAGCCGAGTCAGCACTTTACACAGCCACCACCACGATTCTCCGAAGCGCGCATGCTCAAATCGATGGAAGAGATGGGGATTGGACGTCCATCTACCTATGCGCCTACATTAGAAACCATTCAAAAGCGGGGCTACGTGGCATTAGAAGAGAAGCGATTTGTCCCAACCGAGTTGGGCGAGATTGTGATCACACTTGTTGAGGAGTTCTTCCCGGAGATTCTCAACGTAGAATTCACTGCGCACATGGAATCGGGCTTGGATAACATCGAAGCAGGAATCACCAATTGGGTGCAGGTGCTGGACGATTTTTATCAAGACTTTGCGAAGCGCGTAGTTGTTGCAGAAGAAGAAATGAAGGAAGTAGAGCTGAAAGTTGAAGAATCGGATGAAACATGTGAGCTTTGTGGCCGTGTGATGGTTTATAAGCTTGGTCGATTTGGCAAGTTTTTAGCTTGTTCGGGATTCCCGGATTGCCGTAATACGAAGCCGATTGTAAAAGAAATCGGCGTAAAATGTCCGCAGTGTGAAACCGGAGAGATTATCGAACGTAAATCTAAAAAGAGCCGTATTTTTTACGGTTGCAATCAATATCCGGAATGCGATTTTGTATCGTGGGACAAACCGATTGCCAGACCTTGTCCAAAATGCTCCAGCATGCTCGTGGAGAAAAAGCGCAAGAAGCAAGGAGTTAGCGTAGTTTGCACCAAGTGTGATTATCAAGAAGAGGCAGACTCCTAAGCAGCCTGATTCGATTTTGTAGTTTGGAGGATTAACAGCATGTCACAACCAACAATTACAGTAGTAGGCGCTGGTCTCGCTGGTAGTGAGGCAGCATGGCAAATCGCGCAGGCGGGTGTAAAAGTTAAGCTGTATGAAATGAGACCGAAGACACAAACGCCTGCACATCACACCGATAAATTTGCAGAGTTGGTATGCAGTAATTCATTGCGTGCTAACACGTTGACGAATGCAGTGGGTGTATTAAAGGAAGAAATGCGTCGGCTGAACTCTGTCATTATCGATTCGGCAGATCGTTGCGCGGTTCCAGCTGGAGGCGCGCTTGCCGTAGACAGACACGAATTCGCTGCTCATGTGACAGATGCTGTTCGTAATCATCCCTTAGTTGAGGTCGTTTCGGAAGAGATTACCGAAATTCCTGATGGGATTGTCGTAATTGCCACCGGGCCACTTACTTCTCCAGCTTTGTCTACAAAGTTAAAAGAGCTGACGGGTGAAGAATATCTGTACTTCTATGATGCAGCAGCACCCATTATCGAGAAAGACTCGATCGATATGAACAAGGTATTCGTTGCTTCCAGATATGATAAAGGTGAAGCAGCCTACCTGAACTGCCCGATGACAGAAGAGGAGTTCAATCGCTTCTATGATGCGTTGATTTCTGCGGAAACTGTTCCATTGAAGGAGTTTGAAAAGGAGATCTTCTTCGAAGGCTGCATGCCGATTGAAGTATTGGCAAAGCGTGGGCACAAAACCATGACATTTGGTCCCATGAAGCCTGTGGGTCTGGTTGATCCACGGACAGGTAAAAAGTCTTATGCGGTTGTTCAACTTCGCCAGGACAACAGTGCTGCGACATTGTATAACATCGTAGGCTTCCAGACCCATCTGAAATGGCCGGATCAAAAAAGAGTCTTTTCACTCATTCCTGGGTTGGAAAACTGCGAAATCGTTCGTTATGGTGTCATGCACCGAAACACCTTTATCAATTCGCCAAAGCTTTTGAAGCCTACGTATCAGTATAAAGATCGGGAAACACTTTTCTTTGCTGGTCAAATGACTGGTGTAGAAGGATATGTAGAGTCAGCAGCATCTGGCTTGCTTGCGGGGATAAATGCAGCACGACTCGCAAAAGGGGAAGAATTGATCGAGCTTCCGCCAGAAACAATTATGGGCAGTATGGCTCGTTATATTACAACGGCAGATCCAAAGCATTTTCAACCGATGAACGCAAACTTCGGGCTTGTACCGGAATGGCCAGAAAGAATCCGAGACAAGCGTTTGAAAAATGAAAAGCTCGCTGAGCGGGCGCTAGATACAATTCAGAATTTTACACAAGAACGACACAATTAACATTGATATCCGATTTTCGTCTGTGTTACTATATAGGTGCTTCGAGGAGGGTGCATCCCGTATGGACTTTTCGCAACAAAATTCTGCGGATATTGAGATGTTTACCCGCTATTTGCGAGTTGAAAAAAACGCCTCTCCTCATACGGTGAAGCAGTATGTGGCAGATATCAGCGAATTTGTCTCCTTTATGGAACAGCACCAAATCACCGTATTTGCTGCTGTTTCTTATTTGCATGGTCGCTCCTTTCTCGCGCAATTGGCTGGTAGGGGGCTTTCCCGGCGAAGTATTGCCCGCAAGCTATCTAGTTTGCGTAGCTTGTACCGATTTCTGTTGCGTGAAGGTCAACTGGAACAGAACCCATTTCAACTAGTCTCCACTCCCAAAATGGAGAAGAAACTTCCTTCCTTTTTATATCCGCAAGAAGTTCAAGCTTTTTTCGATCTGCCTGATACAACCACTCCATTAGGAATTCGTGATCGGCTGATTTTTGAACTGCTGTATGCAAGCGGCATGCGTGTTACGGAGCTCACCACTTTATCTGTGAGTGATGTGAATCCGAGCATGGGAGTCGCCTTGGTTTATGGAAAAGGAGCGAAAGAACGATATGTGCCGGTTGGAAGTTATGCCTGCGACGTTCTTCGGCAATACCTAGAACATGGAAGAGAAAAACTGTTGGCAGGAAAAGTAGAACACGGCAATTTGCTGGTTAACTATCGGGGAGAACCGTTATCCGACCGTAGTGTTCGACGGATTGTAGACAAATACGTAGATACGTACGCTCTTCAATTGCGGGTTTCACCACATACCTTTCGTCATACGTTTGCAACCCATATGTTGAATGGTGGCGCGGATCTGCGTACCGTGCAAGAATTACTGGGGCACGTTAATGTTTCGACGACACAGGTGTACACGCATGTGACCAAAGAGCGACTTCGGCATGTATATGACACCGCTCACCCACGAGCAAACCCGGGTAATACAGGTTCCGCCAATCGGACGACATAACGGGAGGAATCAGTGATGGAACAGTTTCACGCAACAACCATATTTGCTGTACAGCACAATGGGTCTGTAGCGATGGCCGGAGATGGTCAGGTTACTTTTGGCAACAGCATGGTAATGAAGCACGGTGCCAAAAAAGTAAGACGTCTATATCGCGGCGAAGTTTTAGCAGGATTCGCTGGCTCTGTTGCTGATGCCATTACGCTTTTTGAGAAATTTGAAGGAAAGCTGGAGGAGTATCACGGCAATCTGCAGCGAGCTGCTGTAGAGCTGGCGAAAGAGTGGCGCATGGATAAAATTTTGCGCCGTTTGGAAGCTATGATGATTGTTGCCAATAAGGAGCATTTGCTGCTTATTTCCGGAAATGGCGAAATCATTGAGCCTGATGATGGGATTCTTGCAATTGGTTCTGGCGGTAGCTTTGCCCTTGCAGCAGGTCGTGCATTGAAAACATATGCGCCTCATCTCGGCGCACGTGAAATTGCGGAAGCATCGCTTCGTACCGCTGCTGAAATTTGCGTGTTCACAAATAACAATCTTGTTGTGGATGAGTTGAATTGAGCGAAAGGGAGGAACCTACTGTGCTGAATCTTGAGCAATTAACCCCGCGTACGATCGTAGAGCATTTGGATAAATACATTGTCGGGCAGGCACAAGCCAAGAAAGCCATTGCTGTTGCGCTTCGCAACCGCTACCGTCGCAGTCGTTTGCCAGAGCAAATGATTGACGAGGTTGTTCCAAAAAACATCTTGATGATCGGACCTACTGGTGTTGGAAAAACGGAAATTGCACGTCGGATTGCAAAACTGACAGGTGCTCCTTTTATTAAGGTAGAAGCAACGAAGTTTACGGAAGTCGGTTATGTAGGACGAGATGTGGAATCGATGGTCCGTGATCTGGTGGAAGCTTCTATCCGTACGGTCAAACAGGAAAAAGTAGAGTCGGTGAAAGAGAAAGCCGAAAAGCTTGCGAATGAAGCGATTGTGAACGTACTTGTTCCATCTCGCAAGCAGTCGAACTCATTCAAAAATCCGTTGGAGATGTTCTTCGGTGGACAGCAGCAACAGCAACAGGATACCACTGATCAAGAAGAAGTATCGATTGAGCAGCAACGCAGACAAGTCATGTGGCAATTGACGAATGGCCAGTTAGAAGAGCAAATGATTGAGATTGAAGTCGAAGATCAATCACCTTCGATGTTTGACATGTTCCAGGTTCCGGGTACAGAACAAATGGGGATGCAAATGCAAGATATGCTCGGTAGCCTGATGCCTAAGCGGTTGAAGAAACGAAAATTGCGAATAAAAGATGCGCGAAAGGTATTAATTCAGCAGGAAGCGCAAAAACTGGTGGATATGGACGAAGTTACGCAGGAGTCAATTCGTCGAGCTGAACAACACGGGATTATCTTCATTGACGAAATTGACAAGATTGCGGGTAAGGATGGGCGTGGCCCGGATGTATCCCGTGAAGGAGTCCAGCGTGATATTTTACCCATTGTGGAAGGCTCAACTGTCATGACCAAGTATGGTCCAGTCAAAACAGATTATGTTCTGTTTATTGCAGCTGGTGCTTTTCACATGGCAAAACCATCAGATTTGATTCCGGAATTGCAAGGTCGCTTTCCGATTCGGGTGGAGCTGACTAGCTTGCGTGTTGAAGATTTTGTCCGAATTTTGACAGAGCCTAAAAACGCGTTGCTTAAGCAGTACGTAGCTCTCTTGGAAACGGAAGGTGTGCAAGTTGAATTTACACCGGAAGCCATTCAGGAACTCGCTCGTCTCGCTGCTGAGGTCAATCAGAGCACAGATAACATTGGTGCTAGACGATTGCACACTATATTGGAGAAGCTGCTGGAGGATCTCTCTTTTGAAGCCCCAGAAATCCACCTGGAAGTTGTACAGATTACCCCCGATTATGTTAAACAGAAATTAGGAACAATCGTGGGGAACAAAGACTTGAGTCAATATATTTTATAACATTGGATAGGCAGCACATATAATTAGGAGGAAATACAGATGGATCTACTGTCAAAAACAAGAAGAATTAACCGCATGTTGCAAAAATCCGCGGGTCATGCCGTGAACTTCAATGAAATGTCTCAAGTTTTGAGTGACGTTATCGAAGCAAATACTTATGTTGTAAGCCGCAAAGGAAAACTTCTCGGCTTTGCGATTCACCAAGAGATGGATAACAGCCGTATGCGCAAAATGCTGGAAGATCGCCGTTTTCCAGAAGAGTACAGCATGGGGTTACTGAAAGTAGATGAAACATCTGCGAATCTGGATGTAGATAGCCCATACACGATTTTCCCTGTTGAAATGAAAGAAGTATTCCGCACAGGTTGGACCACGCTTGTTCCAATCATGGGTGGAGGAGATCGTCTTGGTACGCTGATTTTGGGTCGTATTAACGATCAATTTGTCGATGACGACCTGATTCTTGCAGAAGTAGGGGCAACAGTAGTAGGCATGGAAATCTTGCGTGAGCGTTCTGAAGCAATCGAAGAAGAAGCGCGTAGCAAAGCAGTTGTACAAATGGCGATTGGTTCCCTCTCTTATAGTGAATTGGAAGCAGTTGAACATATTTTTGAAGAGCTCGAAGGCAAAGAAGGCTTGCTTGTTGCCTCCAAAATCGCGGATCGCGTAGGAATTACCCGCTCCGTCATTGTAAACGCACTGCGCAAGCTGGAGAGTGCGGGTGTTATCGAATCCCGTTCTTTGGGAATGAAAGGTACCTTCATTAAGGTACTGAATGAAAAGCTGTTGCCTGAGCTTGAGAAGCTCAAAACCTCGTAATATACCTTGCGAAAAGTTACAAGAAAGTAAACAAAAGGTGTAGCAACTCAGGTTGCTGCACCTTTTCTCATGGGACTATAGTCCTAGTAAAAGTAAAAAACGACACATTATTACCATAAAATATATATTGATTTTTAATGCATGCTTCGACAATTGCAATGGTTTGAATATGGTTTCCTTGTAAAATGCAGTAAAAAAACAGGAAGGATAAGGGATTTAGTCCCATTGAATCATTTTGAAAAACGTCATGAAAAGGGGCTTTTTTGTCCAAATTGATTTTGCTATGATTGAATCGTATTAGGGTGTCGAAAATACAGGAAATATAGGTGGTTTTAGGGAAAAGAATTGACTCATATTGGGGGAGAAGGAAAAATGCTGGATAGTTACCATCTGCAGGTCCTGGAGAGATCACTCGACGCTGCAACATTGCGACATAGAACAATCGCAAACAATCTTGCCAACATAGACACCCCTCAATTCAAAAGTCAGCAAGTCATCTTCGAGAGCTTTTTGCAAGATGAGTTGAACGCAAGAGCGGGAAATGGCAAGTTAGAAGCGTATCGGACCAATCAAAGACACCTTCCGTTTGGTAATGCAGGCGTTGCAGTACCACAGGTAGTGTCCAATCCGAATAACTTCATTCAGAACAGTGGCAATGATGTTGACTTGGAAGCAGAAACAACAGAATTGGCCAAAAACCAAATTTGGTACAGTGGTTTAACGCAATTAACAGCAGGACATTTTCAAAAACTGCGCAGTGTAATTGAGGGTGGAGGTAAATAAAGATGAGCTTGTTTCAGGGAATTAACACAAGTGCTTCTGCCTTAACAGCTAACCGCTTGCGATTGGATACGATTTCTTCCAATATTGCGAATGCGGAAACCACTCGAGCAAACTTCGTAGATGGGGCCTGGCAGCCATATCGCAGGAAAATGGTGGAGTTGTCACCTCAAACAAATGGAACATTTGATAACTTCCTGCAAGCAGCCGTTGGGACGGTCTCAGGAAGTCAGGGTGGACAAGGTGTGAAGGTCACAGCGATTCAAGAAGACAATACTCCGTTCAAGCGAGTATATGATCCATCTCATCCAGATGCAGATCAAGACGGATATCTCTTGATGCCGAATGTCGACCCGATGAAAGAAATGGTGGACATGATCTCCGCATCAAGATCATACGAAGCCAATGTGACAGCACTGAACGCTTCCAAAGCGATGATGCTAAAAGCATTGGAAATTAAGTAAAGCGGGTGACAGTAAGGAATGGAAATGAGTGCAATCTCCCAACTAACGCCAATTCGTACACCGAGCGTGAACAAGCCAACCCCAGCTGAAGTTTCCCAAGAATTCTCATCGTTTCTATCGGATGCCATGGATAAAGTGAATCAGGCGCAAGTAGAATCGTCGAATCTTGCCGACAAGTTTGCAGCGGGAGAAATTACCGACGTGCACCAATTGACTGTTGCAGGTCAAAAAGCTTCCGTGATGCTACAAATGACTATGCAGGTCAGGAACAAGATGATTGAGTCTTATCAAGAAATCATGCGCATGTCGATTTGATCGTTGTTGGTATCCTTTGAGAGGTGAAACATGAACGAACGTTTAGCAGTATACAAAGACCGGTTTACGTCAAAATGGAACCAATTCTCCAAGAAACAAAAATGGATGATTCTCGGTATTTCGCTTTTCCTCTTGATCTCTCTAGGCCTATACATATACATCGCTTCTCAGCCGGTGTACAAACCACTTTACAACCAAAAATTGAGTGAACAAGAAATCGGGACGATCAAGCAAGAGCTGGAAGCTTCAAAAATCCCATACCAGATCACGGGGAATGGTACAAGTATCGAGGTTCCAGAAAAAATGGCACAGGATGTCATTGTCGATTTGGCTGCACAAGGTATTCCGAGTCAAGCAGGAATTAATGCAGAAATTTTCTCAAGTACCCTTGGAGTGACGGATCGCCAATTTGATGTCATGAAGAAAGAGGCATTGCAACAAGAGCTACGCAAGATGCTGGAACGTGTAAAAGGTGTACGATCAGCACAAGTGATGATTACGTTGCCGCAGGAAAGCGTTTGGGTAACGGAGACTCCAGATACAGCGACGGCTTCTGTTATCGTGGATGTTGAACCTGGAACAACGCTTGATCAAAAGCAAATTAACTCGCTTTATCTGCTTGTTTCCCGAAGCGTTCCGAAATTGCCGATGGAAGCGATCGCGATTACAGACCAGTATTCCAATCCACTAGAACGTTCCGAAGGTAATGAAAGCGAAGGAACATTGAGTAGCTTTAAACAACAGGAAACAATCAAAGCAGATGTTGAAAAGAAAATTCAACAAAACTTGTACAATTTGTTGGGTACAATCATGGGACGCGATAAAGTCATCGTCCATACGTTCCTCAAAATGAACTTTGACAAAGAAAATCGCGTAGAGAACATCGTTGAGGCCCCTGACAAAGAGAATAACGAAGGACTTATCATTTCTTCTCAAAAATTATCAAAAGCTTTCTCTGGACAAGGTCAACCTCCAGGGGGAATTGCAGGAACCAATAACAATGCAGTTACGAACTACCCGGGAGCTACCCCACAAGGAAGTAACAGTCAGTACGAAGAGTTGAATGATACGATTAACCGTGAAGTAAATCGCATCACACGAAATGTTACATCAAGTCCTTACAAGATCGAAGACATCACAATCAACGTTGGCGTAGAACCGCCAGCTGGTGGAACGATGGATGCTGCTACGCTCGAGAGCATTAAACAAGTGTTGCGCAATGTTGTTCGTGTCACTTTAAGTGATCAGGTTACTGATTTATCGGATGCTGAGTTGGACAAGCATATTTCTGTACTCCCTCGTCAGTTCTCAGGAAAAGCTGAGATTGAGGATTCCAGTGCGCTGAGTCCTGCTGTTCTTTGGACAGTTGGTGCTATTGCAGTCTTGGCACTTGCTGCTGTTGCCTTCCTCGTTTATCGCAGACGCAGTCAAGCGAAGCAGCAACAAGATGAAGAGGAATTGCCAGATTTGCTGACACCGTTAAACGCGGGCGAAATACCAGACTTGATTTACCAAGAAGATGGAGACCAGGTAGTGGTCAGAAAGCAACTTGAAAAATTGGCGCGAAGCAAACCAGATGAGTTTGTTGTTCTGCTTCGTACATGGTTAGCAGAAGATTAAGGAGTGAATGGTATGGCTCGCGGCGCTAAAGAGTTGTCAGGACGACAAAAAGCAGCTATCCTCCTCATCTCACTAGGGCCAGAAGTTTCTGCCCAGGTGTTCAAGCATTTGCGTGAGGATGAGATCGAGCAACTGACATTAGAAATCGCCAATGTGCGAAAAGTGGATACGGATGAAAAAGATAAAATTTTATCTGAATTTCACCAGATTGCGGTTGCCAAAGAGGTAATTGCACAAGGCGGGATTACTTACGCCAAAGAAATCTTGCAAAAAGCTTTGGGTGAGACCAAAGCAATGGATATTATCAATCGCTTGACGGCAAACCTTCAAGTTCGACCGTTTGACTTTGCTAGAAAAGCTGACCCAGGTCAAATCCTCAACTTTATCCAAAATGAGCATCCGCAGACGATTGCTTTGGTGCTTTCTTATCTGGAGGCTCAACAAGCAGCCATGATCCTGTCGGCTCTTCCGCAAGAACGTCAAGCAGAGGTTGCGAAAAGAATTGCGACTATGGATAGTACTTCACCGGAAGTAATCGCTCAAGTAGAACAAGTATTGGAGCAAAAACTCTCTGCCACTGTTACCCAGGATTACACACAGGCAGGCGGGATCGAAGCGATCGTGGCTGTACTCAACGGGGTCGATCGTGGAACCGAACGCACGATTCTGGATTCCCTCGAAATTCAAGATCCAGAGCTGGCAGAAGAAATCAAGAAGCGTATGTTCGTCTTCGAGGATATTGCTACACTCGACAACCGTTCGATTCAGCGCGTTATCCGCGATGTGGAAAATGCCGATCTACAACTTTCTCTCAAAGTATCCAGCGAAGAAGTTCGGGAAGTTATTTTCCGGAACATGTCCAAACGGATGGCGGATACCTTCAAAGAAGAAATGGAGTTTATGGGCCCAGTTCGCCTTCGCGACGTCGAAGAGGCACAATCTCGTATCGTTGCAATTATCCGTCGCTTAGAGGAGGCTGGTGAGATCATCATCGCCCGCGGTGGAGGAGATGATATCATTGTCTAGGATCATCAAAAGCGCCAATTATCGGCCTTCTGAGGAATCTTTTCTCCTCTCGGTAACGCCTGTACCACTTAAGACGGAAGAAGTTGCCGAAAGGTTGCAAGAAAATCAAGAAATTTTTAATCAAGCTGAGATTGAGGCGAAAGCGATCATCTCAGATGCAGAAGAAACCGCGCAAAACATCTTGCAGCAAGCTACGGAGCAAGCAGAGCAACTAAGACAAGAGACGCTTGCTCAGATGGAAGAATGGTGGGAACAAAAACGTCAGGAAGCTGCGCAACTGTTTCAGCAAGTGCAAGAGCAGGCTATGACGGAAGGGCAAGAGGCAGGTTTCGAAGCGGGTAAACGTGAGGCATACGAGGAGCAAACAGCTTCACTCGTCCAAGCAAAAACCATTTTGGAACAAGCATTTGCCGAGAAAAAACAAATTATCGCTGAGGCGGAGCCTTTTGTAGTGGAACTCAGCATAGAAATTGCGAAAAAAATCATTGGACAGGAAGTGCAACAGCATCCCGAGCAGGTCCTGGAAATGACGAAAAAAGCACTTCGCCGCTCACGTGTTCATGGTGAGATTACGGTGTGCGTCAACCATAAGTACTTCGATTATGTGCTTGAGCATCGGGCTGGTTTTCTGGAATTGTTAGATGGACAAGCAGAGCTATCCATTTATCCTGACTATACCGTACAAGATGGTGGATGTGTCATCCGTACTGCTTTGGGGAGTGTCGATGCCCGCATCGATACACAAATGGAGGAGATTAAGCAGGCGCTGCTTACGATTGCCAGAGGAAGTGAGGCTCCATGAGCATCCTAGATCTCTCGAAGTACAAGCACATGCTGCATGGATTAGATCCGATGCGCGTGAATGGCAAAGTGACACAGGTTGTTGGGCTCACTATCGAGTCGCAAGGCCCAGAAGTGAAATTAGGCGAGATATGCCATCTATATCCGGCTAACACAAAGGAACCGATCATCGCAGAAGTGGTTGGCTTTCGCGAAAACAAAGTGCTGTTAATGCCATTAGGCGAATTGACCGAAATTGGTCCAGGTTGTGACGTGGTCGCGACAGGACGTTCGCTAGATGTAAAAGTTGGACCTGAAATATTGGGTTCGATCCTCGATGGATTGGGGCGGCCCTATCAAGGCTCACTGCCATTTGGGCTGACGTCCTATCCTACCAACAATATGCCACCAAATCCTATCCTCCGACCGCGCATTCAAGAACCATTGAGTGTGGGAGTAAGAGCGATAGACGGTCTTCTTACCATCGGGAAAGGTCAGCGGGTCGGCATTTTCGCTGGATCAGGGGTAGGAAAAAGTACATTGATGGGAATGATTGCCCGAAATACTACGGCAGATATCAATGTGATTGGTCTCATTGGAGAACGTGGCCGTGAAGTCATGGAGTTTATCGAGCGGGATCTTGGGGAAGAAGGACTAAAGCGGTCTGTTGTTGTCGTAGCTACTTCCGATCAACCTGCCATGATTCGAATCAAGGGCGCGATGATTGCGACTTCCATAGCGGAATATTTCCGCGACCGAGGAATGAATGTCATGCTTATGATGGATTCTGTCACGCGCTTTGCCATGGCGCAACGTGAGGTAGGCTTGGCGATCGGTGAACCGCCGGCTACGCGTGGTTATACGCCATCGGTGTTTGCGATGCTACCAAAGCTGATGGAGCGCGCAGGAACAGCGGATAAGGGAAGTATTACGGCCTTTTATACCGTATTAGTTGATTCTGACGACATGAACGATCCGATTGCGGATGCAGTGCGGGGGATTTTGGATGGTCACATTGTTCTTGACCGGA
Source organism: Brevibacillus sp. HB2.2 (assembly GCF_013284275.1). NCBI lineage: Bacteria > Bacillati > Bacillota > Bacilli > Caryophanales > Paenibacillaceae > Brevibacillus > Brevibacillus sp. HB2.2. Next base: position 23,242 of record NZ_JABSUV010000012.1, read on the forward strand.
AAATTGCTCACAAAGGTCACTTTCCTGCCATTGATGTGATGGCGAGTGTGAGTCGTGTCATGAATGAAATCGTCGATAGTAACCATTTGGATGCTGCTCGTCAGTTAAAAAAACATTTGGCTACGTTTCGTGAAGCGGAGGACCTCATAAATATTGGGGCGTATAAGCCAGGCAGCAATCGGGAAATCGATGCAGCCATCCGCTATCGTGATATCATTTCTGGTTTTACGGCACAAGGAACGCATGAACCGTCTACTTTGCAGGGCGCTATCCAAGCATTGACAGCTCATTTCGGAGGAGTGAACTAATGTGCGTGTGTTTCAGTTTCATCTCCAAAAGGTTCTTGATTTAAAGGAAAAAGAAAAAGAACAAGCAGAGTGGGCTTTCGGAAAGTCGATCCAGCGTAAAAACGAAGAAGAGTGGAAGCTTTCTCAACTAACCGAGCATCATGACGAGATGACGATGAGGCTCCAGGAAGTACAGATGCAGACATGCAGTGCTGCGCAGTTGATTTCCATTACGCAATATCAGCAATCTGTTGCGAGATCCATTCAGAATCAGCAACGTACCTTGCATGGTTGCGAACAGGATGTGGAACGCTGTCAGTCACGATTGACGGAACGTATGAAAGAGTCCCAACTATGGCAACGCCTTCGGGAAAAGTCGCTCCACCAATTTCTGGACGACCAGAAGCAAAGAGAGCAAAAAGAGTTGGATGAGATCGGTACGCAGCTCTATCTTCGCCGAAGCTACTGAGGGAGGTTCCAAATGGAAGAAATCCAAGAAGAACGGGAATACGGCAGGTGGGAATGGTTCTTTTATATGATTGTCATTCCTGCACTGTTTGCCAGCCTCCTTGGCGGTGTGCTCCTGAGCTTGCTCGGAGTAAACGTGTTAGGGACTGTTCTCCACTGGGCTAACTCCATACCGTACGTGGAAAAATTAGTCCCGGACGACTATGCAGCAACTCCCGGCTCAGAAGAAAAACCTGACATGGACAAACAAGTGGCAACCCTACAGCAAGATCAAGCAAAAAACCAGCAGCAGATTACCGCTTTAAAAGAAGAGTCAGCAAAGAAAGATGCCACCATTGCGGCACTGGAAAAACAAATCGATGATGTGAACAAGGCAATGGAGGACAAGCGTGCGACTGAGGAAGAGCGTCAGAGGCAGTTTGCGGATTTGGCGAAAGTGTATACAACCATGTCTGCAAAGAATGCAGCGGCCATCATCGGAAATCTAAAATTGCAAGAGTCAGTTGCCGTCATGACAAAAATGAAGCCTGCACAACAGGCAGACATTTTGGCCAAGATGGAACCGAAGAAAGCTGCCGATATTTCCATCTTGTTAAAAGATTCAGTAGTGAACAAAGATGATGACATTGCAGCTCTGCAACAACGTGTTGATGTTCTGACAAAGGCGTTAAGTGATACGCGTGATGGGTCTGAATCGAAAGAGGATCTAATGAAAACATTCACTCAATTGCCTCCTGCGGATGCTGCTGCTATCATTCGTTCACTCATGGTTACCAACAGTGGTCAAGCCATTGCCTTAATGAAAGATTTGCCTGCGGATAAACGGGCACAAACTCTCTCAGCGATAGCCAATGATGACAAGAAACAGAAAGAACCAGATAATCTGGCGGCTCGCATAACGACAGAGTTGCTTCGAAAATAGATGGAGTAATCATCTGTTTTCGTTCCTATAAGCAACAAATCAAAAAGAGGAGGTGAACGAGATGAATGTAGCCAATTTGACTCCTGCCGTAGGATCAGCAGGATCTGTTACAGCGACACCTGTAGCGAATGCAGAAGGAACTGGTTTAGGTCAAATGTTTTCTATGCAATTGATGCAGGTGTTGGATCAGAACCCAGAAGAGACAACGGTGGCTCCAGAGGATTTAAATGAAGAGGATATGCTAGCATTAGCTGATCTCATGGCATTATTTGCCCAACTGCTTGGCGCTGGTCAAACGACGCAAGACGAATTACCGTCTGACGCTCAAGAAAAATTTGCAACTGCAATGGAACAACTCTTGGGCAAAGCGCAAGGAAATGCTGGTCAAGTGAGTGAGGATTTAAAGCAGATTCTAGCTAACCTGAAAAAAGGGGAAGCAACTCCAAACGAACTGGACAAGCTGGCAGCGCTTCTCGAATCCCTGAAGAATCAAAAAGGAAATGCTGAGGAGTCAAAACGAAGTGGACTGAACTTGCGATCCGATGTGATGACAAACGTGAACATAACCCAGCAGGATTCGTTTAAGACAATTTCTCCACTGCGGTTGAATCAAGGTCTCTCGGCTTACAAGCTAGAAGCAGGGATTCAGTCCCAGACCGTACAGTCAACCCTTCAAAGCGGCCTTTTGAATCAAGAGGGCAATCCAGAAGACGGCATGTTGAATGGAAATGGTCAGACACCAATTATCGCTTCATCTAATACACAGACACAATCTGTACAGACCTTTCAACAACAGTCTGTTCCAACACACCATGTAAACGCCAATCAACTGACACAGCAAGTCACACAGCTTTTCGTGTCCAAGATGCAGTTGACCCAACATAATGGCGTACATGAGGCAAAGCTGATTCTGAATCCACAATCTTTGGGCCAAGTAGACGTAACGATTACTTCCCAAAATGGCGTGATTACAGCACAGTTCCATGCTGAAACACAGGCTGGAAAGGATATGCTGGATAATCAGCTTCCACAGCTTCGAGCTGCTCTGACACAACAAGGCTTACAGGTTGATCGCTTGGAGGTAAACCAGCAGCAGGATACCGCTTTTAACTTCCAACAGCAGCGTGAACAAGCACGACAGCAACAAGAGAATCGACAACAGCAAGATAAAGACGAGCAAGAATTTGCTCTCGATGCCCTGGTAGACAGCAATGAATCAACAGAAGTGCTATGGAATCGATTGCGGGACACGGCTCGCGGCATTGACGACATCGTCTAGGATTGGCTATAAGGAGGAAGCGCCATGAACCATTTTCGTGTGGGGCAACCCTATTTTCCTCCGAAAACGAATCACGCCGCAAAAGCTACTACCCAAACCGCTCCGGGAAACAACGCGTTATTTCAGCAGTATTTGACGGAATCGATTGGCGCTGCAACCAAGACGGAACCACTCAGTTTTAGCCAGCATGCCGTCAATCGCTTGCAGGAGCGGGGCATTACGCTAGAGCGACAACAGATGGAGCGTTTGGAATCCGCTGTGCAAAAAGCAGCCGCCAAAGGCGCCAGAGAGTCTCTCGTTATGATGGATAATGTGGCCTACGTCGTGAGCATCGTAAATCGGAAAATTATTACCGCCGTAGACGATGGTAGCATGAAGGACAACGTATTTACTAACATTGACAGTGCCATTTTCGTGTAGGTGGCTGTTTACTGGGCTGGACCTCCTCTTGAGGAAGCCCATTCGGCTACCGACTGACAGAGGTAGCCGCTGTAAATGAGAAGGTAAAGGAGGAAGTTAGTATGCTTCGATCTATGTATTCAGGTATTTCAGGCTTGCGTGGATTTCAAACTAAGTTGGATGTTATTGGTAATAATATCGCAAACGTAAACACGGTTGGTTTCAAAAAGGGACGCGTGATGTTCCAAGATATTTTGAGCCAAAACGTTCAAGGGGCTGGGGCACCTACAGCAGGTGGGAAGGGTGGAACTAACCCAACTCAGATTGGACTAGGAGCTTCAATCGCATCCATTGATACCGTCTTCTCTGCAGGTAGTCCGATGACAACCAACCTGCCAACAGACCTTTCTATCGAGGGCGATGGATTCTTTATGGTAAGCCCGGATGAAGGGGCAACGATCTATTATACGCGTGCAGGCAACTTTACACGTGATGCAGAGGGATACCTGGTGAACTCCCAAGGGATGAAGCTCATGAACACCGATCCAGGTGCGATTCAGATCAGCCAAAATGATGGGGTTGTTTCTTACTCCATCGGAAAAGATGGGGTCATCACAACAGTGGATGAAACTGGTGCCCTAGACTCTACGAATACCATTGGGGTAATGACTTTCAATAACCCAGGTGGTTTGAAGAAAATCGGGAACAATCTTTACGAAAATACAGTAAACGCTGGTGCGAATGATGGTGACCCGATGACACCAGTGTCGCCAGCTGATGCAAAAGTAAGCATCATCGCGGGCCAACTGGAAATGTCCAACGTTGACCTTTCTGAAGAATTTACAGAAATGATCGTGGCACAACGCGGTTTCCAAGCAAACTCACGGATCATCACGACATCTGACACAGTATTGGAAGAACTGGTGAACCTGAAACGATAATTTCGTTTAACGGAAAAGCCGGGGAAGTGTTCTAAGCCTTCCCCAGCTTGATCCGGAAAGGAGCAGCCAATGATTAAGTTAACGCGGTTTAACGGTTCTACTTTTTATCTGAACATCACTCACATTGAAACTGTTGAAGGAACTCCGGATAGCGTAATTACGCTGTTCAACGACAGAAAGTACATCGTGAAGGATTCGGTGGAATCCATCGCTGAACGTGTTCAGGCTTTTTATCATAATGTTCCTCCGGCAACTTCTGTACCGAAAATGCCGGGTGATTCAAATGAATAGCGGGAGGCATTAGCGATGTTTCAAAATCGATTGTTTAACATGGCTCTAATTATTATCATCGCGATATCGCTACTGGGAGTGATCTCGTTTGTTCTCTGGCAAACCTATCTCTCTCCAGCTGCGCAAACAGCTTCGACGGAAGAGCAAGAAGTGAAGCCGCTCACGGCAGGGGAAATAAAAGAGTTCTCCGTTGACACTGGCGAAATTACTACGAACTTGCTAACGAATAATTACATGATTGTACGCTTTAGCATTACGGCTGACAGTTCTGCTGCCAAAACAGAGTTGGAACAGCGTTTGCCGCAAGTCAATCAGGTGATTATTAAAACATTGGCGGGGTTGACACCAGAAGACATAAAAGGAACTGAAGGTGTGAACAAGCTGGAAGCAAAAATTATGAATGAAATCAGCTCCCTGATGCAAGAGGGTAAGATTGTTCAAGTAGTGACAACCAAACGCGTCTTGTCATAGGAAGCGATTATGGTATACATAGCAAGGAGGTGACGACATATGGCCGAGGTTCTCTCACAGAGTGAGATTGATGCGCTGTTGGCCGCCCTATCTTCGGGCGAAATGGATGCCAACGAGCTGAAAAAGGAAGAAACTGAGCGTAAAGTCAAAGTATATGATTTCAAACGCGCCCTGCGATTCTCGAAAGATCAGATCCGTGGTTTAACGCGAATCCATGAAAACTACGCGAGGCTGTTGACTACGTATTTTTCAGCTCAGCTCCGTACCTTCGTGCAAATTACGGTTGCCTCCGTCGATCAATTGCCGTATGACGAATTTATACGTTCTATTCCCAAGATGACCATCTTGAACATCTTTGAAGCTCCTCCGCTGGAAGGACGAATGGTTTTGGAAGTAAATCCAAACATCGCCTATACCATGTTGGATCGACTTCTGGGAGGACAGGGGGCGATTCCGGAAAAAATGGGCGCCCTTACGGAAATTGAAACAACGGTGATGGAACGCGTATTCGGCAAAGCGCTGGATACTTTCCACGAGGCATGGAAGCAAATCATTGAACTGGACCCGTATCAGGAAGGCTTGGAAATGAATCCACAGTTCATGCAGATCGTCTCACCTAATGAGATTGTCGTGGTAATCTCTTTTAGTACCAAAATCGGCGATACAACAGGAATGATCAATCTCTGTTTGCCTCACGTGGTACTGGAGCCAATCATGACAAAGCTGTCTGGACAATACTGGTTCTCCAAACAGAAGAAAACGCGGGATGAAGAAGAGCGCCTGCGTGTAGAAGAGCGAGTAAAAGTTGCAAAATTACCGATTGTTGCTGAGATGGGAACAGCTACGATTACAGTAGGAGATTTCTTGCAGCTACAAAAAGGCGACGTCATTCAATTAGATCAATCGATCGACAACAAGTTGAAAATTAAAGTTGGCAACCACTTAAAGTTCTTGGGTCAGCCAGGAACGCATAAAGGAAGAGTCGCCGTACAGATTGATGAAGTCATAGAGGAGGGGGAGGAACAAAATGAGTAGAGATATGCTTTCTCAAGACGAGATTGACGCGCTGTTACGTGCGAACAACTTGGTTGAGGACGAAGAGGAAGCTGTATCGGCAGTAACCCAGGATGTTGCCGAATTTCTGTCCCCGTTTGAACAGGATGCACTCGGAGAAATTGGTAATATCTCCTTTGGGAGCGCAGCTACTGCGTTATCTACTTTGTTAAGTCAAAAGGTAGATATTACAACCCCTACTGTTTCCGTAGTCAATGTTGATGAATTGGAAAGCGAATTTCCGATTCCTCACGTGGCTGTCCACGTGGAATATACAGATGGATTCAAAGGAATAAACCTGCTCGTCATTCGCATGGAAGATGCTGCTGTTATTGCGGATCTGATGATGGGCGGAGATGGTAGACCAGCGAGCACTGAAATGTCTGAGCTTCATATCAGCGCGGTTCAGGAAGCAATGAATCAGATGATGGGCTCCGCTGCTACGTCCATGTCGACGATTTTCAACCAGTTCATTAATATTACGCCACCAGGCATCGATGTAATGGATCTGGCGCAAGGCAAGGGTGGAGACAGCTTCTCTGATGATGACAGTCCTCTCGTGAAGGTATCTTTCCGCTTAAAGGTAGGAGAACATGGCGAACTTATTGATTCAAATATTATGCAGCTTCTCCCTCTTTCCTTTGCGAAAAAGATGATTGATCGACTGGTTGGAGGTGCAGGGGATGAAGAAGCAGCAGCGGCCCTCATAGATGAGATAGAGATGCCTTCTCTGCCAGCAATGGGTCTGTCGGCTCCTTCTGTCCAGCCAAGTATGCAAGAGCAGCCACAGAGCCACGTACCGCCTGTAGCGCAGCCGTCACAGGCACAGCAACAGCCAATGTATCAGCAACCGCCGGGTTACGCACCGCCAATGGGCTACCCAGGACAGCCGCCGATGTATCCTGACGCGTATGGACAACAAATGATGCCACCTGGCTACGCTCCGTACCCAGGAATGTATCAGCAGCCTCCAATGGCTCCGCCAACACCACAGCATTTCGGAGGTCCTGCCGCTAATCAGGCGAATGTAGTACCAGCACAATTTGCTCCACTTGGAGGTGCTCCTATGTATACAGGAGACATACAGAATTTGAACTTGCTTCACGATATTCCATTACAGGTAACAGTTGAGTTAGGACGTACGAAAAAGCTTATTAGAGAAATCCTTGACTTGTCCGCTGGATCGATTATACAGTTGGACAAGCTGGCAGGTGAGCATGTAGACATATTGGTGAACAACAAATTAATTGCCAAGGGCGAGGTTGTCGTCATTGATGAGAACTTTGGGGTTCGTGTTACAGACATCATCAGTCAGATAGATCGTGTTCAAAAATTACAATAAACCAATCAAGTGGGAAGCATTAGGGAGGAGCTTTTTATGTCTAACAAAGTATTAATCGTCGACGATGCAGCGTTCATGCGTATGATGATCAAGGAAATTCTTTCGAAAAACGGGTACAGCGTCGTAGGGGAAGCAAGTGACGGTGCACAAGCAGTTGAAAAATACAAAGAATTGGGACCTGATCTCGTAACCATGGATATTACCATGCCAGAGATGGATGGAATTTCTGCACTGAAAGAAATTAAAAAGTTGGATCCTAACGCGCGCGTTATCATGTGCTCTGCGATGGGACAACAAGCGATGGTAATCGATGCGATCCAGGCGGGCGCAAAAGACTTCATCGTAAAACCATTCCAAGCGGATCGCGTTTTGGAAGCGATCAAAAAGACAATGAGCTAATGATGATGATCCGGAATGCAGGGGCAAGACTCATTTTAGCCTTCAGTCTGATCCTGTTGCTTTTCGTCTCCTCCCTGCCGAGTACCGCTTTTGCGGAAGGTTCAGTAGCGGATGCGTACAATCAGGGAAAAGTGCCAACTAGCAATGCGCCCGCCGGCAGTGAACAGCCGGCGGCCATTCCGGGCAGCGGAACAGGAAGTATGATCGGGTATCTGGTTCAAGTCATCTTTTCGCTTGGCTTTATTGCAGTATTGATCTTTTTATTGCTCCGTTTTCTTGGTCGACGTCAAGGGGCTCAAAGTCATGGACCGATTAAAGTGATTAGCGCAACTGCGCTAGGTAATGGCAAAACACTGCAGGTTGTTATGATCGGTGAGTCATTGTACATCGTGGGAGTAGGAGAAAACGTTCAATTGCTTCGTAGAATCGAACCGGGTGAAGAGGTAGATTTGATTTTGGCTGACGCTGAGATCAAACCGATGAAAAGTCCATTCTCGCTAGAATGGCTTCCGTTCGGTAAGAAAAAGCAGGCAGAAGAAGAAATCTTGTTTTCTTCTGAAATGGACGGGAAAAGCTTTCAAGATCTGTTGCAAGGTCAATGGAACGACTTGAAAAATCGTCCAAACCAAACAGAACATTGGAAGAACGAGCAAGCTCAGGACAGAGGGGACCAAAAATGAAATATTTTTTGCAGGTGCTGATGCTTGTCGCAGTGTTGCTATCCGTACCTGAAATGGCCATGGCGGCGCCAGTGGGGACACCGCTTGTTCCAAGCATTGATTTGAAGATAGGCGGCGGAACAGGAACACCGCAGGAGACATCGACGGCCATTCAGCTGTTACTGATTTTGACAGTATTATCTGTAGCTCCAGCGATTTTGCTTTTAATGACTAGTTTTGCGCGAATTATCATTGTCTTGTCTTTTGTAAGAAATGCGTTGGCAACACAGCAAATGCCACCGAATCAGGTATTGATTGCTCTTGCGTTATTTATGACATTTTTCATAATGGCCCCAACACTCGGACAAGTAAACGAAACAGCTGTGCAGCCATTTATGCAAGGAAAGCTAACGCAACAGCAGGCATTTGACGCGGCGGTCATACCCTTTAAGCAATTTATGGCAAAACAGACGCGTGAAAAAGATTTAGCACTTTTTCTGGAATACACAAAAGCCGAACGACCAAAATCGATCCAAGATATTCCTTTGAATGCGCTGGTACCTGCTTATGCCATCAGCGAATTGAAGACGGCTTTTCAGATCGGCTTTATGATATTCATTCCTTTTCTCGTAATTGATATGATCATCTCCAGTATTTTGATGGGGATGGGGATGATGATGTTACCGCCGGTGATGATTTCATTGCCGTTTAAGATTTTATTGTTCATCATGGTGGACGGCTGGTATCTCATTGTGAAATCACTTTTGACCAGTTTTTAGCGACATTCCGAATGCCTCAGGAGGTAGAGCATGACACAAGAATTACTTATGCAGATTGCCCAAAGCTCTGTTTATACCATCCTGCTGATTTCGGCACCCGCACTTGGGGTCGCCTTGCTGGTCGGTTTGATGGTCAGTGTCTTTCAGGCAACGACACAAATTCAGGAGCAGACACTCGCTTTCATTCCGAAGATCGTGGCCGTATTTGTTGTGATCTTGGCTGCTGGTCCATGGATGCTTCGGGTACTGCTTGATTTTACGATGGGGATCTTCGGTAACCTTCATCGTTTTGTTGGGTAGCATATGAATCTTTTTCTGATGTATTTACCCATATTCATGCTTGTTTTTGTCCGAATGAGTGCTTTTTTTGTAACGGCTCCGTTCTTTTCCATTCGTGGAGTACCGAATCAGTTTAAAATCGCGCTCGCGTTTATCATTGCCGTCATCAGCTTTCAATCCTTGCCCGTACAAGGCGAGATTCCAATGGATTTGACATTTGTTATGTATGTCATAAAAGAAGCGCTTGTTGGTGTCATTCTTGGTTACATATGTGAAATGATGTTTATTGCCATTCAGGTTGCCGGCGGACTGATGGACATGCAGATGGGTCTTGCCATGGCAAACGTGATTGACCCGAAAACGGGTGCGTATATCCCAGTGACAGGTAACTTCAAAAACATTCTCGCTGTCTTGTACTTTTTCAGTATTGACGGGCATCACATGCTAATACGAGGTGTGATAAGCAGTTACCAGGTTATACCGGTGGACATCATGTGGGCGGCTTTCGGAAGCGAAAACGTCATGATGACAGCAGTAAAGACATTTCTAACGATGTTTACGAGTGCGTTTATGATTGCGGCACCGATCGTCGTTGCATTGTTTCTGGTTGATCTCTCTCTTGGTATTATCGCCAAATCTGTCCCGCAGTTTAATATCTTTGTGGTGGGTTTGCCCATTAAACTGCTTGCCGGCTTTTTACTACTTATCGTAGTGATGCCTGCGTTCTTGCTGACCCTGAACGGATTGTTTGGGAATATGTTCCGGGCACTTGCAGAAATGATGAAATCGCTCGGAGGATCACCATGAATCAATTGAGGCTTTCTTATCAAGTAGATCTTCAATTTTTTAATGGGGAAAAGACGGAAAAAGCTACGCCCAAGAAAAAACAAGACGCACGAAAAAAAGGGCAAGTTGCAAAAAGTCAGGATCTTTCCCCAGCCCTATCTTTGACAGCATTTTTCTTTCTGTTAATGATGCTTGGCTCTACCATGCTAGGCACCTTTCAAGATTTGATGCGGGAGTCATTGATTACATACACCACGTGGCAATTAAATGAAGAAAATTTAAAAGTCATGGTGATGCAACTCGTATTTGAAGCAATAAAAATTGTAGGACCTATCTTAGGCTTGAGTTTTCTTGTTGCGTTTGCGGTGAACTACATGCAAGTAGGCTGGCATTTTAGTACAGAGCCCCTTCAAATGAAGTTGGAAAAGATCGATCCGATTAAAGGGGCAAAAAGAATTTTTTCCTTACGCTCACTCGTAGAGCTGCTGAAGTCTTTATTAAAAATAAGCGCAGGCATATACGTCGCGTACGTCATTTTGTGGAATGCAAAGGAACAAGTTGTACAACTTTCCTTATTGTCTCTCGGAGCAGTCCTATCGTTTACTGCCGAAGAGGTGACAAAGCTGGGAATCTATCTCGGGTTATTGCTTTTCATTCTCGCGGTTCTGGACTATGCCTATCAACGTTATGAGCATGAAAAGAATCTGCGGATGTCCAAACAGGATCTCAAGGACGAGCATAAGCAAGCGGAAGGTGATCCGCTCATCAAAGGGAAGATTCGTGAACGGCAAAGAAGTATGGCCATTCGCCGTATGATGCAGGAGCTTCCCAAAGCAGATGTCATTATTACGAACCCGACCCACTTTGCCGTTGCCGTTCGCTATGACGCAAGTGCGATGAGTGCACCAACGGTAATCGCCAAAGGGCAAGACTATCTAGCATTAAAAATAAGGGAAGTAGCGAAAAAGCATCGTATCGTTACCATGGAAAACAAGCCCTTGGCCCGGGCTCTCTATAGTCAAGTTGAAGTTGGGCAACAAATTCCCGAAGAGATGTTTAAAGCGGTCGCGGAAGTTCTCGCGTACGTCTACAAGCTGCAAGGGAAAGTGAAATAAATGGAAGGAGGATAACCAGTGGGATTCAAATTTAAAGAAGTTGGTACGATCCTTTTTGTCATAAGCATTGTTGTCATGATGGTAATCCCACTTCCTTCAGCGCTTCTTGATTTGCTGTTGATTTTGAATATCTCCCTTGCATTGACCATCTTGCTTGTGTCGATGTATACAAAAGAGACTTTGGAATTCTCGATCTTTCCGACGGTTTTGCTTATTACAACACTTTTTCGACTAGCCCTAAACGTGTCGACGACGAGAAATATTCTCTCGCACGGTGAAGGCGGTAAAGTTATTGAAACGTTCGGTAGCTTTGTAGTCGGTGGTAATCAAGTCGTCGGTTTCGTCGTGTTTCTGATCTTGATCATCATTCAGTTTATCGTAATCACCAAAGGTTCTGAGCGCGTCGCTGAGGTAGCAGCACGCTTTACGCTCGATGCGATGCCTGGTAAGCAGATGAGTATCGATGCGGATCTGAATGCAGGGATGATCACAGAAGCTGAAGCACGTGTCCGAAGAAAAAAGATTGAAAACGAAGCTGACTTTTATGGAGCAATGGATGGTGCCAGCAAATTCGTAAAAGGGGACGCCATCGCGGGTATTATCATTTTTATCGTAAATATTATTGGTGGTTTTATCATCGGGATGCTCATTCACGATATGAGCTTCGCTGAGTCTGCCTCTCGTTTCACTACCATGTCTGTCGGTGACGCATTGGTGAGTCAGATTCCAGCGCTCTTAATCTCGACTGCTGCGGGTATTATTGTAACGCGTTCCACTTCTGGTGAAGGTTTGGGAGAAGACATCGTCAAGCAAATGTTCAGCTTTCCGCGTCTTCTCTATATCGTATCCGGATGCATGCTATTACTGGGACTCTTTACACCGATTGGAATTCTGCCTGTGCTTCCGGTTTCCGGGATCATGGCATTTGCTGCTTGGAAAATGGAGAAGAACCAAAAGATGCAAATACAGGAATCCGCCGACAAGGTGGAAGAGCAGCAAATGGAAGAAGTACGCAGTCCCGAAAGCGTCGTGAACCTGCTGCAGGTCGATCCGATCGAATTCGAATTCGGTTATGGCTTAATCCCGCTTGCTGATGTGAAGCAGGGTGGAGATCTGCTAGATCGAGTCATTATGATTCGAAGACAAATCGCACTCGAGATGGGGATCGTTGTACCGGTTATTCGTATACGTGACAACATCCAGCTTCGACCGAATGAATACATGATCAAAATAAAAGGCAACCAGGTCGCTAAAGGGGAAATCATGCTGGATCACTATCTAGCGATGAGCCCGGGGATTGAAGACGATTCCATTGTTGGGATAGAAACCGTAGAACCTGCGTTTGGATTGCCCGCATTATGGGTAACAGAAGAGAATAAGGAGATTGCTGAGCTGTCTGGCTATACAGTTGTCGATCCGCCATCTGTTGTGGCTACACATCTGACAGAGGTCATCAAGCGACATGCCCACGAATTGTTAGGTCGCCAAGAGACAAGGGCCCTGATCGACAATGTTCGGGAGACAGCACCAGTTCTCGTAGACGAGCTGATTCCAAGTATGCTCGCCATAGGGGACGTACAAAAAGTATTGCAAAAGCTGTTGCGTGAAAAAGTCTCTGTTCGAAATCTCCACGTCATTCTCGAGGCACTTGCGGATCATGCCTTGTATACAAAAGATCCGGATGTACTGACAGAATATGTGAGACAAGCGATGGCGAGACAGATCACACTCCAATTTACGGAGCCAGGACAACCACTTCGCGTGCTTACAGCTGGAGCAGGATTGGAAAAAGCAATCTCCGAACGTGTGGAACAGTCTGAGCAAGGAAGCTATCTGGCGATGGATCCGGAAACGTCTCAGCGAATTTTCCAAAACATGTCGACTGAAGTGAGCAAAATGATCAACTCGGGTCAACAGCCGATCATTCTATCATCACCAGCAGTTCGAATGTACTTGCGTCAATTAGTAGATCGCATGATGCCAGACGTTCCCGTTTTGTCGTACAGCGAGCTCGAACCACATGTTGAAGTGCAAAGCGTAGGGATGGTGAACATTTCGTGAGGGTAAAACGTTACATTGTCGATTCGATGCCAGAAGCAATGGAAAAAATCAGGACGGACTTAGGAATGGATGCAGTGATTCTGAATTCTAAGCCGATCAAAACAGGTGGATTGTTCGGGATGTTTGGCAAACAACGAATCGAAGTAATCGCTGCTGTCGATGAAAAGGCATCCGAGCGAGAAAATTCCACAATAGCAGCTGAACATCGAACCAACAACGTTTTGCCCAAATCGCAGACAGGTACGTACACGGCTGCTCAAGCGTATCGAAGACCGACTGTTACCAAAACATCAGAGAATCAACAAGCTGAAACTACAGGTAGGGAGCAGGTCGTTGCTGCGATGACACAAACCGCGGTTGCGACGCTTCCAAAGGAAGAGATCACAGATACGAGAGCTATGCCAAAGCAAGGAGAGCCAACTGAGCAGCATGTTCCTGTCACGACTTCCCAAGAAAGTGCTTTACCCGCAAGCAATCATGACGCGATTGCTACTGAAATGCGAGATATGCGTCAAATGTTTCAAAAGCTGTTGGTGCATGACTTAAGTGAACAACTTCCTCCAGCGGTACAGTCTATTCGCGCACAGTTATTGAAGCAGGAAGTGACTGAAGAGCTGACAGCGGAAATCATTCGCAAAATAATGGAAAAGTCGCAACCGGGTGAAAAGTGGACGGAGGAAGAAGCGTTTACGGTATGCCGGACAATCATCACTTCTATGATCGAGCCATATACAGCATCATCGCCAAGGCTGGGTAAGAACGTACGGTATGCTTTCTTTTTCGGTCCGACAGGGGTAGGAAAAACAACGACCATTGCCAAGCTTGCAGCGAACAGCATGTTGAAGGAAAAGCGGAAAATCGGCTTTATCACGGCGGATACGTATCGAATGGCGGCTGTAGAACAGCTGAAGACGTATGCAAACATCCTGAATGTCCCGCTGGAGGTTGTCTTTTCTCCGAGAGAAATGGCGGCGGCGATGGAGCGCTTAAGTGATTGTGACCTCATTTTTGTAGATACGGCTGGACGAAATTTTCGCAACGATGAGTACGTCGAAGGCATTCGTGAATTGCTGGAGCATGGAAAAGACAGCGTGAACTACCTAGTACTTAGCTTGAGCTCCAAATTCAATGATATGAAAGCGATCGTCCAAAATTTTGCGGAAGTTCAAGTGAAGCAAGTCATTTTTACAAAGGCAGATGAAACGAACAGCTTTGGCACGATGTTGAATGTTTGTCAGGAGATGAATCTACAGCTCTCCTATGTAACGACAGGTCAAAATGTACCAGATGATATCGTTGTAGCTACACCCGAGCTGGTTTCAACGATGATTATGGGAGAGTAAACAGATGCGTGACCAAGCAGAGCAACTCCGTGAGAGGATGCTACAAAACAAGAAGACACGGCCGACTAGACTGGTGACAGTGACGAGTGGAAAAGGTGGTGTCGGCAAGTCCAATTTCAGCCTGAATTTTGGACTTGGTTTGATTGAGAAGGGTCATAAGGCGGTTTTGTTTGACTTGGACCTGGGTCTGGCAAATCTGGATGTATTAATGGGAATTACCCCAAAAAAGCATCTGTTTCATTTGTTAGAGCCAGATACGACTGTTTGGGACATTATCGAGCACGGACCTGGAGGCTTAGAATTCATCGCGGGGGGTTCTGGCTTTACGCAGATCATGCAGTTAGATGATGAGAAGCTTGATCGCTTATTTTCACATCTAGACCCATTGCAGGGCTATGCTGACACTATCATTTTTGATACGGGAGCAGGTTTTTCAAAAGAATCCATGAGATTCATGCTCTCCTCAGACGAGGTCATCCTTGTTACCACTCCCGAACCACCAGCGATAACGGATGCATATGCAGTCATCAAGATGCTACACTCACGTAACCCCGCTGTTTCCATTCGATTGGTGATAAACAGGACATCGTCGGAGAGAGAAGGGAAAATGACGGCAGACAAGCTTGCGATGGTTTCCAAACGTTTTTTGAATATGGATATTCAGTCGCTTGGATATGTTTCGGATGATCCTTATGTTTCTAAAGCTGTTAAACTGCAGCGTCCTTTTCTACTTACATATCCACAATCGCAAGCTGCGAGAAGCATACGAAATCTGGTAGAGCGGTACTTGGATCGTCCGGTTACTACAGATGATTCTATCAGTGGTCTCAAAGGTTTTCTTGCGAGGTTGAGGCACTTCATACGATGAGACACAAAAGTAGGAAGGGAGCGACATTCGAATGAGCAAAATCCGCGTTCTCGTCACGGACGATTCTGCATTCATGCGTAAAGTGATTTCGGACATTTTATCTACGGATCCTGAGATTGAAGTGATCGATCGAGCCAAAAATGGACTCGAATGCATAGAGAAATGTAAGCAACTGGCGCCGGATGTTCTCACACTCGACATTGAAATGCCAGTCATGAACGGTTTGGACGCTCTGGAAAAGCTGATGATTGAGTGCCCAGTTCCGATCGTCATGTTGAGCAGCCTGACGAAAGAAGGGGCAGAAGCTACGATTCATGCGTTGGAACTAGGTGCGTTTGACTTTGTAACCAAGCCCTCTGGACCAATTTCTCTCGACATCCACAAAGTGGGCGATCGTCTCATCGAGCGCGTGAAGGCGGCGGCGGCATCGAAAGTACGTTTGAAACAGCAGATGACTCGGGTAGCCAAACCGGTATCTTCTGAATCAAAAGCAGCACCTGTTACACCGGTAACTCCAGTAATACGTACGAAAATACCGAGCCCGCCTGCTGTGATGCGGTCACAAGTGGGTGGAAAGGCAAGACTGGTGGTTTTAGGTACTTCAACAGGTGGTCCTAAAGCATTGCAAAGTGTACTAACTGCAATTCCGGCGAATTTTCCGGCACCAATTGCCATCGTTCAGCATATGCCAGCAGGTTTCACAAAATCGTTAGCAAATCGACTAGACTCGTTATGCCAAATTCGAGTAACCGAAGTTGTCGATGGCGAGTATTTGGAAAATGGGACAGCGTACATCGCTCCAGGAGGCTTCCATTTCGAAGTTCGTCAAGTGAATGGGAGACTACAGGCCTATTTGCATCAAGAGGAGCCACGAGGCGGACACAGACCATCTGTTGATATCCTGTTTGAATCAGTCAGTCAATTGACAAATGTAGACAAATGGGCAATCATCATGACAGGCATGGGAAATGATGGGACTAAAGGGCTAAAGCTCATGAAGGAGCTTGGCCATGTCACAAGTATTATCGAAGATGAGTCAAGCTGTGTCGTATACGGAATGCCAC
This sequence comes from Brevibacillus sp. HB2.2, assembly GCF_013284275.1. NCBI lineage: Bacteria > Bacillati > Bacillota > Bacilli > Caryophanales > Paenibacillaceae > Brevibacillus > Brevibacillus sp. HB2.2. Next base: position 40,048 of record NZ_JABSUV010000012.1, read on the forward strand.
GAGCAGCCATTCAAGCAGGCTTGGCAGACAACGTGGCCCCATTGGAAAAGATTCCAGAGCTGTTGTGCAAGCTCTTGCACTGATTTTTGGGAGGTGGATCACCTATGGATATGAATCAGTATTTGGACATGTTTATTGAGGAGTCAAAGGAACACCTACAGGCGATCAACGCCAACTTGTTACTCTTGGAAAGTGATCCGGGTAACATTGGCCACGTCAAAGAAATTTTTCGTTCCGCACATACATTGAAAGGTATGTCGGCAACTATGGGCTTTGAAGACATGGCGAGTTTGACTCACGAAGCGGAAAATGTATTGGACCTGATTCGCAATCAGAAGTTAACGATTACCAGCGACATTATGGACGCTATTTTCCAGAGTGTAGATTTGATTGAAGGCATGGTCATCGATATCACAGAAGGCGGAGACGGTTCCGCGGATGTAACCGCTATTGTAAAGAAGCTGCGAGCGATTGTAGCGGGAGACTTTTCAGCTGAGCAGGAAGTAGCTGCTGCTACGATGGCTGTGGAAGCACCGCAAGAGGAAAGTACACCAGCTGAAGATCATGAGCTGGATGACTATGCCATGATGGTCTTGAAGCAGTCTCAGGAGCTCGGGAACAACGTTTTGTGGATCAAAGTGACTTTGAATGAAAACTGCTTGCTCAAAGCCGCTCGCTCTTACATGGTTTTTGATCAATTGGAATCCATGGGTGAAGTGATCAAAACGAAGCCAGCTGTTGAAGATATCGAGAATGAGCGATTTGAGCAATCGTTTGAAATCGCCTATGTGACGGAGCAATCGATTGAAAAAGTTCGCACTACGATTCTTAACATTTCGGAAATCCAAGATGTGACAATCGAAACGATTCAAATGAAGAGTGAAGCTCCACCTGCTCCTGTAGTACAACAGACACCAGCACCAGCTGAAAAAGGAGCAGCAGAAGCTCCTCAAGCACCCGTGAAGAAGGCGACAGCTGGTGGTAAAACCATTCGTGTGGATATCGAACGCTTGGATATCTTGATGAATCTGTTTAGCGAATTAGTCATTGACCGCGGTCGTCTGGAGCAGTTGGCCCGGGAGATCGGAAAGAACGAACTACAGGAAACCGTGGAGCACATGAGCCGGATTAGTGGCGATTTGCAAAACATCATTCTGACCATGCGCATGGTACCGGTGGAGCAAGTATTCAATCGTTTCCCACGTATGATTCGTGATCTGCAAAAAGATCTGAATAAAAAAGTGAATCTGGAGATCATCGGTGCGGAGACAGAATTGGACCGTACCGTCATCGACGAAATCGGGGACCCACTCAATCACTTGCTGCGTAACTCGCTTGACCACGGAATTGAGTCTCCAGCAGATCGGAAAAAGGCGGGTAAGCCAGAAGAAGGAAAAATCGAGCTCCGCGCTTTCCACAGTGGGAACCACGTATTTATTGAAGTAAAAGATGACGGTGCTGGAATCAATAAAGATAAAGTCCTCAAAAAAGCGCTTGAGAGAGGCATTGTCAATCCTGCTACTGCAGATAGCATGAGCGACAAGCAAATCCACGAATTGCTTTTTGCAGCAGGCTTTAGTACAGCGGAAGTTGTTTCTGATATTTCCGGCCGTGGTGTTGGACTGGATGTCGTGAAGTCCAAAATTGAATCGTTGGGCGGTAGTGTCGGCGTAGATTCTGTGCGCGGTCAGGGCACGACCTTCCTCATTCAATTGCCACTTACTCTCTCTATCATTTCCGCGATGCTGGTACAAGTGAAAGATGAGAAGTACGCTGTCCCACTCAGCTCCATCATTGAGACGGCTGTATTTAAAAAAGATCAAATCATGATGGCTCACCGCCAAAAAGTGATCGACTTCCGGGGACGTGTAGTTCCGCTCGTTTCGCTGCAGGACATTTTCCAAGTGCCTGATAATGGGGAAACGACGGAAGATGAAGTGGCAGTCGTCATCGTACGTAAAGGTGAGAAAATGGCAGGCCTTGTCGTCGATTCGTTCATCGGTCAACAAGAGATTGTTCTAAAATCTCTCGGCAAATATCTGGTTAATGTATTTGCCATTTCAGGTGCAACGATTCTGGGAGACGGTCAGGTCGCGCTCATCATAGATTGTAACTCGCTGATTAAGTAGAAGGAGGGGCAGCCACATGCTCGATCAAAAAGAAGTCATTAGCGAAGTCAAAGTGATTGTCTTTCGGTTGAAGGACGAAGAGTATGGCGTAGAGGTTCATCAGGTCAAATCTATTGAAAAGCTGGAGCACATTACAAGAGTTCCTCGAACGCCTAGTTTCGTCAAAGGGGTTATTAATCTGCGTGGCGTTGTGACACCGATTATTGACCTGCGCAATCGTTTTAGTCTCGAAGAAAGCGTCTATTCCGAAACCACTCGAATCATTATCGTGGCCGTAGGTGAATTGGAAGTGGGTCTCATTGTAGATGCTGCAAACGATGTTATCGATATACCAGTTGATGCGATTGAACCGCCTCCAGAGGTTGTTGGTGGTGTGGAAGCTGCTTATTTGCGAGGCGTCGCTAAGCTGGATAAACGACTGTTAATCCTCTTAAACCTCGATAAAGTATTGAGTACTGAGGAAATCAAGCAGTTGGACGCAATTGAGGGGTAAGTAAAATGGGCGATTTTACGAAGTTTGGGGATTTCCAATTTGACGTTTTACGGGAAATCGGGAACATCGGTGCTGGTCACGCTGCCACTGCTCTCTCCAAGCTCATACAAAAAGAAATCGATATGAAAGTTCCACAAGTCAAGATTATCTCCTTCGACGAAGTGGCAGATTTTGTAGGAGGAGCGGAAACTGTAGTAGTGACCGTCTTCCTCCGGGTTGAAGGCGATTGTCCAGGTAACATGTTTTTTATCCTTGATCTGGAGTCTGCCAAGCATCTGCTCGAACAAATTACAGGAATTAATAAAGATGTGTACGAGTGGGAAGAGTTGGAGATCTCGGCGCTGCATGAGATTGGCAACATCTTAACAGGTTCTTATTTATCATCGTTAGCTGATTTTACACGCTTAAATTTACAGCCGTCCGTACCTGCACTCGCTGTGGATATGGCTGGAGCTATTCTAAGTTACGGATTAATAGCGTTGGGTCAAGCGGGTGACTTTGCCCTCACGATTGACACCGCTTTTTTCGAAGGCAATGATCAAGTAAAAGGGAACTTTTTCTTAATTCCTGATCCTGAATCGCTCCCAATACTATTTCGTTCATTAGGGGTTCCGTTCGATGGAGATTATTAAGATAGGGATGGCTGATCTCGGTGTGGCAAAGCCGCCGAGCAAGCTACGTACTACCGGTTTAGGTTCTTGCGTAGGGGTAGTGCTCTACGATCATATCCATAAAATTGCAGGTATGGCACATGTTATGCTTCCGGAGTCGTCTTTGGCTAAAGGCGGGGAGTTAACGATAGGCAAATATGCGGATACAGCAATCCCTCATCTGATTCAGTTGATGGTGAAGGCTGGTGCGGAGACCAGACACACAGTTGCGAAATTGGCTGGTGGAGCACAAATGTTCGCATTTTTAGGGAATAATGACACCATGCGGATTGGCCCTCGGAATGTAGAGGCGTGCAAACTTGCATTGAAGGATGCTCATATAAAGATCGTGGCAGAAGATACAGGGGGAAACTGCGGTCGGACAATAGAGTTAGATGCCACAAACGGCATTCTTCAAATCAGGACCGTAAATCAAGGTGTGAAGGAAGTATAACAAATGTTAGGAACCATTTGGATTAATTTTGGATTAGGGATGCTCGCATTTCTTGTAACGCTGGGTACGGCTGTGGCTAGTAATGTCTGGCTCGTATCTCTGGAGAGGGCAGGTATTGCATTTGTCCTATTCTTCCTCGCTGCATTTCCAATTCGTTGGCTGCTCGCAACGTTCATACAGTCATCTACTCCACCGATGGTTACGGATTCGCTAGAGGGGACAAGCTCTCCTCTAGCAGAAGGTGGGGTTGTTCTGGAAATTGGACAACAATTGGAACAGGAAGATGAAACATTTGCACCAACCTCAATCGACAAGATGGAAAGGATTCATCCTACTGAGGATCCAGCCACCGTTGCAGAGGTCGTTAGGCGCTTATCAGATGAGTAAAGGTTGGTGACTATTCGTGGCACGGCTAACCAGTCAAGAAAAAGCAAAAGAGTTCGATAAATGGGTCATGTGGAAGCAAGAGGGAAGTCGGGAGGCCGAGGTTGACTTGATCACGCGTTTTTTGCCACTGGTAGATAAGGTGGCAAATCGGTTGGCAATTAATCTGCCAGCCAATGTGGACAAGGATGACTTGATTAGTTATGGGCGCTTTGGGCTATTGGACGCTTTGGCTAAATTCGATCATACCCGGGGTCTCCAATTTGAGACGTACGCCATGTGGAGGATTCGTGGTGCAATGATCGATGGACTACGCGAGAACGACTGGATCCCTCGTACTGTTCGGGACAAGGCCAAAAAAATCGAAGAAGCATACACCACCTTGGAACAGCAAATGCTGCGAATGCCAACCGATCAAGAAGTGTCTGATTATCTGGGAATAAGCAAAAAGGAGCTTCAACAGGTTTTCTTGGAAACCTCTCTTGCCAGCATGGTTTCTATCGATGAGGCAGTAGGGGATGAAGATGAACAAAAAACAGCAAGACATTCGTATATCATCGACGAGCTCACACCTCGCCCTGATAATGTGGCGGAAGTATCCAGCTTAAAAGAGGTTCTTGTAACGGTCATCGATAAGTTGCCTGAAAAGGAACGACTGGTTATCTCCTTGTTTTATTTTGAAGAAATGACCTTATCAGAAATTGCGGAAATCATGAGCTTGTCACCTTCAAGAATATCCCAGTTGCACTCCAAAGCTCTTTTCCGACTTCGTTCTGCGTTGTCCAGATGGAAATCGCAATTGATGTGAGGGGCCATTACCCAAGCTTGAGAGGGGTAGAATGATGGAAGGGATCGGGAAATATAAAATAGACGTAAAAGTTTCCGCTGATAAATTGGAGGCTGAAGTACTTCTACGTGTAGACGAACAAGATATCGATGAAATCGTCATCTTGGAAACAGATGTATATAAAGCATTGCAAGCAAGCAATGTGAAGTATGGAATTTTTGATGATGTAGTTCGGGACATATGCACCTTACCCGCGAAGTATGCCAACGCGAGAGTAAAGGTTGCTCAAGGGGTTGCGCCTGTGGCGGGAACCGATGGGACTATCGAGTACCCTTATTTAGCATCTATTAATGAAGGGGAAGGTCCTAAAGAGCTAGAGGATGGCCGAGTTGATTTTTATAATGTGACGACAATCCCTAATGTAGCAAAAGGACAACTCTTGGCACGTAAAATACCAGCAAGCCAGGGTGAACCAGGCACAGCAGTTACCGGAGAGCCCATCGCTCCCAAAGCCGGCAAGGAAATAAACATGAAGCCTGGGAAAAATGTTGTGCTCAATCAAGAGCGGACGATGCTATACGCTGCTATTGACGGACAAGTCTCCTTTACGGAACAGTCAAAAATGAACGTGTTTCCCGTATTTGAAGTAAACGGCGATGTTGATTTTGGTGTTGGCAATATTGATTTTGTGGGAACGGTGGTCATTCGCGGGAACGTATTGAATGGCTTTCGCGTAAAGTCATCAGGAGATATTCGTGTACTTGGCAGTGTAGAAGGCGCCGAGTTGTACGCGGAAGGCTCCATCGAGATCAAAAGCGGAATTGTTGCCCAGGACAAAGGCTGCATTGTTGCAGGGAAAGATGTCCGGACATCGTTTATCCAAAACGCTAATGTAACAGCTGGCAATCAAGTGATTGTTTCACAAAGCATCATGTTCTCAACTGTACGAGCCGGAAAGCAAATCATTTGCAAAGGGTCAAAAGGCTTTATTATTGGCGGCGTGCTACAGGCTGGGGAAAAGATTGTGGCAAGAGTATTTGGGAACAGCAGTGCCACTCCTACGATACTCGAAGTAGGAGTAAAACCGGAATTAAGACAAGAACTGGCGAACATTCAAAAAGAACTACAAAATGTGTATGAAAATTTACGCAAAACAGATCAAGGCCTTGGTGTTATGAATCAGATCCTTCAAGTCAGCAAAGAGCTTCCAGCAGACAAACGTCTCATGCAAATTAAGCTAACCAACACTCGTTTGGTTCTGGAAAAAGAAAGCAAGGAATTGGAAGCACGCAGAAATGATATTGAACTCGAGCTAAAAGGGGAAGGCCCAGCAGCTATTGAGGCATATCATGTGATGTATCCAGGAATTAAAATGACGTTCGGAAAGCTGGTGCACTTTATCAAGCACGAGTATGCGAGAACCCGATTTATCGTGCTGGACGGTGAAATTAGCACAGCAACTCTTATCTAATCCAGGATGCGTACATACTTAGTGTGACAAAGGGAGTTGTGGCCATATGAGTTTGAAAGCGGTTGAATTGCAGGTGGCAATACCACGCACGTTAGAAGTCAGCCGAATTCAGGAGCATCAGCAACAACGAACCATGCATGAACAACAATCAATGATTGATCAGCGAAGAGATCTGGATGAACATATGCGCCAGCGCCCGAGCGATCTTGAGCAATCACAAAAAAACCAGATACGCGAACGAGAAAAAAAACAGGGGCAGCAAGAACATCAGGACAAAAAAGAATCCACTGGGAGCCAATTGTCCGAATCGAGCGAAGGTGTATCTATGAATGCTGACCTCATGAGAGATCCATTGCGTGGACGGATTATAGATATTTCTTTATAAATGAAGTCAAGCCAGAAATAAAGGTGGACAACATGGACGTAGTGTATCCCATCCTGATTGGAGCAGGAATGATCAGCATGCTTCTTGCTTTTGTTATTAATAAGAAGCAGCCTGTTGACTCCTTTTCCTCATTACCGACACAACGCACGACGGACAAGGACGAGCTCGAAAAAAGCGTGCAGCGTCTTCAAAAACAGGTAAAGCAAGAAACCAATCTTCTTGCGGCAGAATGGCAGGAAATGAGAGCGGATCTTCTTGAGGATATAGCTGATTTGCGCACACGCTTAGACAATATGGAAGAACAATGGCAAAAGAGTTCGAGTCACAAACCAGAAGCTCCAAAGGATACGAATAGGATAGAACCAGCACCTCAAGTTCAAGAGGTGGATATGCTGGCCTTGCGAGAACGTTATCGCCGTGCCTTTGAACTGAGTAAGGAAGGTTTGTCTCGGGATGAGATCGCAAAACGACTCGGTGCCGGCAGAGGGGAAATCGATCTGATCTTTTCCTTGGCTGACAGGCATGAGCGAGGTCTTGCCGATGCGTAAACAAGAGCTATTATTTGGATTTGGAGCAGGACTAATTGTGGCTACCTCCATTATCGGACTGATAGCGCCTAAGCAGACTGCGCAAGCCCCAGCCATGTCTGTAGATCAAATGAAGGTAGCTGCACAAGAGCTGAAAATGGTCGTACTTACGGCAGAAGAATACAAACAGTGGCAGGAAGAAAAGAAAGTAAACGTACAGCCAGCTCCTGGAGTGCCTAAGGCGCCAGTTACGCCAAAGGTAGGTCAAACAGTGACGCCCGTGACAAAGCAACCACAAACGCCAACTGTACAGCCAACGACTCCTGGAGCTACATCGGAACAAAAGGTGAATCTACCAACAAATCCAGTGAGTAAGGACGGCCAGGCTATTCCAACCGTACCGAATACGCAGACACCAACGTCTCCCAATACGGTGGCACCTAAAGCTCCGACAGTGGAAGCACCTGTAGCAGATAAAAAGGTTTCTTTCACCGTTCCTTACAAAGCAACTGCAGAGGATGTAGCGCAGATTCTCGTAAAGGAAGGAATCCTTCCTGCCGAAAATCAATTTGTGTCCCAGCTACGAGCGAGCGACAAGCTAAATCGTATTCGTGTCGGTACCTATGAAGTGTCGACCGCCGCTAAGGAAGCAGATATCGTCAAGTTGATAACAACGCCGCCTAAAAAATAGGCGGTTTTTTCAATGTAACCAAATGTGTCCATTTGTCGTCAGCCAAGAAGGAACAAAACTTTTTTTACGAAATAAATGGAATTCGTTTGTTGCAATTGAAACTCCCATATGATATATTCATTTACGGTGTTGAAATCGCACGTCCACCAATTCCAGCAACGGTGCTGCCAATGGCAGAATTGCTTGGAACATGCGGTGAGGCGGAGGTACGCATCACAAAAACCATCTTTGAAGGAGGTGTGAAATATGGCAGTAATTTCGATGAAACAATTGCTCGAGGCTGGTGTACACTTCGGTCACCAAACTCGTCGTTGGAACCCGAAAATGGCTCGCTATATCTTCACCGAACGTAACGGAATCTACATTATCGACCTGCAAAAAACCGTTAAAAAAGTAGAGGAAGCGTACAACTTCGTACGTGAACTCGCTCAAGACGGCGGGAAAATTCTCTTCGTTGGTACGAAGAAACAAGCACAAGAATCCGTTAAAGAAGAAGCAGAACGTACAGGTCACTACTTCATCAACCAACGTTGGTTGGGTGGTACTCTGACAAACTTCACAACCATCAAAAAACGTACTGCTCGCTTGGCTGAGCTGAAGCGTATGGAAAACGATGGTACTTTCGCAGTATTGCCTAAGAAAGAAGTTATCGTTCTGCGCAAAGAAATGGATCGTCTGGAAAAATTCTTGGGCGGTATCGCTCACATGGATAAACTGCCTGACGCTCTGTTTGTCATCGATCCTCGTAAAGAGCGCATCGCTGTAGCAGAAGCTCGTAAATTGGGTATCCCAATCGTAGCGATCGTAGATACTAACTGCGATCCAGATGAAATCGATTATGTGATCCCAGGTAACGATGACGCAATTCGCGCTGTGAAATTGCTCACTGCTAAAATGGCAGACGCTCTCCTGGAAGGAAACCAAGGTACAGAGCAACAAGCAACAACAACTGCGTAAGCATGTGTGTTAAAGGGTGGACTGAGGGTGTCAGAACCCCCGTCCATCCTTTTTTGCTGAATAGCGTCGCCGAGGTTAACAGGTGACTTGCTTTTCGATTATAATAGGATCGTAACTTTTCGAGGAGGTTTCACTCAATGGCAATTAGTGCACAAGCGGTTAAAGAACTGCGCGAGCGTACAGGCGCAGGTATGATGGATTGCAAACGCGCGCTGGAAGAAACAGCAGGCGACATGGAAAAAGCAATTGACTTGCTCCGTGAGCGCGGTGTAGCGAAAGCAGCGAAGAAATCCGGACGTATTGCAGCTGAAGGTTTGACTGCGACAGCGGTAGCTGGAAACGTAGCAGCAGTTGTAGAAGTAAACTGCGAAACTGACTTCGTTGGTAAAAACCCTGAGTTCCAAACACTCGTGAAAGACATCGCTGAGCACGTTGTATCCCAACGTCCTGCATCTGTTGAAGAAGCTCTGGAGCAACCTTTCAAAGGTGCTGGCGAGACTTTGGGTCATGTAATCAACGAGAAAATCGCGACTATCGGAGAAAACATCTCCTTCCGTCGTTTTGCACTCTCCGAGAAAACAGACAACGGCGTTTTCGGTGCTTACCTGCACATGGGTGGCCGCATCGGCGTTCTGGTTACTTTGGAAGGTACACAAGACGAAACACTGGCTCGCGACCTGGGCATGCACGCAGCAGCGTCTAACCCTCGTTTTGCTAACCGTGAAGAAGTTTCCGCTGATGAGATCGAGCGTGAGCGTGAAGTTCTGAAAAACCAAGCACTGGCTGAAGGTAAACCTGCTAACATCGTTGAGAAAATGGTAGAAGGCCGCCTCTCCAAATTCTTCGAAGAATACGTACTGGTTGAGCAACCATTCGTAAAAGATACTGACAAGAAAGTAGCTGTACTTCTGAAAGAAGCAGGTGCTACCTTGAAAGGATTCGCTCGCTTCCAAGTTGGCGAAGGTATCGAGAAGAAACAAGAAGACTTCGCAGCTGAAGTAATGGCTCAAGTTAATAAGCAATAATAAAGGTTATAGGGAACACCTTCGTGTTCCCTATTTTCAAAGCGAAAGTTTCACTTTGTGTGAAACTTTCTGCATGTAAATAACAAGTGTGTACCTGTTCCCAATGAGAAGGAATGAAGACTGGGCACAGAGAATGATTCATGAATGGAGGCCGTTTCACATGCCACTTCCTGCCTATAAACGGGTTGTGTTAAAGTTGAGTGGGGAAGCTTTGGCGGGGGACTTAGGGTATGGAATTGACCCAAAGGTAATCTTCTCCGTCGCTAACCAGATCAAGGAAATCGTAGAATTGGGTGTACAAGTCGCAGTAGTCGTCGGAGGAGGTAACATCTGGCGCGGACTTTCCGGCAGCTCAAAAGGAATGGATCGGGCAACAGCCGATTACATGGGGATGCTGGCCACAATTATGAACTCACTCGCCTTGCAGGATGGGTTAGAAAAAGTGAACGTCCCGACTCGTGTTCAAACCTCGATTGAGATGAGACAGGTAGCAGAACCATACATACGCCGCCGTGCCATTCGTCATTTGGAAAAAATGCGTGTGGTCATCTTCGCTGCCGGTACTGGTAACCCTTACTTTTCAACGGATACGACAGCTGCTCTGCGTGCAGCTGAGATTGAAGCTGAAGTGATCCTGATGGCGAAAAACAAGGTAGACGGTGTATACTCTGCAGACCCAAGCCTTGACCCGAACGCTAAGAAGTACGACCAGCTGACATTCCTGGAAGTGCTGAATAAAGGTTTAGGTGTCATGGATTCAACAGCGTCCAGCTTGTGCATGGATAACAGTATTCCGTTGATCGTCTTTAACATTTCTGAAGAAGGCAATATTCGTCGGGCAGTAATGGGCGACAAAATCGGTACTCTAGTGAAAGGGGAATAATTATGCCACAAACTGTGCTAAATGACATGGAAGATCGCATGAATAAAGCGATCAATGCTTTGAAAAGAGATCTGTCCAGCCTGCGTGCAGGTCGTGCGAACCCAGCGATGCTGGATCGTGTTACAGTAGACTACTACGGCACTCCAACGCCGATTAGCCAATTGGCAAACATCAGTGTACCAGAACCACGTATGCTGACAATCCAGCCTTGGGATAAAACGGCGCTTAAAGAAATTGACCGTGCGCTGCAACAATCGGATTTGGGAATTTCTCCATCCAACGATGGTGTGATTATCCGCTTGATCATTCCTCCCCTCACAGAAGAGCGTCGGAAAGAGCTCGTGAAGCTGGCAGGAAAAGGTGGAGAAGAAGCAAAAGTAGCGATTCGTAACATCCGTCGTGATGCAAACGATGAAATCAAAAAGCTAGAAAAAGCTGCTACCATTTCTGAGGACGATTCCCGTCGTCATCAAGAAACCATTCAAAAAACGACGGATAAATTCATCGCCGAAGTTGACAAGATCGTTAAGGACAAAGAGAAAGACATTTTGGAAGTATAGGTAATGGTAATCCCCCTCGTTTGAGGGGGATGTACGTCTATATCTCTCATTACGGGGGAACACTTATGTTAGAACATCTGGCGCGCAAATGGGGCCGCAAAGAAAAGCAATCGGAGCCAGCCGAGTTGGATCGTTCCGGTAAGATTCCGGAACATGTGGCGATTATTATGGATGGTAACGGTCGTTGGGCCAATAAGCGCAGTTTACCCCGGGTTGCCGGGCACCGTGCAGGAATGAAAGCAGTAAAAGAGGTCGTCAAGGCTGCTGACGAGATTGGCGTGCGTTATATGACGATGTACGCATTCTCTACCGAAAACTGGAAGCGTCCACGCGATGAAGTGGATTTTCTCATGAAACTTCCGCAGGAATTTTTGTCGACAGAATTGGATGAATTAATTGAACGAGGTGTCCGCATACGCATGCTGGGCAGTAAAAACGAGCTGCCTTCTCATACGTTGAAAGCGCTACTGGAAGCAGAAGAGAGAACGAAGGACAATAGCGGTTTGCAATTGAATTTTGCCCTGAATTACGGCGGGCGAGATGAACTTGCAAAAGCATTTTCAGTAATGGCAGAACAAGTAAAAGCAGGCGAACTTCAACCAGAACAACTGACTGAGGAATTGATATCGAGTTATCTGTACACAAGCGAAATTCCCGATCCAGACCTCTTGATTCGTACAAGTGGAGAGATTCGCTTGAGTAACTTTATGCTGTGGCAATTAGCATATACAGAATTATGGTTTACGGACGTGCTATGGCCTGATTTTACCCGTGAACATTTTTATCAAGCAATCGTGGAATACCAAGGCCGAGCTCGTCGCTACGGGGCGGTATAGCCGAGAGGTGGAATCAGTTGAAGCAACGTATAATTACAGGCCTGATTGGTGGGGCTGCATTTCTATTATTGATGTATGCTGGTGGAGTTTGGTACTCACTATTGGTGTTTTTACTGGCTGTCATTGGCTATTTTGAATTTATGAGAATGGCTGGCATTCAGTCATTTTATTTGGCAGGATTGCTCGGATATGTATTGATGTTAAGCATTTTGTGGCCGTCTCTATTATTTTCGGATTGGCTCAGTATCAGCATGCCGGATCTGATGCTGCCCGTCATCCTGCTCTTGTTGATTTACTCCGTTTTACGGAAAAATCAGTTTCACATTGAACACGTCGCCCTTACGTTGGTGGGGGCGTTATACATAGGCTACGGTTTTACTTATATGGCCGCTACCCGAAACCTACCTGAGGGATTCATGCTTACGGTCATGGTTATTATGGGAATCTGGTCGACTGATTCGGGCGCCTATTTTGTCGGAAAAGCAATAGGTAAACGTAAACTGTGGCCAGAAATAAGTCCAAACAAGACGGTGGAAGGGGCCTTAGGCGGTCTCGCTGCTTCTGTCTTGATTGTTCTTTCCATCAATGCAAGCTTTGGACATTTTGCGATTGATCAGGCTTTGACCATCGCACTTGTTGCGGGGATCGTCGGGCAATTGGGTGATTTGGTTGAGTCGGCTTTCAAGAGACATTTCCATGTAAAAGATTCAGGGCAGCTGATCCCAGGTCATGGGGGCGTTTTGGATCGCTTTGATAGTTTTTTGCTCGTCTTTCCGGTTCTACATCTATTAGGTATTGTCTAAAACCTTTTGCATATAGAAAGAGATATAGAGGGTGAAATCCGTGAAAAAAATAGCGCTCTTAGGTTCAACGGGGTCAGTTGGAACGAGCACACTTGAAGTCGTAGGCCAGCATCCTGAGGATTTTTCAGTGGTGGCTATGGCTGCTGGAACAAACATCGATCTATTGACACTCCAGGTGGAAACATTCAAGCCCGAGCTCGTTTCTGTAGGAAATGAGAAGGCTGCCGTTGAACTGCGTGATAGATTGGCGGGCAAGTCTCGACCAGAAATCGTTTACGGGGCGGAAGGATTGGAACTGGTTGCCCGTCATGAAGCTGCCAATTTCGTTATGACCGCTGTTGTCGGCAGTGTAGGGGTCGCACCTACACTCGCTGCGATTGAGGCGGGAAAAACAATTGGACTGGCCAACAAAGAGACACTGGTGAGCGCTGGCCCTGTCGTCATGAAACGAGCGAAAGAAAAAGGCGTATCCATTATTCCAGTAGACAGCGAGCATTCAGCTGTCTACCAATGTCTGCAAGGCGAACGTATGGAAGATGTGGCAAAGATTATTTTGACCGCATCAGGCGGTTCCTTCCGTCACCTCTCACGCGAGGATCTAGAGCAAGTGACGGTAGAGCAGGCATTGGCTCATCCGAATTGGAGCATGGGTGCAAAAATTACCATCGATTCTGCGACCATGATGAACAAAGGTTTCGAAGTGATCGAGGCTCATTGGCTGTTTGATCTACCTTATGAGCAAATCGAATGCGTATTGCATTATGAAAGTATCATACACTCTATGGTAGAATACAAAGACAGAGCGGTCATGGCCCAACTGGGTACACCGGATATGAAGGTTCCGATTCAGTACGCCATGAGCTATCCCATCAGAAAAGAACTGCCTACGGAACCACTTGATTTGGTCAAGATCGCCACGCTTCATTTTGCAGCCATGGATTATGAGCGTTATCCTCTGTTAAAATTAGCGTATGAGTGCGGCATGGCAGGAGGTACGCATACTGCAGTACTGAATGCAGCCAATGAGGTCGCAGTTGATATGTTCTTGAAGGGAGCGATCCGTTTTTTAGACATCGAAAAGGTCGTCCGAAAAACATGCGAAGCTCACCCTGGTGTAGCGAGTCCGGAGCTTGCAGATATTTTTGCAGCTGATGAATGGGCACGCTCTTATGCGCTCGTCTCCATCTAAGGAATATGAGTGTTAGATACTTGACAGAAAGGTGGCTGTTCACTTGCCTTTGCCCAACCTGGATTCCGTTGAATCAATTCTCGCGATTGTCGTTGTATTTGGGGTACTTGTCTTTGTGCACGAACTAGGACACTTCCTTCTGGCCAAGAAGGCAGGAATCTTATGTCGTGAATTTGCACTGGGAATGGGGCCAAAAATTTTTCGCGTGAAGCGGGGAGAAACGGAATACACCTTACGCCTGTTACCCATCGGTGGTCTCGTTCGTATGGCGGGAGAAGACCCGGAGATGGATATGTTAAAACCGCACATGGAAGTTACCGTGGAGCGGGATGCGTTAGGAAAGGTCACACATATTTTGCTCGATGGGCCAAGTTCTGGTTCTGCTCGTGCGATTACTGGTACGGTGGTACAATTCGATTTGGAGCAAAATTTAAATATCGTACTGGAACTGGACGGAGAGCAGAAGACGTTTGCTGTTCATCCACAGGCTCAGCTGGTCAAGGATGGACAAGAAGTACAGATTGCCCCTCTAAACAGACAGTTCAAAGGCAAGACAGTTTCACAACGTTTTTGGGCAATTTTTGCAGGACCTGCCGCAAACTTTTTGCTGGCATTTGTCTTGTTTATCGTGATCGGCTTCTTGTACGGCGTGCCGAATGGCAGCTATCTGGGGAATGTGATCCCCGATGGACCTGCTGCTCAAGCTGGATTATTGCCAGGTGATAAGGTGATCGCGATTCAAGGTCAGCCAGTATCCTCTTGGAAAGACATTGTAGAGAAGATTAGCAAAGCGCCAGACCAACAATTAACATTTGAGTATGAGCGCAATGGACAGCGTATGACTGTGCCAGTTAAAGTGGGGAAAGACGAGAACAACGTGGGTAAAATCATGGTAACTAATGCAACCACGTTTGCCCCAGGAGAAGTTCTTAAATACGGTGCAACCTCCACCTACGAGTTTACAGTGATGATCCTGAAAAGCTTAGGAATGCTCGTGACGGGTGAATACGGTCTGAAGGACTTGAGTGGTCCAGTCGGTATTTTCAAGATGACTGGAGAGGTTGCCCAACAAGGTATGGCGATTCTGTTGAAATGGGCTGCTGTATTGAGTATTAACCTTGGGTTGTTCAATCTGTTGCCACTGCCAGCCTTGGATGGCGGACGTCTCGCATTCTTGGGAGTAGAGGCGCTGCGCGGTCGACCTGTTGACCCGCATAAAGAAGGAATGGTTCATTTCTTGGGCTTTGCCTTTTTGATGTTGCTGATTTTGGTAGTGACTTGGAATGATCTGCAACGATTATTCTCCTAATCACGTACTAACACGATAGAAAGAAAAACAGACATATGTAAAAGGATGGTGCAAAATGTTCAAGCGCGAGGAGACGAAACCGGTTTTTGTAGGTGGAGTGCAAATCGGGGGCCAAAAAAGCGTAGTCATCCAGTCGATGACGACAGCAGACACACGTGATGTAGAAAAAACTCTGGCCGAGATTCAGAGACTGCACGATGTCGGTTGCCAAATTGTTCGCTTGGCCGTCATCAATGAAGATGCAGCACGTGCCATCAAAAAAATTAAAGAACGCTCCCCATTGCCGCTTGTTGCCGACATTCACTTCGACCACAAGCTGGCATTGATTGCACTGGAGAGCGGGATTGATAAAATTCGGATCAACCCAGGAAACATCGGTTCGAAAGAAAAAACACAACGCGTAGTGGAAGCGTGCCGTGAGCGCAATGTTCCGATCCGTATCGGGGTCAACTCCGGTTCTGTCGAGAAAAGGCTTTTGGATAAATACGGTTATCCTTCTCCGGAAGCAATCGTAGAAAGCGCGATGGACCACGTGCAAATTTTGGAAGATCTGAACTACGACAACATTGTCATTTCCTTGAAGTCCTCCGATGTTCCAACGATGATCCAAACCTATTCGTTGATGGCACAGAAACGCAACTATCCGCTGCACGTTGGTGTAACAGAAGCAGGTACACAGTTCTCTGGTAGCATTAAATCTTCAGTTGGAATCGGAACGGTATTGTCGATGGGAATCGGTGACACGATTCGCGTATCCCTGACGGCTGATCCTGTTGAAGAAATTAAAGTAGCAAAACAAATCCTTCGCAGCTTGGATATCGTGAACAACGATCCAGTGGTGATTGCATGCCCATCTTGCGGTCGATGCGCAATTGACCTGATCGGCTTGGCAACCAAAGTCGAGGATGCCGTTTCCACGCTGAAAGTACCGTTAAAAGTGGCGGTAATGGGCTGCGCGGTAAATGGCCCTGGTGAAGCGCGTGAAGCAGATGTCGGCGTTGCCGGCGGAAATGGCGAGGGCTTGATTTTCCGTAATGGTGAAATTGTTCGGAAAGTAAAAGAAACCGAGTTGTTTGAAGAACTGATGAAAGAAATTAACGAAATAGTAAACGAGCAAAAACCTACAACTGTAGGATAATGCACGTTGATTGCTGATAAGGCATAAGGAGGACACGCACGTGTTGAAGCAAAGTCAAATGTTGATCCCTACCCTGCGGGAAGTGCCATCCGACGCGGAGATTGCCAGCCACAAGCTGCTGCTTCGCGCAGGTATGGCCCGCCAACTGGCTTCCGGTATTTATACGTACCTGCCCCTGGCGCTCCGTTCCCTGCACAAAATCCAAGCAATTGTGCGTGAAGAAATGAATAATGCTGGGGGACAAGAGCTGTTGATGCCAGCGATGCAACCAGCTGAGCTGTGGCATCAAACGGGTCGCTGGGATGTATACGGTCCCGAGCTCGTTCGCCTGCGTGATCGTCATGATCGTCCTTTTGCCTTGGGTCCAACCCATGAAGAAGTCATTACGAGTCTCGTGCGCGATGAGATTAACTCTTACAAAAAACTCCCTATCAACCTTTATCAAATTCAAACCAAGTTCCGTGATGAAGTGCGTCCACGCTTCGGTTTGATTCGTTGCCGCGAGTTTATTATGAAGGATGCTTACTCTTTTGATACGTCACAAGATGGTCTGGATCGCAACTTCCAGGCGATGTACGATGCGTACACAAACATCTTTACCCGAGTAGGCTTGAATTTCCGTGCAGTAGAAGCGGATGCAGGTGCAATCGGCGGAAAAGGCACTTACGAATTCATGGCGTTGTGCGACATTGGGGAAGACACGATTGCTTATTCTGAAGAAGGCGATTTTGCGGCCAACTTGGAAAAGGCAGAAGTCGTGTACAAGCCATCTGCGAAGCCAGCAACAGAAGCGCCAGCTCGAGAAAAATTGCATACACCTGGCATTAAAACGATCGATCAATTGGTACAAGCACTGCAAATCGAAGCAAAGCAAATCATCAAGAGTCTCATTTATCGCGTAGACGACAAGCTGGTTATGGTACTGGTGCGCGGTGATCATGAGATCAATGAAGTGAAGCTGAAAAACTTGTATGATGCGACGATCGTTGGACTGGCTTCTGAAGCGGATATCGTTTCAGTAACAGGAGCGTCTGCAGGATTTGTTGGCCCAGTTGGTATTGATCCTGAAAAAGTGGATATCATCGCGGACAATTTTGTTCAAGATGTTTATGATGGTGTTGTCGGTGCCAATGAAACAGACTATCATCTGACTCACGTAGTTGCTGGCCGTGATTTCACGGTTTCGAAGTACGCTGACTTGCGCAACATTACGGAAGGTGACGAGTGCCCTCGTACAGGTGGTGTTATCAAGTTTGCACGTGGTGTTGAAGTCGGTCACGTATTCAAGCTGGGTACGAAATACTCTACAGCGATGGGTGCTACGTACTTGGATGAAAACGGACGCAGTCAACCGATGATCATGGGTTGCTACGGAATCGGTGTATCTCGTACAATTGCGGCAGTGATCGAGCAGAACAATGATGAAAATGGTATCATTTGGCCAGTGTCTGTTGCACCTTTCCATGTGCATGTGATTCCGGTCAATGTTAAAGTAGAAGAGCAACGTCAAGTTAGTGAACAAATTACAGAAGCACTGCGTAAGGCTGGCATCGAAGTATTGTTTGACGATCGTCCTGAGCGTGCTGGTGTGAAGTTTAAAGACGCCGATTTGATCGGATTGCCTCTGCGTATTACGGTTTCCGATAAAGCGGCACAAGAAGGAACAGTGGAAGTGCGTATCCGCAAAAACGGTGAAACACATGATGTGAAGCTGGATCAATTGGTCGATGAAGTGAAAGGTATCCTATCTCGTGTTGACCAAACCGGAGCTGCGTTGTTCGGGAACTAGTTGCATGCAGGAATAAGAAGGATTTTGTCGAATTTTTACGGGGTGCTCCCCTAGATTAAAGGGGAGTGCCTCTTTTTCTTGTTTGAACGCTCACTTATGGGGAAGGTGGGAAAACCGTGGACCGTTTACAAGAGCAAAAACATCGCTTCTCCCTATTGGTCAAGCAAATGGAAGTTCCTGACGAATGGGTGGAGCGATTTTTTCTTGATGCTCAGATTGAAAAGCTAGAGCTGTATAAGCAAAACAAAGAATGGGTTTTTCACTTTGCCCTCCCGAGAATGATACCAGCGGATGTTTATGCTGCTTTTACCAAGCGATTAACGCATACATTTTCACATCTAGCCAAAGTAGATACTCGATTTCGCTATCACCAAAAGCCCTCTCTCGATCACGTAGTTGAAGAGTATTGGGATGTCTTGCTGGCTGGGTTGGAGCCAACGCTGAACTCCTTGGCAGTTACGATGCGTCAAGCGCGTAAACAAGTCGACCAACAGGAAGTCAAGGTGTACTTGCCAACGGAGATGTCCGTTGAGGTTGCCAAGCGAAAACGAGCGGATAATGAGCTTTTGGCTGCTTTCCAGAAAGCTACCGATTGTTCGATGCGTTTTTCTTTCCATGGGGAAGAAAGCGATGACGCGTATAAAGCCTTCGAGGAGCAACGTAAAGAAGAAGAACGTGCTCTCGTCGAAGTTGTGATGACGGCTGTCCAACAAGAGAGCAAATCGTCTGATAAAGCTGAGGCTGTCACTACGCTCATGATGGGTTATGAAATCAAAGATGCGCCGATCCCGATTTGCGAGATTCAAGATGAGGAACGCCGTATTGTCATCCAAGGAACCGTGTTTAACGTAGAGGTAAAAGAGCTCCGTAGTGGGCGTCATTTGCTCACGTTCAACATTTCTGACTATACGGATTCTCTCACGGTGAAGATGTTCTCTCGCGATAAAGAAGATGTGAAAATGCTCGAATTGCTGAAAGACGGCATGTGGGTGAAAGTGCGGGGAAGTGTGCAGCATGACACATTTGTACGCGATCTCGTTATGAATGCCAATGATTTGAATCAGATTGAGCAGGTTATTCGGAAAGATCAAGCGGAAGAAAAACGTGTCGAGCTTCATTGCCATACGCCGATGAGTGCGCTAGATGCTGTTGCATCTGTAAAATCATTGATCTCGACGGCAGCCAAGTGGGGTCATAAAGCCATTGCTGTCACAGACCATGGTGTCGTACAGGCTTTTCCAGAGGCGTATTCCATCGCCAAAAAGAACAACATCAAATGCATTCTCGGTATGGAAGCGTACGTAGTCGAGGATGGTATCGACATCGTTTACAACCTGCAAGCAGACAATAACATTTCCATTGATGAAAATACGGAATACGTCGTGTTTGATACGGAGACGACGGGTTTAAACGCGTCAGAGCATACCATCATCGAGATCGCTGCTGTCAAAATGAAAGGCGCAGAAATTATCGACCAATGGACGGAGCTGATTGACCCGCAATTGCAAATTGGGCCAAAGACAACCGAGATTACGGGGATTACCAACGAAATGCTCCGCGGGCAAGAGACACTTGATGTGGTACTCCGCAAGTTCAAGGATTTTACTGGTGACGCCATTCTGGTCGCACATAATGCAGAGTTTGACAAAGCGTTTATTAACGCCTGCGCCAAACGGATTGGCATGGAGCCATGGACCAATCCATTTTTAGATACGCTACCTTTGGCGCGCTTGATGTACAAAGGGATGCGCAATTATCGATTGGGATCATTAGCGAAAAAGTTTAACGTCGAGCTCATCAATGCCCACCGTGCGTTGGACGATACCGTAGCCTTGGCTCACGTGTTCCAGCAAATGTTGAAGGACATAAAAGAAGCGGAAATCAAATCGCTAGCAGAGCTGAATGAAAAAAGTAACGAAGAGGCCGACTATAAAAGTGGACGCCCATTCCATGCGACCATTCTCGTGCAAAATAAAGAGGGCCTCAAAAACCTGTACAAGCTCGTAAGTCGCTCCCACGTGGAAACATTCTTCCGTTGGCCACGAATTCAGCGAAGCCAGCTGACCAAATACCGCGAAGGCTTGTTAATTGGTACGGCGTGCAAAGACGGAGAACTCATGCAATCGATTCTCCGTGGTAAATCACCTGAAGAGTTGAAGGAAGTTGCGGCTTTTTACGACTTTATAGAGGTACAGCCGATCGCCCATTACTCACCACTGTTGCGTAATGAAGAAATTCCTTCGCTGGAGACGATGAAAGGCTACCATGAAAAGATCGTCCAAATGGGGAAAGAGCTCGGTAAGCTGGTCGTAGCTACAGGGGATGTGCACTTCCTGAATCCCCAGGATGAGATCTTCCGCGATGTTTTCTTACTGTCAAAAGGGGATCCAACCGCTGGCAATCAGCCGCCACTGTACTTTCATACAACGGATGAGATGCTGGAGGCGTTCTCCTTTTTGGGAGAAGAGACCGCAAAAGAAATTGTCGTGACGAACACAAATGCCATCGCGGATATGATTGAGGATATCAGTCCGATTCCAGACAAGCTGTACACGCCGATCATTGAAGGGGCGGACGATGAGCTGCGTCAAATGTGTTATGACAAAGCAAGGTTGTTGTATGGTGACCCCTTGCCCGAACTGGTCGAGCATCGCTTGGAAAAAGAATTGAACAGTATCATCAAGCACGGTTTCGGTGTGATTTATTTGATTTCACAGCGTTTGGTAACGAAATCGTTGAATGATGGCTATCTGGTAGGTTCACGTGGATCTGTAGGCTCGTCTTTTGTTGCAACGATGTCTGAGATTACAGAGGTAAACCCATTGCCTCCTCATTATCGCTGCCCAAATTGCAAGCACAGCGAGTTTATTACAGATGGTTCAATCGCCTCTGGCTTTGACTTGGAGGATAAAGCATGTACACAATGTGGAACCATGTATGCCAAGGATGGACAGGACATCCCGTTCGAGACATTCCTCGGCTTTAAAGGAGACAAGGTACCGGATATTGACTTGAACTTCTCTGGTGATTATCAGCCGCGTGCACACAAGTACACACAAGAGCTGTTCGGAGCAGACTACGTATATCGTGCTGGAACGATTGGTACGGTTGCGGAAAAAACAGCATATGGCTACGTGCGCAAGTATGCCGACGAACGAGGTATGACGTTGCGCAATGCGGAGATATCCCGAATCGTCAACGGCTGCACAGGTGTAAAAAGGACGACAGGGCAGCATCCGGGCGGTATTATCGTAGTTCCTGACTACATGGAAATCGAAGACTTTTGTCCGATTCAGTTCCCGGCTGATGATAATGAGTCTGAATGGCGCACAACCCATTTTGACTTCCACTCCATCCATGACAACTTGCTAAAACTCGATATTCTGGGACACGACGATCCAACCGTCATTCGTATGCTGCAAGACTTGACAGGAATGGACCCGAAGACGATTCCACTGGATGATAAAAAGACAATGTCCATCTTCAGTTCGACGGAAGCCTTGGGGGTCTCACCGGAGCAAATCGGTACGAACATGGGAACATTGGGGATTCCAGAGTTCGGAACCAAATTCGTACGACAGATGCTAGAGGACACTAAACCGACTACGTTTGCCGAGCTCGTACAGATTTCCGGACTTTCTCACGGTACGGACGTTTGGTTGAACAATGCGCAGGACTTGATCCGCAATGGTACTTGCAAGCTGCCAGACGTAATTGGTTGTCGTGACGATATTATGGTGTATTTGATCTATAAAGGGCTAGAGCCATCTCGTGCCTTTAAGATCATGGAGTCCGTGCGTAAAGGTAAAGGGGTTCCTGAGGACGATCAGGAAGAAATGCGTAATAACAATGTGCCGGAATGGTATATACAGTCATGCCAGCGGATCAAGTACATGTTCCCGAAGGCGCATGCGACTGCCTACGTCATGATGGCTGTACGGATCGCCTATTTCAAGGTTCATCGACCACTGGAGTTTTACGCGACGTACTTCACAGTTCGTGCGGATGACTTTGACATCCCACTGATGGTCAAAGGCTCAGCGGCGATCAAGCAAAAGATTGAAGAGATCGAGGGCAAGGGACATGATGCACAGCCAAAAGAAAAGGCATTGCTAACTGTTTTGGAGATGGCGTTGGAAATGATAGAGCGGGGCTTCCGCTTTGTCAATGTTGATTTGTACAAATCGGACGCTACTCGCTTCTTGATCGAAGGTGATTCTCTCATCGCTCCATTCAACGCCCTGCCTGGTTTAGGGACGAACGCAGCGATCAGTATCGTGCAAGCGAGAGAGCAAGGGGAGTTTTTGTCCAAGGAGGACCTCCTATCCCGATCCCGCATCTCCAAGACTATTTTGGAGTTCTTGGACGAGCAAGGTGCGTTGCAAGGATTGCCAGAATCCAACCAGCTATCCTTGTTCTAAGGCGTGCAGTCAAGGCTCACAGTCATCCAAAGGTTGTCAGCGAAGGGCTGTTATGCTATAATTTTTTTGGAAATACTGGTTTTATACGCATGGCTGATCGAGAGTGGGGAAACCCACTCTTTCTTTCTGGCTACACCTCATGGTTCAAATGAGAAGGAGGTACTTGCTTGAGCAAGGTAACAGGCATCGTCACTGAACTCATCACGCCCATTGTTGAAGAAGTGGGCCTGGAGCTAGTTGACATCGAGTACAAAAAGGAAGGCAGCAACTGGTTTCTGCGCGTGTTTATCGACAATGAAACTGGCAACATCGACATTGATGACTGCCGCCTTGTCAGCGAGAAGCTGAGCGAAAAACTTGACGAAGTAGATCCCATCCCTACGGCATACTTTTTAGAAGTATCTTCGCCGGGTGCTGAGCGCCCATTACGCAAGGATAAGGATTTCACGAAAGCTGTCGGCAGAAATGTGCATATCACAACAAAAGAGCCAATAGAAGGTGCAACCACGTTCGAAGGCGAACTGGTATCCTATGAGGATGGCAAGCTGACAGTAAAAGAAGCAAAGAAAACGTATGTAATTTCCCAAGAGCAAATTGACACAGCTAGAATGGCAATTATTTTTTAGTTGTCGCGGTCTGTGTTAGCCCGTGGTTAGTAAAGGAGGAGGCAACGAAAGTCATGAACGGCGATTTTATCGAGGCTTTAGAAGCCATTGAGAGAGAGAAAGGCATCACCAAAGACGTACTGATTGAGGCCATCGAAGCGGCTCTTATCTCTGGATACAAACGTAACTTCAACTCGGCCCAAAATGTGCGGGTGGATGTAAATCGTCATTCAGGTATGGTGCGTGTGTATGCGCGGAAGAGCGTAGTCGAAGAGGTTTTAGATCCGCGCCTAGAGATCTCTCAAGAAGCAGCACAAGAAATCGATCCTAACTTCCGTCTGGAGGACATCGTCGAAATCGAGGTAACGCCTCGTGATTTCGGTCGTATTGCTGCTCAGACAGCGAAGCAAGTGGTTACACAGCGCATTCGCGAAGCGGAGCGCGGTTTGATCTACAGCGAGTTTATCGAGCGTGAAGACGATATCGTAACAGGCGTCGTTCAGCGTATGGACGCTCGCAATTATTACATTGATTTGGGTAAGGCGGAAGCCGTTATGCCGATCACCGAAAAAATGCCATCCGAAGATTTTAAATCACAAGATCGCGTGAAGGCATACATCATCAAAGTAGAGAAAACCACTAAAGGACCGCAAATCGTCGTTTCCCGTACTCACCCGGGGCTTTTGAAGCGTCTCTTCGAATTAGAAGTGCCAGAAATATATGACGGTGTGGTTGAAATCAAATCTGTTGCACGTGAAGCGGGTGATCGCTCAAAGATCGCTGTGCATTCCATCAACGCAGATGTTGATCCAGTAGGGGCTTGTGTCGGTCCAAAGGGCATGCGCGTCCAAACGATCGTTACAGAACTGAAAGGCGAAAAGATCGACATTGTTCGTTGGTCTGAAGATCCAGCCGAGTACGTAGCCAATGCACTCAGCCCAGCAAAAGTGCTGCATGTAGAGGTTAACGTAGCGGAGAAGGTTACACGTGTGATCGTTCCTGATTATCAATTGTCTCTGGCGATTGGTAAGCGCGGTCAAAACGCACGACTGGCAGCCAAGCTGACTGGCTGGAAGATCGATATCAAGAGCGAGTCCCAAGCCGACCAAGAAGGCATCGCTTATCCAAAAGAAGTAGAGAGCGATGAAGGGACGGACAACGAATAATCATGAAGCAAAAAAAGATCCCGTTGCGTAAGTGCATTGTTTGCCAAGGAATGTTTCCGAAAAAGGAATTAATCCGCGTTGTCCGGACGCCAGAAGAAGAGATCGTCATTGATCTTACTGGAAGGGCGGCGGGACGCGGTACCTATGTGTGTCGGCAGGAAAGCTGTCTGAAGCCGGATGCGTTCGCATCGGGAAAATGGAAAAAAGTGCTGGAACGTGCCCTCAATATGTCCATCTCCCAAGAAAAGTATGATGCTTTCCGTGAGAAATGGCTGGAGATGGTGGGAAAATGACCCCAAAAGCAGCACAATTACTCGGATTAGCGATGCGTGCGAGAAAGATCGTTAGTGGGGAGGGGCTGGTCATTACTGCTGTTCGTAATGGGCAGGCTCGCCTGGTATTGCTCGCATCAGATGCATCAGACAATACCGCCAAGAAAGTAAAGGATAAATGTTCCTATTACGGTGTCTCATGTGTAACCACTGGCGACCGACATTCATTGGGACACGCAATCGGAAAAGATGGGCGCGTTACCGTGGCGGTAACCGATGGGAAATTGGCCGAAAGCATTCAGCGTCTGCTCACCTAACTTAGAAAGGGTGAAGTATATTTGAAGACACGTGTGTATGAGTATGCCAAACAGCACAACATGAGCAGTAAGGAAATCCTCAATTTGCTAAAACGATTGAATATAGAAGTAGCAAATCATATGAGTATCATGGAAGAAGGGACGATCAAGCGGATCGAGGATCACATGGCCAAATTGCGTTCTGGTGCCAAACCGGAGCAGCGTAATACGCCAAGTGATGCAAGACCCAAGCAAACGGAAGATCAACAACGCCCCAACGACTCCAGAGGACAACTGAACAAGCCCCAGCAACAAGCGGGGCAAACTCAAACGGTTAGAAATGACAGACCAAACAGCGATCGTGGAGGAAGCACATCAAACATCAATCGTCCAGCTAACAACAGTGCGAGTGCCAATTCCGATCAGCAAAGTCCTCAGCATGGAAAAAATCAGGGGAAGAATCAGGAGAGAAAACCAAACAATATGAGAAGTCAACCCGCAAAGCCGAATGACCGCAAGCCACAAGGTAATCAGCAAAGACCACAAGGCCAAGGACAACAAAGACCACAAGGCCAAGGACAACAAAGACCACAAGGCCAAGGACAACAAAGACCACAGGGTCAAGGACAACAAAGACCACAGAACAATCAGCAACGACCACAAAACCAACAGCGTCCTGCACAACAACCTGTTGCTAATCAAACAGAGGGACAAGAATTTGAAGATAAAGTAAATCTTCCATCCAATGTTGGTACAGAAAAACGCGAGAAAATCAAAAAAGGTCCACAGACTCAAAAGACTTTTGAAGATAACAAGAAGAGTCAGCCTTTCCGTGGCGGTGGTAATAACCGCTATAACCAAAATAATCGCCGTGGCAATAACAATCGTGGTGGTCAAAAAGCTCCACGTCCAGTTTTTGACCCACCTACAAAAATTACCTTTACGGAGTCTTTGACCGTAAACGAATTGGCTGTAAAACTACGCAAAGAACCAGCAGAAGTCATCAAAAAGCTGTTTAATTTGGGGATCATGGCAACGATTAACCAGTACCTTGACCGTGAAGCCATCGAACTCATTTGCGCAGATTATGGCATTGAAGTCGAAGAAAAAATCATCATTGATGAAACCAACTTCGAAACATTGGAAGAAGTAGATGCACCAGAAAGCCTGATGGAGCGCCCGCCAGTTGTTACGATCATGGGTCACGTTGACCACGGGAAAACAACATTGCTCGATGCAATCCGCTCTACCAACGTGGTAGCAGGAGAAGCAGGTGGAATTACCCAGCACATTGGTGCCTACCAAGTCGAGATCAAAGGAAAGAAAATTACTTTCCTGGATACTCCAGGTCACGCGGCCTTCACAACTATGCGTGCTCGTGGTGCTCAAATTACAGACATTACCATTCTGGTAGTTGCAGCAGATGATGGTGTTATGCCGCAAACCGTAGAGGCAATCAGCCATGCAAAAGCAGCAAATGTTCCTATCATCGTAGCGGTAAACAAGATTGATAAACCAGAAGCCAATATGGATCGTATCAAGCAAGAACTGACCGAATACGAGCTGGTTGCCGAAGAGTGGGGCGGCGAGACGATTTTCTCCCCATTGTCCGCGAAACAGCGTACAGGTATCGAAGAACTGCTTGAGTACATCTTGCTCGTATCCGAAGTACAAGAACTGAAAGCAAACCCAGACAAGCGCGCTCGCGGTACTGTTGTAGAAGCTGAGCTTGACAAGGGACGCGGTCCAGTTGCAACCATTCTGGTTCAACAAGGTACCCTGCGCGTTGGTGACCCGATTGTAGTAGGTTCCGCATTCGGACGTGTACGTGCAATGGTGAACGACAAAGGACGTCGTCTGAAGGAAGCGGGTCCATCTACGCCAGTAGAAATCACTGGTCTGAATGATGTACCACAAGCTGGTGACCAATTCCGTGTCTTTGAAGACGAGAAAAAGGCGCGCGCCATCGGGGAAGCACGTGCATCCAAGCAGCGTGAATCCGAGCGTCGTGAAAGCTCCCGCGTTTCTTTGGATGACTTGTTCCAGCACATCCAAGAAGGCGACATCAAAGAGCTGAACCTGATTGTAAAAGGTGACGTACAAGGTTCTGTAGAAGCTCTGCGCGGTTCTTTGGAAAAAATCGATGTCAACGGTACACGTGTGAAAATCATTCATACAGGTGCTGGGGCGATTACGGAGTCCGATGTTACGTTGGCAAATGCATCAAATGCGATCATCATTGGCTTCAACGTGCGTCCTGAACCGAATGCACGCAGCATGGCTGAACAAGAGAAGATCGACATTCGCCTGCACCGTGTCATCTACACTGTAATCGAAGAGATCGAGTCTGCTCTCAAAGGTATGCTTGATCCAGTCTTCAAAGAAAACATTATCGGCCAAGCTGAGATTCGTGAAGTGTTCAAAGTATCCAAAGTCGGAAACATTGCTGGTTGCTATGTGACTGAAGGTAAATTGAGCCGCGATGCTGGTGCGCGTTTGATCCGTGAAGGCATTGTGATTTATGAAGGTAAGCTTGATACCCTCAAGCGCTTCAAAGATGATGCGAAAGACGTTGCAGCAGGCTATGAGTGTGGTCTGACTTTGGAACGCTTCAATGACCTCAAAATCGGCGACGTAATCGAAGCATTTGTCATGGTTGAAGTGAAACAATAATGATAGCAGGTGTGCAGATTGAACTGTTTCTGCCCGCTAGCCAAAACCTGAAAGAAAAACGAGCCATCGTCAAAAGTCTGATCGGCAAGCTGCGGAGCCGATTTAACGTCTCCGCAGCAGAGGTGGCTTATCTCGAGCAATGGCAGCGTACCGTGTTGGGTATCGCTGCCGTTGCTAATGAGATCTCTTTTTTACAACAAGAAATGCAGACTGTCGTTCGATTTGTAGAGAACCATCCAGATGTAGAGTTGATTCGTGTGGATACGGAATACTACGATTAATGAACAGTCAGCGGAGGTGAAAAATCGATGAATAAAACACGGATTAGCCGCGTAGGCGAAGAAATCAAAAAAGAGCTGAGCCTCGTATTGCAGCGTGGACTCAAAGATCCTCGTGTCGGTTTTGTAACAGTAACAGATGTAGAGGTAAGCAGTGACCTGCAATTGGCGAAGGTTTTTGTCAGCATTTTTGGCAGTGAGGAAGAGCGTAAAGCTTCTCTTGCTGGTTTGACAAAAGCAAAAGGTTATTTGCGTACGGAGATCGGGAAACGCGTAAAGCTGCGTCACATTCCTGATTTTGTATTCAAGCTGGACGAGTCCATTGACTACGGCAGCAAAATTGAATCAATCCTGCGGGAAATCTCCACAGAGGGAGAGAAACAGGATGAATCCTAATCAAGTAGCAGTACAGGAAGCGGCGCGGTTTATGCAGGAGCACGACCGCTTCCTGGTTCTTTCTCATGTAAGTCCTGACGGAGATGCTACAGGATCTGCTTTGGGAGTCGTGCTCATGCTAGAGCAATTGGGAAAAGAGTATGTGGTTGTAAACGAAGGGGAAACACCGATCAAGTTTAACTTCTTGCCGCGGTTTGACCGTCTTTATAACCTGCGCAAACAACCACTGAACGAGACGTTCGGGGCCGTAATCGCTGTAGACTGCGCGGATGAGTCGCGGATGGGCGATGTACGGTCTTTATTTGCGTCTGGCGCTGCTTTGCTGAATATCGATCACCACCCGACCAACGATCATTTTGGAACGGTCAATCTGATTCGTCCGGATGCAGCCGCAACAGCAGAAATTTTGTTTGATGTTGCAGAAGCAGCAGGGGTTTCTTTCGACGAAGAGCTTGCGCTGTGCATCTATACCGGCCTTCTGACAGATACAGGTGGTTTCCGCTATTCGAATACATCACCGCGCGTCATGGAAATTGCTGCTCAATTACTTGGTTACGGTGTGAAGCCAGGAGACGTAGCAGAGCGTTGTCTGGAGGAAATTACTTTTGCCCATGTGAAAGTACTGCGACGGGCTCTGCAAACCTTGCAACTGTCCCATCAAAATTTGGTCGCCTCTATCACTGTTTCAGCAGCAGATTTTGCCGAAGTGGGTGCAGAGCGAGAAGATGCTGGTGGATTGGTGAATTACTGCCGCAACATTGAGGGAGTCGAGGTAGGCGTTTCTTTTGTGGAAGCAGAACTGGGAGTAGTCAAGGTGAGTATGCGCGCTCGCGATCGGGTTGACGTAGCTGTCATTGCGAAGCAGCTCGGTGGCGGTGGACACGCAAAAGCAGCAGGATGTACGATCAAAGGACCACTTTTAGAAGTACAGAAAAAAGTATGGACTGTGCTGGACGATGCAGTAGGAGTGAAATTCGATGAGTAACGTGAACGGCGTGCTGGTTATCGACAAACCAGCTGGAATGACTTCCCATGATTGTGTAGCACGTATTCGTCGATTGTATGGAACGAAAAAAGTGGGGCATACGGGTACACTTGATCCAGATGTAACGGGTGTACTCCCCATTTGTGTGGGACACGCAACGAGGCTCGTTGAATATTTGCAAGAGCTGCCTAAGCGTTATGATGTAGTCATGCGCCTAGGCTCTACGACCACAACGGAAGATGCTTCTGGAGAAGTGGTGGAGCAAGCTGGAGTAGATGCAGCATCGATTACGACGGAGCGTATTCAAGCGCTGTTCGAATCCTTTTTGGGTGAAATGGAGCAGGTACCTCCGATGTTCTCTGCGGTAAAGGTAAACGGCAAGCGGCTGTACGACCTGGCTCGTGAAGGCACGGTGATCGAGCGGCAGGCACGGAAAGTGACGCTCTATGAGCTGACGCTTCATAAGATTAGCGTGGATGGGGACACTGTCGATGTGGCATTTACGTGCACGTGTTCCAAAGGCACATACATGCGCACCTTATGTGTTGACCTCGGACGCGCTCTGGGTTATCCTGCCCATATGAAGCTGTTGCGGCGAATTAAAAGTGGCCCGTTCCAGGAGCAAGAGGCAATCCCCCTCCAGCAAATCGAGGAACAGGCAGCAAGCGGGGAAGATATTTCCCGTCACTTGGTCTCCATCCCCCAGGCAATCTCATTCTTACCATCGTTTCAGGTCAAGCCAGAACGGATCAAAGCAGTACGTAATGGACTTGCGACTGCACTTCCGGGCGTCACTGCGGAGGAAGGAAGTTTGATTTGCTTGTTTGCGGGGGAAGATTTACTTGGCATTCATCGTGTATGCCGCGGAGACAAAGGACTTTTCGCCAAACCAGAAAAAGTCTTTCCAGCCGAGGTGTAATCCGTGAAAACGATCTACCTAACATACCCGTTTCCGTCTGACCTGCAAGCGAATCCTTGTGCGATTGCACTGGGGTACTTTGATGGTGTACATATTGGGCATCGCCGTGTAATCCAAAAGGCGATTGATACAGCGAAAGCAAACGGATGGCAAAGTACGGTAGTGACCTTTGATCCGCATCCACGAGAAGTATTGGGGCAAAGCGGTTATACCCGCTATTTGACACCACTTGCAGACAAGCTCGAGCAGTTCGAAAAGATGGGCGTAGACACTACATATGTGATGAAGTTCGATATTAGCTTTGCGGCAATTTATCCAGAAGATTTCATCACAGAGTGCCTTCTTCCATTGGAATGCCGCCATATTGTCGTTGGTTTCGACTACACCTTTGGTTATCGCGGGATGGGGACTGCCCATACCTTGCAAGAAATGAGCAAAGGTCGCTACGGGCTCGACATCGTGGGTCCGGTAAATCGCTTGGGTGAAAAAGTGAGCAGTACAATCATCCGTGAATACCTCCATCATGGGGATGTCGAGCAGGTTCGCCATTTGCTAGGCCGCTCCTACAAAGTGCGCGGAACAGTTGTGCATGGTGACAAACGCGGTCGAACCATTGGCTTTCCTACAGCGAACGTCCAAGTGAATCAGCCGTACTTGATCGGAAAGAATGGGGTCTACGGCGTTCGCTTTACCGTGGATGAACAGAGCTACTATGGTGTCATGAACGTTGGGATCAAGCCAACATTCGAACTGGAGAAAAAAGAAAAGTCACTAGAAGTGCACATTTTTGAGTTCTCTGGTGAAATCTATGACAAAGCAGTAGAGGTAGAGTTCTTGTTCTACATCCGGGAAGAACAGAAATTTGCTGGAGTCGATGCACTCATCGCGCAAATAGGACGAGATGTTCAAACGGCGAAGCAAAAATTCGCGGAAGGAATCTCGTAAAGGATTCTCTTTGCTTTTCACAAAATGGTATGCTATAATTCAAAACGTTGTACAGATAACCGTAGCTTGGCTGTCCGATTCTCACCGACGGCAGACTCGGCGAACGGTATAAAAAATGAGGAGGTGAGTCATGATGGCATTGACTCAAGAACGTAAAACTCAACTGATTCAAGAGTTCCGTACTCATGAGAACGACACCGGTTCACCGGAAGTGCAAATCGCTATCTTGACCGAAAACATTAACAATCTGAACGGACACTTGCGTACGCACAAGAAAGATCACCACAGCCGTCGTGGTCTCTTGAAAATGGTTGGTCAACGTCGTAACCTGTTGACATACCTGCGTGAAGCAGATGTTCAACGCTATCGTTCGGTTGTAGACCGCCTGGGTCTGCGCCGCTAATCAGCGTCTTGTAAAAAGCGGGTTCTACCCGCTTTTTCTATCGTGTAGGAGGGCTTAGCGTAGAAATGCGCTAAGCCCATCCGAAACGAGTAAAAGGCTTGTGCCGTATCTGTTAGTTTCAATTAGCTTCAAAAGAAGCTTTTTTTATTATCTAGAAAGACTGCCAAAGGTAGCCATTTAATTTTTATCTTGGCAGGAAATAATACATATAGGTAGAAAACAAAGTGTGTAAACGCACATTGTTGTGAAGGAGGACTGCTAGCATCATGGAGCAACAATACCGTACATATGACTTCGAACTGGCAGGCCGAAAACTGACCCTGGAATTTGGCAAAATGGCTAAACAGGCGCATGGTTCGGTCTTGGTTCGTTACGGCGATACAGCAATCCTGTCCGCAGTTACAGTCTCGAAGGAACCAAAACCACTTGATTTCTTTCCATTGACTGTCAACTATGAGGAGCGTCTCTACGCGGTTGGGAAAATTCCTGGCGGCTTTATTAAAAGAGAAGGACGCCCAAGCGAAAAGGCCATTTTGGCCAGCCGCTTGATTGACCGCCCTGTCCGCCCTCTTTTTGCAGAAGGATTCCGTAACGATGTACAAATCGTAAATACTGTTCTGTCTGTGGATCAAGACTGCTCACCTGAAATCGCTGCGATGATCGGTACTTCCGCAGCGCTATGCGTCTCGGAGATTCCTTTTGAAGGCCCGATTGCAGGAGTAATCGTAGGACGAATTGACGGAGAGTTCGTCATTAACCCTACAGTAGCTCAAGCAGAGAAAAGCGATATTCACCTGACTGTCGCAGGTACGCATAAAGCGATTAACATGGTGGAAGCAGCTGCGAACCAAGTACCGGAAGCAATCATGCTCGAAGCGATCATGGCTGGTCATGACGTGATTAAGCAACTGGTAGAATTCCAGAACATGATCGTGTCCGAAATTGGCAAGCAAAAGATGGAAGTCATCTTGCATGAGGTTGATCCTGAAATCGATCAAGCTGTACGTGCATATGCGGAAGCTCGCTTGAAAGAAGCTGTTCGCATCGAAGAAAAACAAGCACGCTACGATGCCATTGACGATATCAAGGCAGAAACCAAAGAGCATTTTGCAGCCAAGGATGCTGAGGCATATCCAGAGCAGGAAAAGATGATTAGCGAAGTACTTGGCAATATTGTCAAGGACGAGGTTCGCCGTCTGATTACTGACGAGAAAGTTCGCCCTGATGGACGAGCTCTGAACGAAATCCGTCCACTGTCCAGTGAGACAACCATTCTTTCCCGTACACATGGCTCTGCTATGTTTACCCGCGGTCAGACGCAAGCACTGAGCGTTTGTACATTGGGCGCGCTGGGAGATGTTCAAATTCTCGATGGACTCGGTCTGGAAGAATCGAAGCGCTTCATGCACCACTACAACTTCCCGCCGTATAGCGTGGGTGAAGCACGTCCGTTGCGTCCTCCGGGTCGTCGTGAAATCGGACACGGAGCGTTGGGTGAGCGTGCAATCGAGCCGATCATTCCATCTGAGGTTGAGTTCCCATACACCATTCGTCTCGTATCAGAAGTAATTGAATCCAACGGTTCCACATCCCAAGCGTCGATTTGCGCGAGCGTACTCGCCTTGATGGATGCAGGTGTACCGATCAAAGCACCAGTAGCAGGTATTGCGATGGGCTTGATCATGAGCAAAGATGAGAAATCTTTCTCGATCCTGACTGATATTCAAGGTATGGAAGATCATTTGGGAGATATGGATTTCAAAGTAGCGGGTACAGAGGCTGGTGTAACAGCTATCCAAATGGACATCAAAATTTCCGGTATCAACCGTGAGATTTTAGAGTTGGCTTTGGAACAAGCGCGTGTAGGTCGTTTGCACATTCTGAACCATATGATGAGCACGATTTCCGAACCACGCAAAGAACTGTCTCCTTATGCACCAAAAATCATGACTATGACGATCAATCCGGAGAAAATTCGCGATGTAATCGGTCCACAAGGTCGTGTCATTAATAAGATTATCGAAGAAACCGGCGTAAAAATCGACATTGAACAAGATGGACGTGTCTTCATCGCATCCATCAACCACGAAGCAAATCTGCGCGCGAAACAAATCATTGAAGATCTGGTTCGTGAAGTAGCTGTTGGTCAGGTGTACCTGGGAACAGTAAAACGTGTAGAGAAGTACGGGGCGTTCATCGAGTTGTTCGCAGGTAAAGAGGGCTTGTGCCACATCTCTCAACTGGCTGAAGAGCGTGTAGCCAAAACAGAAGATGTTGTCGCGGTTGGTGATAAAGTACAAGTGAAAGTGACCGAGATCGACGACCAAGGTCGTGTGAATCTCTCTCGCAAAGCAGTTTTGAAAGAACAAGCTGCTGCGGAACAAGCTGCTGAAACACCAACAAAAGCAGAATAAAGAAAAACAAAAGGCTTCGTCACTCGAAGAAATTCGTGTACGGAAGCTTTTTTCTTTCTATGCCAGAATGCTCCCGTTTCGTATGTCTAAGTCGTCCCATCCTCTCATACATTGGACAAGAGAGACTCGTACGATCGATAGAGGAGGGCGACGCCCTAATGACGAATAGGACCAGGAGACTTTTGTTCATATTTATATATGGAGCAGCGCTGATTGTTCTCTTGAATTATCAGCCTATTCATCATTACATTAGCACGATCAAAAATGTCCACGTAGTGACTGGGGATCGAAACGAAAATGAAAAAGCGCGTTTACGGGCGCAGATTGAAAAGTGGCGAGAGGGCCGAGAGGAAGAGCCGATCGATGCCGTCGTTGATCAGACGTGGAAGGCGATTCCCGGCTATAATGGACGTGTAGTCGATGTAGAAGAATCGCTCAATAAAATGCTGGCTGCGGGTGTATCCAGCCCGGATTTGCTCGTATACAAGGAAGTACCCCCAGCGGTTTCGCTTGAGCAATTGGGAGCACAACCCATCTATCGAGGAAATCCAAATAAACCAGCAATTTCTTTCATGATCAACGTGGCTTGGGGAAATGAGTATCTCGACTCGATGCTCAATACACTCGATAAACATAAGGTAAAGACAACGTTCTTTCTGGATGGCTCTTGGGTAAAACGTTACCCCGAAGAAGCAAAAAAGATCTTGGCACGTGGCCATGAGATTGGTAATCATGCGTATTCCCATCCCGATATGAACAGACTGGGAACACAGAGGATTCATCAAGAGATAAGTCGTACGCAAGATGTTATTTTTAAAACGCTGGAAGTGAAGCCTACCCTTTTTGCGCCGCCATCTGGTGCTTTTAACCAACGCGTTGTACAAATCGCGGACTCGTCTTTTCAAATGAAGACGATTCTATGGACGGCAGATACAATTGACTGGCAGAAACCATCGCCAGCTTATGTGATCAATAAAATAAGCCGAAAAATGGAGAAGGGTGTCCTCGTGCTCATGCACCCTACGTCTACCTCCGAGGCGAGTTTAGATGAACTTCTGACGATCGCCAAAAAGAAGGGGCTACAGCCGACGACTGTTTCGGAGGTTATATCGAGTCGTAGACTCCCGTCACCGTAATTACATGTTCATTTATTGTGGAGACAAAGGAAGTTTGCTATAGTTAGACGTGTTTACAAGAAATTCCCCGAGGTTTCGGGTAGAGACAGATGAACAACCGAGGAGGATTTACGTGATACAACGTCATACGTGTGATAACGGTCTTCGAATCGTGACGGAACGGATTCCGTCCGTTCGCTCCGTTGCCTTAGGCATCTGGGTAGGGACTGGTTCGAAATATGAAAATGAGAAAAACAACGGGATCTCCCATTTTCTCGAGCATATGTTTTTTAAAGGTACAAAAACTCGTTCTGCAAAGGAAATTGCGGAAACCTTTGATGAGATTGGTGGGAACGTGAACGCCTTTACTTCGAAGGAGTATACCTGCTATTACGCAAGGGTGCTCGACCAACATGCTCCTATTGCTCTCGATGTTCTTTCCGATATGTATTTCAACTCGGTATTTGATGCAGATGAGTTGGAAAAGGAAAAGAACGTCGTCATTGAAGAGATTAGCATGTATGAAGACACGCCAGATGATTTGGTGCATGATTTGATTGCACGCGCTTCATACAGCACACACCCGCTAGGCTATTCGATTTTAGGTACGGAAGATGTCCTGCGCAGCTTGAAGCGT
Source organism: Brevibacillus sp. HB2.2 (assembly GCF_013284275.1). Lineage (NCBI taxonomy): Bacteria > Bacillati > Bacillota > Bacilli > Caryophanales > Paenibacillaceae > Brevibacillus > Brevibacillus sp. HB2.2. The sequence continues at coordinate 76,033 of NZ_JABSUV010000012.1, forward strand.
GACGATTTGCTCGCTTATATTGATCAGCACTATCTGCCGACGAATACGGTGATTACGGTAGCGGGTAATTTTGAAGACAGTTTGATTGAAGATATCCAAAAGCGCTTTCAAGCTTTCTCGCGTCCAGGCATTATGCCGACCTTGTCTACCCCAGATTTTGCTGGAAATGTAATCGCGCATCATAAGGCAACAGAGCAAGCGCATTTGTGCCTGTCTTTACCTGGGTTTAAGGTAGGACATCCTGAAGTATACTCCTTGATTTTGCTGAACAATGTGCTGGGTGGTAGTATGAGCTCGCGTCTATTCCAAGAAATTCGAGAAGAACGCGGATTGGCATACTCTGTTTATTCCTATCACTCTTCCTATAAAGAAGCGGGTACGTTCCATGTGTATACAGGAACGGCACCAGAGCAAGTAGGACAGGTATTTGACATTGTCTCGCGTGTCCTGCGCGATGTCGCTGATCATGGAATTACGGACAAAGAGCTGAACAAAGGAAAAGAGCAGCTGAAAGGCAGCCTGATGCTCAGCTTGGAAAGCACGAATAGCCGTATGAGTCGCCTTGGCAAAAATGAACTCTTACTGGGCCGTCACCTTAGTCTAGATGAGATCATCGCCAAAATTGACCGCGTTTCTCATGATTCTGTTTTGGCTGTGGCGCAGCAGCTGTTCCGTTCCAAGATGTCTATGGCGATGGTGAGTCCACTCGATGGCTTCCCTGAAAATGTGAAAAACGATATTCTGTTGTAGGGAAAAATCCGGCATAGCCCGGATTTTTTTGCGTATATCAACAGTAAATGAAAGGACAAAGGGGGCTTCTCCATGCGCTTGAGCGAGTTGGGTGGGAAGGAGATTATCGGACTGGACAACGGAGAGAAAATGGGGGTTATCAGTGATTCCGATTTAGTCATCCATCCCGAAAACGGTACGATTCAATCCATCATCTTGCCAGGAGGTAGTTTCTTTGGGTTCGGAAAGAAACGAGAGGACCTCGTGATCCCGTGGAGTTCCATCGTAAAAATTGGGCCAGATATGGTCATCATCCAGCTTAAAGCGCCTGAGGCACAAGCTTCTCAAAAGTAGGCGCTACTGTCACCGAAGTAGCAGGAGCGGAATAGGATGGGGGTAGACCGCATGGATTTCCGTCAACTTTTCCAAAAGGAAAACCTTTGCGTTCCGATCATTTAATGCAGTAAAATGTGTGGAAAGGGGAACGCAGCATGCTAACGGGCATACATGTTGCCTTCATCGGCGGAGACGCTCGCCAGTTGGAAGTCATTAAGCGATGCATACAACTGGATGCTAGCGTCACGTTAGTTGGCTTCGACAACCTGGAAAGTAATTTTACAGGGGCAACGAAGAAACCATTAACATGCGATGTGTTGAAAGACGTGGACGCCCTCATCCTACCCATCGTAGGGACCGATGATCAAGGATACGTGGAAAGTATTTTCTGCTCCAAACAACTGCAATTGCTAGATGAACATGTGGCAAGTCTGCCGAGTCATTGCGTGGTTTACACGGGAATGGCAAAGCCTTATCTGAAAAAACTATTGGCTTCCACACGGCTTCCTCTCGTGGAGCTCTTGGATCGTGATGACGTAGCTATCTATAACTCTATCCCTACTGTAGAGGGAGCGTTAATGATGGCGATTCAGCATACGGATATTACGATTCATGGATCACAGTCAATTGTTCTGGGATTGGGCCGAACAGGTTTGTCCATGGCTCGAGCATTGCATGCGTTAGGGGCCCGCGTAAGAGTTGGGGCCAGACGTCAAGAACACTTGGCACGCATTTATGAGATGGGATTGACTCCCTTCCATATAAGCGAAGTAAGGCAACAGGTTACGAATGCTGATTTCATTTTTAATACCATCCCGCAATTATTACTCACGGCAGAAGTGATTGCTCAAATGCCTCAATCGGCGTTTATTCTTGATCTTGCCTCCAAGCCAGGAGGAACAGATTTTCGTTACGCTGAAAGACGAGGGATCAAAGCTCTTCTTGCTCCCGGATTACCTGGAATCGTTGCACCTAAAACCGCTGGACAAATTTTGGCCCAAACATTGTCTCGTCTGATTGCGGATCAAAGGAAAGCGCCAGGAGGGGATGCAACATGAGTAAACTTCAGGGAAAGACCATTGGATTTGGTTTGTCTGGATCGCATTGTACCTTTGAGGAAACGATGCCGCAAATTAAGCGATTTGTGGATGCTGGAGCAAGAGTGGTTCCGATTGTATCGAATACGATTATGACCACGGATACACGCTTCGGTACTTCGCAAAGCTGGCAGCAACAAATCAAGGAACTGACAGGGGAGGAACTTATTTCGACGATTCCTCAGGCTGAGCCGTTGGGACCTTCCAAGTTGTTGGATGTCATGCTGATTGCGCCTTGCACAGGCAGTACGACGAGTCGACTAGCGAATGCCATTACGGATAGTGCCGTACTGATGGCAGCTAAAGCGACCATGCGTAATTTGCGACCTATTGTGATTGCCATATCCACCAATGATGGTCTGGGATTAAATGCAGCCAATATTGCCAAGCTGTTGGCTGCGAAGAATATGTATTTCGTGCCATTCGGGCAGGATGCCCCGGATAAAAAACCGAATTCGCTTGTAGCTCGTATGGATCTCCTATTGGAAACATGCGAAGCAGCTTTGGAAGGTCGACAATTGCAACCCTTGCTCATCGAGAGATTTAACTACTAATAAGACTACAGAAAAACCAATAAACCTGCTTTTTCGCGATTAGGAGGAGAGTAAGAGATGGCAAACCAACTGACTTTCAATGTTGCTGTAGTCGGTGCGACTGGTGCAGTCGGACAGCAGATGATTCAACTATTAGAAAAGCGCAACTTCCCAATCAAACAGCTTAAGCTGCTTGCTTCTGGACGTTCTGCAGGAAAAACAGTCACCTTCAAGGGGCAAGAAATTGTACTGGAAGAGGCGACTCCAGACAGTTTTGCAGGGGTTGATTTTGCCCTGTTTAGTGCTGGTGGATCTGTCAGCAAGGAACTGGCTCATCACGCAGTGCGTCATGGAGCAGTTGTCATTGACAATACCAGCGCATTCCGGATGGACCCAGATGTTCCTCTCGTTGTGCCAGAAGTAAACATGGATGCTGCGCTCGCTCATAATGGAATCATTGCGAATCCGAATTGCTCCACGATTCAGATGGTTGCCGCTCTAAAACCCCTGTATGATCGTTTTGGTATAGACAGAATTATCGTTTCTACTTACCAGGCAGTATCTGGTGCAGGTCAATCTGCGATCAATGAATTGCTCGACCAGAGTCGAGACATTTTGGATGGTAAAGAACCGCAGTGTAACGTACTTCCCGTAGGCAAATTGCCTGTACATCATCAGATTGCGTACAACGCGATTCCGCAGATTGATGTGTTCACCGACAATGGTTTTACTTATGAAGAAATGAAAATGGTCAATGAAACCAAAAAAATCTTCGGTGATGACACTGTACTTGTTTCAGCTACTTGCGTACGTATTCCAGTGGTCTACGGCCACAGCGAGTCGGTATATGTAGAGCTGAAACAGGATTACGATCTGGCAGAAGTAAAAGCCCTGCTGAAAAACGCTCCGGGTATCGCGTTAGTAGATGCGCCGGAGGAACAGCAGTATCCACTCGCTACTGATGCAACAGGCAAACTGGAAGTATTCGTGGGCCGGGTGCGTCGTGATCTCCATCATCCTCGTGGACTGCATATGTGGATCGTTTCTGACAATCTTCTCAAGGGTGCAGCATGGAATACAGTACAAATCGCTGAAGAACTCATAAAAGCAAGAGTATAGGGGAGAGGTTAGTGAAGATTCTCGTCCAGAAGTTCGGTGGTTCTTCCTTGACGACGGAGGATTGCCGGATGCGGGCAATCTACCATATGGAAAAAGCAATTGATGAGGGTTATGCCCTCGTCGTTGTCGTATCGGCGATGGGGCGCAAGGGCGATCCATATGCGACCGATACACTTTTGCAGTTGGTTCGTGCGAATGGGAACCAACTGCCGAGTAGAGAAATGGATATGCTGATGCATACCGGAGAAATCATCTCTGCTACAGTCATGTGCAGCATGCTAAATGCACGGGGAATAAAAGCAACAATTTTGACAGGCGGTCAGGCAAATATAGTGACGAGCGACGACTTTACGAATGCACAAATTATGTCGATCGATCCAGCTCGCATTTTGCAGGACTTGCAGGAAAGTCAAGTTGTGATCGTCCCAGGATTTCAGGGACGTACAGCCGAGTGGGAAATTACGACACTGGGACGGGGCGGAAGCGATACGACTGCAACCGCTCTCGGTGTCGCCTTGAAGGCTGAAACGGTGGATATTTTCACCGACGTGGAAGGCATCATGACCGCAGACCCGCGGATCGTTGAGGAAGCGCAGCGGCTCGGTATGGTGACTTACACGGAAATTTGCAACATGGCTCACCTGGGTGCAAAAGTTATTCATCCTAGAGCGGTGGAGATCGCGATGCACGCAAACGTGCCGATTCGTGTTCGCTCTACGTTTTCGGACGACCCCGGTACACTTGTTACGACTATGCTGGAGATTGGGAAAATGGGCTACACAGTAAACGACAGAGTCGTTATGGGAATTGCTCATGTACCGAACATTACTCAAATTAAGGTCGCGAACAAAGAAGGGTCTTACGATACACAGCTGCAAGTCTTCAAAACGATGGCAACCAATAACATCAGTGTAGATTTCATCAATGTGAACCCAATGGGTGTCGCTTACACAGTCCATGATGAAATGGGAGAAAAAGCTGCTCGTTTGTTAACGGAAATGGGATACGAGCCGCAGCTTTTGCCGCATTGCGCGAAAGTGTCCGTGATTGGTGCAGGGATGACGGGCGTGCCCGGCGTGATGGCAAGAATCGTGGAGGCACTTACACAAGAAGATATTCAAATTCTTCAATCGGCAGACTCTCATACAACCATCTGGGTACTCGTGCATGAAATGGATATGGTGAAGGCGGTTCGCGCACTTCATCAGCAGTTCAACCTGCATGTTCAACATAAGTAAGAGCATATCCTGACTTTAAATACCTACTGATCACGATAAAGAGGAGTTGGAGAGGTAGTGGCACGTTTTGGTCGACTGGTTACCGCAATGGTAACGCCTTTTAATGAGCAGCTACAAGTCGATTACGATAAAACAGAGCGACTGATTGACCATTTGATTGCAAATGGAACAACTGGAATCGTATTGAGTGGTACCACGGGTGAATCACCTACTTTATCCCGTACGGAGAAACTCGATCTTTTCCGCCATGTGGTTTCCTACGCAAAAGGAAGATGCCACATCATTGCAGGAACAGGCAGCAATGATACAGCCTCAAGTATTGAGTTCACCCAAGCTGTACAATCGATTGGCGTAGACGCTGTCATGGTCGTTGCTCCTTATTACAGCAAGCCATCGCAGGAAGGGCTTTACGCACACTTCAAGGCATTATCGGAAGCGACTGAGTTGCCCGTGATGCTATATAATGTGCCGGGAAGATCCGTGGTCAATATGACTGCCGAAACGACACTTCGTTTGGCAGAGCTGCCTAATGTGGTATGCATCAAGGAAGCCTCCGGGAATTTGTCGCAAATGGCGCAAATTATTGAGCATGCCCCGGAAGGCTTTGAGCTGTACAGTGGCGATGATGGCTTAACTTTGCCGATCTTGTCTATCGGAGGAGTGGGCATTGTCAGTGTGGCAAGTCACGTAGTTGGCCGCCCAATGACAGATATGATGGACGCTTATTTTGCCGGTAACTATACAGAGGCAGCAAGACTCCATCGCAAGCTGTTGCCGATTTTTGAAGGCCTCTTTGCGTACCCGAGCCCTGGACCGACCAAGGTCGCTTTAGAAAAGCTCGGCGTTCAAGTGGGAGGCGTTCGGCTGCCTTTAGTCGAGCTGAACGAACAGGAAAAAGACTTCGTGCATTCTCTGCTTGTTTAACTCCATAGAAGTTCAAGAGCCATTCCTTCCCGGGATGGCTCTTTTTCCTTGTGTTCATGATTTCACTTCGGGTATAATAAGAACAAGTGATTTGGGGCGGTTTTTTTGAGTGGACATGACAACTAAATATAGGAGGTTACACGTTTTGGCAAAGACGAATCACTCTGTTCTCGTTTTCGCCCTGGGCGGAGTCGGCGAAATTGGGAAGAATATGTACGTGGTACAAAGCGGTGACGACATCGTGGTGATTGATGCCGGATTGAAGTTCCCAGAAGAGGAAATGCTGGGGATTGATATGGTTATTCCGGATATCACCTACTTGGAGGAACATCGCGACAAGGTTCGGGGTATTATTATTACGCATGGACATGAAGACCACATCGGCGGCCTCAGCTATGTGCTGAAGCATTTGAAAGTCCCGGTTTATGCGACAAAACTTACCCTTGGTTTAATTGATGCAAAGTTAAAAGAAGCGGGCATCCTAAACGAAACAAAACGCGTATTGATCAACAGCGACTCGGAAGTCGTTCTCGGTAAGATGAAGGCAACCTTTTTCCGTGTAAACCACAGCATCCCGGATTGTGTAGGGGTATGCTTGGATACGCCGGAAGGTTACATCGTTCATACAGGAGACTTCAAGTTTGATCAAACACCTGTTAACAATCAGGTTGCTGATCTGGCAAAAATGGCGATGATCGGTGATAGAGGCGTTTTGTGCTTGCTCTCTGACAGTACGAATGCAGAACGGCCTGGATTTACCGGATCGGAACGCTCCGTGGGAAAAGCACTCATGGATGTGTTCAGCAAAGCATCTGGACGTATTGTTGTTTCTACGTTTGCTTCAAATGTTCACCGCATTCAACAAGTGGTGGACGCTGCAGCACAGTTCAACCGTAAATTGACGGTTGTCGGCCGGAGCATGCAAAATGTTATTAATATCAGCAGAGACTTAGGGTACTTATTGGTCCCAGAGGGCTTGATTGTTGAGATCGATGAAATCAACAAATTGCCTGCTGAACAAGTTGTTATCTTATCAACTGGAAGCCAAGGAGAGCCTATGTCCGCGCTCACTCGGATGGCCCGATCCGCCCATCGGAAAATTGACATCCTTCCAGGGGATACCGTTATTATTGCAGCCACTCCCATTCCAGGGAATGAAAAATATGTGGCTCGTACGATCGATCAATTATCGCGTATTGGTGCAGATGTCATCTATGGCGGCCATGGACCTAACGGAACCGTCCACGTCTCCGGTCATGGTAGCCAAGAGGAATTGCGCCTGATGCTTAACCTAATGAAGCCGAAGTACTTTATTCCCGTTCATGGTGAATATCGCATGCTGAAAACACATGCCTTACTTGCTGACCAGGTTGGCATTCCTGAAGAAAACACATTCTTGCTGGATAACGGCGATACAGTTGAATTCTCAGGGGGCAAAGCCCGTTACGGTGGAAAAGTCCATGCTGGCAACGTTTTGATTGACGGCTTGGGTGTTGGTGATGTAGGAAACATCGTCCTTAGAGATCGCAAATTACTGTCACAAGATGGCATACTGGTAGTTGTCGTTACACTCAGCAAACAAAATGGCACGATTTTGTCAGGTCCAGACATCATTTCTCGCGGTTTCGTCTACGTGCGTGAATCCGAAGAGCTGCTGGATGAGGCAAATCGCATAGTGACCCAAACACTTGTCAAATGCATGGAAGAAAATGTGAATGAATGGTCTTCACTGAAAAATAACGTAAAAGAGTCATTAGGCCGTTATCTGTACGAGCAAACGCGCAGACGTCCGATGATCTTGCCGATTATCATGGAAGTGTAGGATCACGATAAAGAGCTGGAAATCCTTTGGAAAAAGGGTTTCTGGCTTTTTTTGCCTTTGTGGGCGCATGATTTTTCCTCCCCTTATCCATACTACAGAGGAAAGTGAGGGAGGATCATCCATGTCGAATCAACAATTTAGCGATTTTTTAAATAAGCCGCCGTTTGCAAGCACAGCGGTAACGAGTAAGGAATCCCAGCCACAATCACCAACTGATGATCAGGAGCCTGCTGCCTCGCCGCCATCAGAAGCACCTGGGCAAGAAGATCCGAAGAAAAAACTGCTCGATTCGATTACGCAACTGGGTCAGACAAACGTCCCACAACTCGAAAGCAATATTTATTGTATGACCATCATCGGACAAGTAGAAGGGCATATTCAGTTGCCCCCACAAAATAAGACGACCAAATACGAGCACCTCATTCCTCAATTGGTTGCGGCAGAACAAAACAATAAAATAGAGGGCGTTCTCGTTATTTTGAACACAGTTGGCGGGGACGTAGAAGCGGGCTTGGCAATTGCGGAGATGGTAGCATCCTTGTCCAAACCGGTAGTCACACTTGTACTCGGCGGTGGCCATAGCATTGGTGTTCCAATTGCCGTTGCTGGTTCGTACTCGTTTATTGCAGAAACAGCCACGATGACGATTCACCCGATCCGTTTGACTGGTCTTGTCATTGGTGTGCCCCAAACGTTTGAGTACTTGGACAAAATGCAGGATCGTGTAGTAAGCTTTATTGCCCGTCACTCCAAAGTTTCAGAAGAAAAGTTCCGTGAGCTAATGACCCGAACAGGTGAATTGACACGAGATATTGGAACCAATGTGATTGGCGTAGATGCGGTGAAATATGGATTGATAGATGAAGTTGGCGGTCTTGGTAGCGCGCTGAAAAAACTGAACGAACTGATCAAAGCGCAAAAAGGCGAGGAGAGTGTACTCCAATGATCTTATACTCCATCATTCCGATGGAAACGGTTTTTGAGAACATGGAGCAAGTGGAGAAGCAAGAGCTAAAAGAGATAACGATGGGTCATGCCACGATGCTCATTGAGCAAACCGGACCGTTTGAAGGAAAAATCGTCAGGCTGATTAGTCCAGATCCGCAAGACTACCTGAAGGAGCAATACGCACCCGGACAAAAAATTCAGTTTCAACCTGAGTGGCTCGCCTAAGAAGTCCTGTATTTCTATGAATTTCCTGTGTTATACTAGAGAAGTACGAACAGCAGCCGAACACGCGACGGCTGCCTTTTTTCCATTAGGTACATAACGAGGAGGAGGCATGCCATTGAGTAGGAGAAAAAAAGAGCGTTCACAAGCGGCATTGGCCTCAGTTGTCAAAATAGAGCTGCTGGGACTTCTCATCATTGTGCTGTCCTTGATCGGGCTATTGGAGAGTGGATGGCTGGGCAAAAATGTACTGGCACTTCTATTTCGGTTTATTGCGGGCTCATGGGATTTTATCATTCCTGTTCTGCTGATCGGTATGGCCATACATATGATGTTTACGAGAAAGTCACCGAAGCTTACTTACCGCGTCTTAGGGATAGCGCTCATTGGTGTGGCGATTTTGACCTGGGATCACATGATTTTGTACAAACAAATTACCGCAGATGGAAAATTTGCAGAGCAAAGCATTATTAAGGTTACATGGGACAGGATTTGGCTGGATCATGGTCAGAAAGTGTCCACCACCGGGGTAGGTGGAGGAATGATCGGTGCTCTGTTTTTTGCGGTGACAAATGGTCTTGTTGGAACAATTGGTACTGGTCTGGTGATTGTGTTTCTTTTCCTCGTGGGACTGATGTTTCTGTTCAATCTTTCTTATGTAAACATTTTGATGTTTGCCAAGGACAAGCTCGCTTTGTTTTACGGAAAGGCCAAGCATACAGTGAAGGACTCTGTACAGCTTTTGCAGGAAGAGAGCGAGAAGAGAAAGAAAGAAGCTAAGGAAGCCGAAGAGACTCGCAAGCAAAAGCAATCGGCGGAAGAGAACGAGGCCATTGCTGTCACGGCGTTGAAAGAGCAAAAACCTCATTCACAGCCTGCTAATCAGGAGGAAGCAGTCCAGCAACTGAATGCCCCATTAATTCGTGATTTTACGGATCGCATTGCGCTGGAAGAGGATGAAGAACCGAGTAATCCTGGTCATCAAGCGAGAGCTGCACAACCGAAACCGAATCAGGAAATTACGTTTGCACTTGAAGGAGAAGCAGAAATCTTCGGTACAATAGATACCGGAGAAGAAAAAAATACCATACCGTATGAGCTGCCAAGTCTGCAAATGCTCGCAAGGCCCAAAGCGAGTGCGACAGGTAAAGACGTCGATCATACTTCAAATGCGGCAAAATTAGTGCAGACACTGAAGAGCTTTGGCGTCAATGCAACTGTTTCCGAGGTACATCGAGGACCGGCTGTTACACGTTACGAAGTTCAGCCTGCTACAGGGGTAAAAGTAAGCAGGATTGTCAGCTTGACGGATGATCTTGCATTGGCATTGGCAGCAAAAGATATCCGCATTGAGGCACCAATTCCAGGGAAATCAGCCATCGGTATCGAGGTTCCGAACTCGGAGGTAGCGGTCGTATCACTACGAGAAGTGTTGGAAGCTCCCGAGTATCAAGATGCAGCAGGGAAGCTTACCGTTGCTCTTGGCCGGGATATTTCCGGAGAGCCGATTGTAGCCGATTTGACCAAAATGCCCCATTTGCTCGTAGCGGGTGCGACTGGAAGCGGTAAATCAGTCTGTATTAACGGATTAATCATGAGTATTTTGTTCAAGGCCAAACCAGAAGAAGTCAAGCTGATGATGGTTGACCCGAAAATGGTGGAACTGAATGTGTACAACGGAATTCCGCATTTGTTGGCTCCAGTTGTGACTGACCCGAGAAGGGCTTCTGTTGCATTGAAAAAAGTCGTGGCAGAGATGGAACGGCGCTATAATTTGTTTGCCAAAACAGGTAGCCGAAATATTGAAATGTACAATGCACAAGTGGAAGGCACCCCACTTCCCTATATCGTCGTTATCGTCGATGAGCTTGCGGACTTGATGATGGTAGCTCCGGGAGAAGTGGAGGATGCGATTTGTCGACTCGCGCAAATGGCTCGTGCTTCCGGAATTCATCTCATCATCGCGACCCAGCGTCCTTCCGTAGATGTCATTACGGGTGTGATCAAGGCAAATATTCCATCCCGCATTGCCTTTGGCGTATCTTCCATGGCTGACTCTAGAACGATTCTCGATATGGGAGGAGCAGAAAAGCTTCTCGGTAGAGGGGACATGCTATCACTGCCGATGGGGGCATCCAAGCCGACCCGTGTTCAAGGAGCTTTTGTATCTGACAAGGAAGTAGAAGAGGTCGTTCGTTTTGTAAAAGAACAGCAAGAGGTTCGCTACAATGAAGAGATGATCCCGGGTGACGTGCAGGAGGAGCAACAGCCAGTTGTGGATGATGAACTGTACGATCAAGCCGTCCAAATCGTTTCAGAAGCCCAAACGGCATCGGCATCCTTGTTGCAGCGTCGTCTCCGTGTCGGTTATACGCGGGCGGCACGATTGATTGATATGATGGAAGCCCAAGGAGTAGTCGGTCCTTATGAGGGAAGCAAGCCTCGTGAGGTTCGTCTTCCACGCCCGTCCATAGAAAGTAATATTTCATAAAGAGAGACCTTGCCAACATTTGTACTGGCAGGGTCTTTTTTCCTATTTTAGTAGAAAAATCCCTGTTGAAATTAATCATTTTGCATTATTATTCATAAATATTTGGCTTGCATGATACCCGCCCCTCATGTAAAATTTCTAAGAGATTGACGGAAATTGTTGTTATTAAGTCTCATACGAATCAGAGGTCTGACGTCCTACCTGTTGGGATGGCTTGCGGACAGCAGGAGTGAATGATGATGAGCATCAAAGGGAATGTTCGATCACTGTTTCTCTTGGTAATGGACAAGATCAAGAGTGATATCGAAACCGGACTTCTTCATCCTGGTGAACGCCTCCCTTCTGAAGCCGAACTATCCAAACAGCTTGGTGTAAGCAGGGCGACGCTTCGCGAGGCACTCCGACTTCTTGAGGAAGAGAAGATTGTCATTCGTAGACACGGTGTAGGTACCTTTATTAATTCAAAGCCTGTTTTTTCAGGTGGGATTGGGGAACTCTTTAGTGTGACGGATGCAATCGAGCGTCAAGGATATACGGCAGGAACCTTGATCCTGAAAACATCCTTTGGCGAATCTGCTGAAGAAGAGAGGAAGCGGCTGGCCTTAAATCCGGGTGAAGGCGTTCTCATAGTAGAGCGAATTCGAACGGCTGACGGTGAGCCTGTGGTTTATTGTGTGGACCGCATTCCTGCACATCTGGTGCCTGAGGGCTATGCGGCAAGTGGAGAGTCTATCTTCAAATGGCTGGAGAGCGTAACAGGAGTAAGGATCGCATACGCTGTAGCAGATATTGAACCCGTGGGCTACAATGAAAAGGTTTCCAACCTGCTGCATTGTGATAAATCTGCTCCCATGCTCTTGCTCAAACAGATTCATTACGACGAAAGTGAAAAGCCAGTGCTATACTCCCATAATTACTTCAGAGCTGACAAAATTCACTTTCATGTCGTACGGAGACGGTTGTAACAGTGGGGGCAACCTCACTCAACAATTTCATCAACTAAAAACAGGGGGTAATCTCAGATGAAGAAAGTTCTATCCGTGCTTTCTGTGGCAACACTCAGCCTGTCGCTCGTTCTTGCTGGCTGCGGAAGCAAACAAGAAGCACAGCCTCAAGGCCAAACTGGTAGCAATGGAGGCGCTCCAGCCGCTAATGCTATCAAAGTAGGTATGGTTACAGACGTTGGCGGTGTAAACGACAACTCCTTTAACCAGAGTGCTTGGGAAGGGCTGCAAAAACTCCAAACCGAAATGAATCTCCCGAAAGAAAACGTAAACTATCTGCAATCAAAATCAGATGCTGACTATGTACCAAACCTGACTCAATTCGTAAAAGACGGTTGGGATCTGACTTGGGGTATCGGCTTCTTGATGGGTGACCACCTGAAAAAAGTAGCAGAAGAAAACAAAAACGCAAAATTGGCGATTATCGACGCTGAAGTAGATGCTCCTAACGTAGCATCTGTACTCTTTAAAGAGCATGAAGGCTCCTTCCTTGCTGGGGTAGTTGCAGCGAAGATGACCAAAACGAAAAAGGTTGGATTCGTGGGTGGCGTTGACATCCCGGTAATCAAGCGTTTTGACCTTGGTTTCGAAGCGGGCGTAAAAGCTGTAGATCCAAGCATTCAAGTAGTGAAAGTTTACACGGGTGCTTTTGACAAACCAGACATGGGCAAATCTACTGCTTCCTCCATGTACGGTCAAGGTGTGGACATCATCTTCCACGCTTCCGGCGGTACAGGTGACGGTGTGTTCAACGAAGCAAAAGACCGTAAAGCTAAAGGCGAGAACGTATGGGTAATCGGTGTTGACAAAGACCAATCCCTGACTTTCGGCGACGAAGTTACATTGACTTCCATGGTAAAACGTGTTGACGAAGCAGTTATTCGTGTATCAAAAGAGCTTTCTGAGGGTAAATTCAAAGGCGGAGTACAATGGCTCGGACTGGCTGAAAACGGTGTAGGTCTGGCTGACACTTCTACGAAGAATGTTCCTGAAGACGTACTGAAGCTGGTTGAAGAATACAAGCAAAAAATCGTTAAAGGCGAAATCACAGTTCCTGATAAGTAAAAACCAAGGAAGCTGCAAATGGACAAGGCTGGTTTGAGCTACTGGCCTTGTCCTTTACCTTCACACTAGACCCGAAAAATGGGGTGAGCATGCATGAACTCGGTAAAAAAAGTGGTTGAAATGAGAGGGATCACAAAACGGTTCCCAGGCATTGTTGCGAATGACAGTATTACACTGTCTGTAGGTAAAGGTGAAATTCATGCGCTGCTCGGAGAGAATGGCGCGGGCAAGTCCACACTCATGAATATCTTGTTTGGTCTATATCAGCCGGATGAAGGCGAAATTCTGATTAACGAGAAAGTTGTACAGATCACAAGTCCAAGGATTGCAAACGAACTTGGTATCGGAATGGTTCACCAACATTTTATGCTCGTAGAAACATTTACAGTCACGGAAAACATTGTGCTAGGAAATGAACCGAAAAACGGGTTGAAGATAGATATTCAAAGCGCTGAGAAAGCGGTAGAAAAACTGTCGAATCAATACGGGCTCAAAGTTGATCCGAGAGCAAAAATTCAGGATATCTCAGTTGGGATGCAGCAGCGTGTAGAGATTTTGAAAACGCTTTATCGCGGTGCCGACATCTTGATTTTTGATGAGCCTACGGCTGTATTGACGCCGCAGGAAATCCATGAACTTATCGAGATCATGCATAACTTGGTAAAAGAAGGTAAGACGATTATCCTGATCACACACAAGCTGAAAGAAATTATGGCTGTATGTGACGCGGTTACGATTATTCGTCGAGGAAAGGTTATTGACTCCGTATTGGTAAAAAATACGAATCCGGACGACTTGGCTGCGAAAATGGTTGGTCGTGAAGTGAACTTCCGCGTCGATAAAACGGAAGCAAAACCAAAAGAAACCATCTTGGCCGTAGAGAATGTGACTGCAATGGGTAACCGTGGTGTGAATGCGCTGAACAATCTCAGCCTAGAGGTTCGCGCTGGAGAAATCCTCGGAATTGCCGGAGTCGACGGCAATGGCCAAAGTGAACTGATTGAAGTATTAACTGGCTTGCGTAAGGCAACAAGTGGGCGTGTCCTTCTTAATGGCAAAGAAATTACGAATCAAAATCCACGCAACATCTCAGAATCAGGATTGTCGCACATTCCTGAAGACCGACATAAACGAGGATTGGTTCTTGATTTCACCATGAGTGAAAATATGGTATTGGAAACGTACTTCCATCCAACGTTTTGCAAAAACGGTTTTCTTGATTATGGCGCTATTGACAAGCATGCGGCTAAGCTTATCGAAGAATTCGACGTTCGGACTCCGAGTATTTACACGCCAGCACGAGCGCTTTCGGGAGGAAACCAACAGAAGGCGATTATTGCCCGCGAAGTGGACAAGAACCCGGATTTGCTGATTGCGGCTCAACCTACTCGTGGCTTGGACGTAGGGGCTATCGAATTTATTCATCGTAGGCTAATTGATCAACGCGATCAAGGAAAAGCGGTCCTCTTGCTTTCCTTGGAGCTGGATGAGGTTATCAATGTGTCCGACCGGATTGCGGTTATTTATGAGGGAGCTATTGTGGGGATTGTCGATGCAAAATCAACAACGGAGCAAGAGCTCGGCTTGATGATGTCCGGCGGAAAAGTAATGCAAGGAGGGGGAAACGATGAATAAAGTTATTGCGGTCTTCACGAAAGAATCGTTTCTCGTTCCTGCCGTTGCGATCATTCTTGGTCTTTTGACCGGAGCAATCGCAATGCTGGCAGGTGGATTTGATCCAATCGCTGCCTATACGGCTTTGATTAAAAAAGTATTTGGAAGCGCGTATAACTTTGGTGAAACGATTCGCCAAATTACCCCTTTGATCTTTACAGGTTTGGCTGTAGCTTTTGCTTTCCGTACCGGTCTTTTTAACATCGGGGCAGAAGGTCAATTTATCGTAGGGATGATTGCTTCTACTGTCGTAGGTGTTTCTTTTGACCTTCCAGCTATCATTCATGCTCCACTTGCTATCCTTGCAGGTGCTTTAGCAGGCGGTTTGTGGGGTGCCATTGCTGGTTATTTGAAAGCAGCACGAGGTGTCAATGAGGTTATTACCAGCATCATGTTGAACTGGGTAGCGCTGTACTTTGCAAACTGGATCATGAATGCTTTCTTTATTCCAGCGGGCAAGCAAACATCTGAAGAGGTAAAGGATTCTGCGATCATTACCATTGGATGGCTCGCTGAAATGTTTGACAATGCTCGTTTGCACTGGGGTACACTGATTGCTGTACTTGCAGCTATTTTCTTCTATATCATCCTTTGGAAAACAAAGTCTGGTTTTGAATTGCGTTCCGTTGGTTTGAACCCGCATGCTTCTGAGTATGCTGGTATGAACGTGAATCGTAATGTTGTAAAGGCCATGTTCATTGGTGGTATGTTTGCAGGAATTGGTGGAGCTACTGAGATTTTGGGCGTTTTCCACTATCAAGCGATTATGACGCAGCATACAGGCTATGGATTCGATGGAATCGCGGTAGCATTGATTGGCGGAAATACGCCGTTCGGGGTTATCCTTGCTGCCATCTTGTTTGGGGTTCTTACATTCGGTGCGAGCGGCATGCAGTTTAGTGCGGGTGTACCGTTTGAGTTGATTCGCGTCGTGATTGCTTCTGTTATTTTCTTTGTTGCCGCACATGGCATCGTGAAAATTTTCGTTAAGCCGATCTTGATGAAGAAAAAGGAAGGTGGAAACTGATGGATTGGGGATTAATTCTTAGCAACCTCGTTCATGATACCATCGTGTTTTCCACTGCCTTGATTTTTGCCGCATTGGGTGGATTGTACTCGGAGCGTTCTGGTGTCGTGAACATTGCGCTAGAAGGTATGATGATTATCGGTGCTTTTACTGGTGCCGTAATGACCTATGCTTTCCAAGATTCATTTGGAGCTTGGGCACCGTGGGTCGGATTTATTGCAGCTGGGATTGCCGGTGCTATTTTTGCCCTACCGCATGCGGTTGCTTCGGTTACATTTAAAGCGGACCAGACTGTCAGTGGTGTGGCCCTGAACTTCTTGGCAGCGGGGCTTTCCATTTACCTGACCAAAATTATTTTCAACGGAGCAGGTCAAACAACAACATTGACCTCTGTATTTAACAAATTCAGTATTCCTGGATTGAGTGAAATTCCTTATATCGGACATGCCGTTTTTGAGGCGTATCCGACTAGCTATTTGGCTTTCATTGCTGTATTCGTTACTTGGTATGTTATTTTTAAGACACCATTCGGATTGCGCTTGCGTTCCGTTGGTGAGCATCCGCGTGCGGCTGATACAGTCGGGATCAATGTGAAGAGAATGCGCTACACGGCTGTTATGATCAGTGGGCTGTTGGCTGCATTGGGTGGAGCTACGATTTCCTTGACGACAACCAGTAACTTCTCCCATAACACAGTTTCTGGACAAGGTTTCATCGCAATTGCGGCCTTGATCTTCGGTAAATGGCATCCAATGGGTGCGATGGGAGCAGCATTGTTCTTTGGTGTCGCTCAAGCGATCAAGTCTTTGGTGCAAATCTTCGGATTGACCAATTACATTCCTACTGAATTTATCTTCATGCTTCCGTACGTACTGACGATTCTCGTAATGGCTGGTCTGGTAGGACGATCCAGTGCTCCAGCTGCCCTCGGCAAACCTTACGATACGGGATCGCGTTAATCATTCGTTGACAAAATTTAGCGTCTAGAACCTGTCACTTCCCCTATGCGATAATTTTTGTGACTGCTTGCGGTCCGCAAAAACGGTCCTATCCGTTTTAGCAAATTGTGTGGGGAGGGAAAAAGATGAACCGCTGTCTACGTGAGTACAGCAGTTATCGATGGAACAGGATTCTAGGCGCTTTTGTTTTTTGCCTGATGATAGCAATACCCGGTGGAATGGTTTTTGCAAAAGAGCCAGGACCTGTTATTTCTGTTGTTGTCGATGGAATGGGTGTCCAATCTGATGTAGCGCCCATCCATCGAAATGGGCGAATGCTCGTTCCGATAAGGGTAGTAGCCGAGGGAACAGGCTCAGAAGTAAGCTACGAGGCCGCCACTCAAAAAGTATCACTCAACAAAAAAAGCAAGCATATATCCCTTACGATTGGTAGCCAGACAGCGTATGTAGATGGAAAACGCTTGAAGATGGATGTCTCTCCAACCATTGTGAATAAGCGGACGCTTGTTCCGATCCGATTTATCTCCGAGGCATTTGGTTATCAAGTCCAATGGGATGAGAATACGACCGTTGCATACATACAATCCAAACCAGTGGAAGACAAGACAACGAGTGTCAAATACTCGTCGAATCCTTATGTCGTTCAACAGGGTGATACCTTATCAAAAATTGCAGCTCGCCACGACACGAACATGAGTGCCATTCAGAAAAATAACCCTCTCTCTTCTGATGAGTTACTGGTGGGGCAAGTTTTATTTTTGCCAGAAGGGGCACAAAGAACTGAGCACCCTATTGCCACAAAAGTTGCGGATGATCAATTGATTGGGAAACAATTTCGGTTTCCTTTCCACGATAATAGTTGGTATGAGCCATATGGGGATAGCTTCGGATCTGATCGAGAGTGGACGGAGACGAATAGCGGCAGTGTCCGTAGTCACGAGGGCATCGACATTATGGCACCGAAAGGAACTCCGATTTACTCGGTATCCGATGGGACGATCAACAAAGTGGGCTGGAATACGTATGGTGGCTGGAGAGTAAACGTTACGGATGAGAATGGCCAATATCGGATGTATTACGCTCATTTGCAGGCGTATACACCAGGATTATATGTTGGGAAAACGATAAAAGCTGGGCAGTTGATCGGTTTTGTTGGAGATACAGGCTACGGTGGAACGGGGACAGTGGGAATGTTTGAACCTCACCTACATTTTGGCCTCTATCGTAACAGCACGGGGAAGGCAATTGATCCGTATGATTACTTGCGGGTTTGGGAGCAAAACAAAGTGGAAAGTCCCCTTTAAAATTGGGACAAACTACTACGGAGTACCTTCACGAATAAAAGGAGGCCCTTCGTATGTGGACTTGTCCGTACTGTGGGGGAAGCCACGGCTTACCCTTTCACGATGAGCAACTGGATGGCATGCTCTGTCTCTCGTCTGATTGCGGTCGATTTGTTGAAGAGCATAGCACATCGGATGATTCCGGGGACTGGGATGCAATGGATATGTAAGGAAAAGAGTGAACGCCCTTTGATAAAAAGGCACCGTTCGCTCTTTTTTTATTCAATGGAAGCGCTGTGATTTACGTATTACGGGACTTGCGTGAGCGCATAGGATGAAGCACTGGGATATATAATGGAAGATTCTGATGCTTGATGCCCTGACAATTGGTTACAATAGAGAAGAATATGAAGTAAGCTGATGGAGAAGGGAGATTGAACTATGACTGCTACTACAAACGAAATTGCATTTCAAAGCTCCCAAGTCAATGGGATGAACGTACATATCCTTCCAACCAAAAAGTTCAAGACCACGACGATCGTGACGATGATTGAACAGGCGCTATCGGAGGAGCACGTAACAAAAACAGCTTTGCTTGCAATGGTCATGAAACGTGCCAGCGCTCGTTTTCCGGAAACGAAGCTATTGCGAGCACATTTGGATTTCCTGTACGGTGCCATTTTTGATGTCGATGTGATGAAAAAGGGCGAACGGCAAATCCTGCAAATTTACATGGAAGTACCGAATGAAAAATATTTGTCCAATGAAGCCTCACTTTTGGAGAAGGCCATCGAATTCGTAGGAGATATGCTCGTCAGACCATATGTACAAAACAACGCTTTTTCTGAAAAGTACATGGCACAGGAAAAAGAGACGCTTCGTAAACGGATAGAGAGTTTGATCGACGATAAAATGAAGTATGCGAACCAGCGCGTGACAGAAGAAATGTGTAAAGGGGAACCATTCTCTCTTCTCGTCCAAGGTCGTGTGGCGGATTTGCCGAAGATCACTGGTCAGGAGCTGTATCAATATTTTAAAGAAATAACGACGACGAATCCAATCCATATGTTCGTGGTGGGCGATGTCGAGCAGCAGGAAGTGAGCGAGGCTATTCGCAAGCACATTCCCTTGGAACGCTCCCAAGTAGGAGAACCACAGATCGAATCGACCGCGAAGGACGTATCTGCTGAAAGCGAAGTGATCGATCGACTCGATGTCAACCAAGCAAAGCTCAATATTGGCTGCCGTACGCAGATCACTTATAAGGATGAGGACTACCCGACCCTGTTGCTATATAACGGGATTTTAGGCGGTTTTCCTCACTCCAAGTTGTTTGTCAATGTCCGTGAAAAAGAGAGTCTCGCTTACTATGCCGTATCCAGGCTAGAGAGCCACAAAGGGATTCTCATGATTATGTCCGGGATTGATGTAAGCAAATATCAGCGTGCGGTTGAGATCATTAAGCAGCAGCTTGATTTGATGCGACAAGGAACCATATCGGAAGAGGAAATGAGCCAGACACGTGCGACATTGTCTAACCAGTTCCGCGAACTATTGGACAGCGCACGCGGCATGATTGAATTTACGTACAACGGTGTGATTAGCGGACGTTCTCGGAAAATCGAAGAGCTTTTGGCGGGGATCAACCAAGCGACCATTGAGGATATCAAGAAAGTAGCAAGCAAGGTGACGATCGATACGATTTATCTGCTACGGGACAAGAAGGGAGAGGCATAAGATGCAGACCACTGATTTTGAACAAGTAAATGAAACGGTATATCATGAAGCTCTCCAAAATGGATTGCAAGTCTATTTGGTTCCCAAACAGGGCTTCAGCAAAACATACGCTGTGTTCACAACGCGCTACGGCTCCATTGATAGCCATTTCCGCACCCGAAGTGGGGAAGAAATCAATGTTCCCGACGGCATTGCGCATTTTCTAGAGCACAAAATGTTTGAGAAAAAAGATCGGGATGTCATGCACGAATTCAGTAAAAACGGGGCGAGCTGCAATGCGTTCACGAGTTTCAATCGTACGGCTTATTTGTTCTCATGCACAGATAAGTTAGATGACAATCTGAATCTGCTGCTTGATTATGTGCAGGACCCGTATTTCACAGATGCCAGTGTAGAAAAGGAAAAAGGAATCATCGGTCAGGAAATCACCATGTACGAGGACAATCCGGACTGGAAGGTGTACATGAACCTTCTAAAGGCCATGTACCAGAAGTATCCGATTAACATTGAAATTGCGGGTACGATCGAGACGATCTCTCATATTACAAAAGAAAATTTGTATCAGTGCTATGAAACGTTTTATCATCCTGCCAATATGCTTCTGTTGGTCGTGGGCTCCTTTGAACCAGAAGCGATTATGAAGCTCATTCGTGAAAATCAGGGAGCAAAGGAGTTCCCTCCTGCGCCACAAATCACGCGCGTTTTTCCAGAAGAGCCATCAGCGCCAGCGGAAGCGAAAGTAGAAGCGTTTTTAACAGTGGGTCTGCCCAAATGCATGATTGGAATCAAGGAAAAGGAAAACGGTCTAACCAAGGAGGCCTTGTTAAAACGCGAGTTGACTACTAAACTGGTATTGGACATCGCGTTCGGCACAAGCTCCGCTGTCTATGAGCGTTTGTATGACAGCGAGCTGATTACGGAAAGCTTTGATTTTGACTACAGCAGTGAGCAGGATTATGCGTATACGATCATCGGTGGAGATACACCTGATCCAGAGCGTTTGGTGGAAACGATCAAAGCAGAAATCGAACAGTTGAAGCAAACTGGTATAGCCCAGGAAGATTTTGAACGTGCGAAGCGTAAAAAAATCGGAAACTTCCTACGTTCTCTAAACTCCGTGGAGTTTATCGCAAACCAGTTTACCAGCTTCAAATTTAACGGGAACGATCTGTTTTCCGTAGTGCCGACCTTGGAGTCGATCACACGCGAAGATGTGGAAAAACGTTTGAAGGAGCATTTTTTAACCGAGCAGATGGCTGTTTCCATCGTTCGTTCCGCTTCGCCACAGGAGTAATGTATTCATGTTCAAGCAAGAGACGCCATGGGCGTTAATTACGGGAGCTTCCGGAGAGATCGGGCAGGCGATTGGTGCCTACCTGATTGATGCGGGGGTTCCCCTTTATCTGCATTACAATCGAAATAAAGAAAAATTAGAGCCATTGGTGCAAAAATGCCAAGAGCGGGGCGTTCCCTTTGGCATCCTCCAAGCTGATCTGCGGGATCCACAGCAAATTGCGGCGATGTTTGCTCAGATGCAGGCTGCACCACTGTTGATCGTAAACAACGCCTCAGTGGACGATGTCGGATTATTTACGGATGTGACTGTCGAGAAATTCGATGAGCTCCTTGCCCTCAATGTTCGATCCGCTTTTTTGGTCTGCCAAGCTGCTGTTCCGGCCATGCTGCGTGCAAGGTATGGGCGCATCGTCAATATTTCTTCCATATGGGGGCTTACTGGCGGTTCGTGTGAAGTACTGTACTCCATGACCAAAGGAGCAATCAATACGTTCACCAAAGCCTTAGCAAAGGAAATGGCACCAAACGGAATCACGGTAAATGCAGTCGCTCCAGGAGCGATTGCTGGTGGAATGATGGAGCGCTTTGCTCCGGATGAAATGGAAATGATCGCGGAAGAAATACCTGCGAACCGTCTCGGACAACCGTATGAGGTAGCCGCAGTCGTGCGTTTCTTGCTTTCGTCGGATTCCAGTTATGTGACAGGGCAAGTGATTAGTCCAAACGGTGGATGGTACACCTAGAAGCGAAGTATGCATGAATAAAATACGAGAAATGATGGAATTCTACCTTTTGTGTGGGCAGCAAATCTGTTCGCAACGTACAAAAGGAGGGAATTTCCCTATGTCGATTCTTGACAATTTCAGCGACTGGAAAGCGTTTCTCGGAGATCGGGTAGAACAAGCGAAACAAGCCGGGATGGAAAGCGAAACGCTTCAAAATGTAGCTTATCAAATCGGTAGCTATCTATCTGAGCAAGTAGACCCGAAAAACGATCAGGAGCGTCTGTTGAAACAACTGTGGGACGCAGGTGATCAACAGCAGCAACAAGCTTTGGCAACACTCATGGTGAAGCTTGTTCAGAATCGCAATGACGCGAACGCTGGCAGCTAGCCATTCAAATCCCCTACTTTTGGGGATTTTTCTTTTCGCGATTGTCGAATGAAACGAACGTGATATACTACATAAGAAGAGAATTCTGGTTGGCGGAGAGGATTGCATATGGAAGCGAAGAAAGAATGGTACATGGAGTATGAGATTGCCCGTAACCGTCCCGGTCTCTTAGGGGACGTATCTTCTATTCTGGGGATGTTGAACATCAATATCGTGACGATCAATGGTGTGGATACCATGCGCCGAGGTATGCTGCTTTTGACCGATGATGATGAGAAAATGGAGGTTTTGCGCAACGTTGTGCAAAAAATGGACAACATAACCATAACGAGGTTACGTCCCCCGACAATGCTGGATCGCTTGGCTGTTCGCCACGGTCGCTATATTGAACGGGATAGCGAGGACAAAAAAACGTTTCGCTTTGTTCGTGAAGAGCTGGGCTTGCTGGTCGATTTCATGGCAGAAATCCTGAAGAGGGAAGGTCATCAGCTCATCGGGATTCGTGGAATGCCTCGCGTAGGGAAGACTGAATCAATGATTGCTGCCAGCGTATCCGCCAATAAACGTTGGACATTTATTTCCTCCACTTTGTTGCGCCAGACGGTGCGTAGTTCCTTAGCCATTGATGAAATGTCTACTGATCATGTATATTTGATAGATGGAATTGTCTCAACGCTGCGATCGACAGAAAAGCACTTCACCTTGCTTCGGGAGATTATGAACTTTCCTGCCGCAAAAATCATTGAGCATCCGGATATATTCGTAAGGGAATCAGAGTATCAACTTGATGATTTCCATTACATAATTGAGCTGCGCCATCATCCGGATGAAGAGATTACCTATGAGCTTATCAACAATCGCGGCTTTGATAATTTCGAAATGAATTAAGGAGGGGCAGCTGTGTCTGAGCTAGGTCAAGTCCTGCAAAGGGCCCGCGAAGAAAAAGGAATCACGCTCGACGACATCCAACGTATCACCAAGATACAGCGGCGATATTTGGAAGCAATTGAAAGGGGTCATTTTCACGTACTTCCTGGCCACTTTTACGCGCGTGCATTTATAAAGAGTTATGCGGAAGCTGTCGGTCTAGACCCGAACCACATCCTGAATCACTTTCAGTCCGATTTGCCGGCCCAGCCACCTACAGAGCAAGTAGAGAGACTGCGTCGCAGACGAGTTGCTTCAGCGAACAATCCATTACAAGCGGGGCGATGGGTGACCAAAACCTTGCTCGTATTGTTTATTGCCTTGATTATCGGGGTTATTTATTTCGCTGTCGTCAACAACAACGGAGGTCAGTTTACTCAACCAGTGCCGGGGGGAACTGTTAACCCTGGTGCGGAAATTGTCACGCCTGGCAATGGTGGTGGAGTGGAAACATCCCCGATTGCTCAACAACCGAAGCCTCCTTCTATTACCACACCGAACCCTCAAACAGGAACAAACCCACCTGAGACCGTTACGGAAACTCCTCAGGCAACCATCACATTTGAATCGCAGCAAGGATCCATGTATAACTATTCCTTGCAGGGTGGAGAAAAAATCACGGTTTATCTGAAGGTGAAAGAAGAAACAAGCTGGTTTGGTATATCGGAAGGAAAAGGAAAAAAGTATGTTGAGCAGGGCACGCTCAAGAAAGATCAGGAAAAAACGATTGAGCTTGGGAAATCCGCTTATATTCGTTTGGGCAAACCGACTGTATTGGAATTAAAGGTGAACGGAGTCTTGGTAGACACGTCTAAAATGAAGTCAATGCCGTCAAATATTACGATGAAAGTAAAAGAGGCGGTCACCCAGTAGGCAAGCATATGCTTGCCTTTTGTTCTTTTCTCTTTTTTGACACTTCCTTTAGGCTTATATTATACTGGTTAGGTGTAATATGGGTTGGTGTGACCAATTGGAGGAAAAAAGATGACAGAGAAGGTAGGCACGCGTGAAAAAGTAGCGATTGTTACGCTGGGCTGTGAAAAAAATCTCGTTGATTCGGACATGATGGCCCATCTGATAGATGAAAAAGGTTATGAACTGGTTGATAACCCTGAAGAAGCAACTGTGGTTATCGTCAATACCTGCGGTTTCATCGATGCAGCCAAGGAAGAATCCGTAAATAAGATTCTGGAAATGGGTGAATTGAAGGAATCCGGCAAACTGAAATCGCTTGTGGTGGCAGGCTGTCTCACACAACGTTACAAAGAGGATATCTTGAATGAGATTCCTGAGGTGGATGGCATTGTCGGAACAGGCGATTTTATGTCGATTACAGGTATTATCGAAGAATCTCTAGAGGGCAAGCGACCGATCTTTGTAGGAAATCCCATTTTTACGTACGAAGATGTAGTGAAACGGAAAGTAAAGCAAGGCACGTACACCGCATATATTAAAATTGCCGAGGGCTGCGACAACGCCTGTACGTTTTGCTCGATTCCTTTGATGCGTGGAGGATTCCGCAGTCGTACAATCGAATCCATCGTGGAAGAAGCTCGTCATTTGGCGGCACAAGGGGTCGTAGAAGTGAGTCTGATCGCACAAGATTCTACGAACTACGGAACAGATATTTACGATGGAAAATTGATGCTTCCTGAACTTTTAAACCGTCTGGCAGAAGTCGAGGGCATCGAGTGGATTCGTCTTCACTATGCATACCCTGGATTTTTCACGGATGAACTGATCCACACCTTTGCTACCAATCCAAAAGTATGCAAATACGTAGACATGCCTTTGCAGCATTCGGAAGACCATATTCTGAAAAGAATGCGCCGCCCAGGAAGACAGACGGATATTCGTGCGCTGGTAGCAAAAATTCGCGCACAGGTCCCAGATGTTGCACTGCGTACCTCTTTGATCGTAGGGTTCCCTGGGGAAACAGAGGAAGACTTCGAGCGTCTGAGCGAGTTTGTCAAGGATATCCGCTTTGATCGACTGGGTGTGTTTACTTACTCCAACGAAGATGACACTCCAGCTTCCCGTCTGCCTGACCACGTAGACGAAGAGGTTAAAGAAAAACGTGCGAACATGCTGATGGAAATTCAGCGTGAAGTAGCCGGAGATCGCAATGGACGCTTTGTTGGTCAAGTCTTGGATGTATTGATTGAACGTTACGAAGGACGTAACGATATTTATGTAGGTCGAACACAGTATGACGCTCCGGAAATCGATGGTGAAGTATTCGTCACTGGTTTTAAAGGCGAACTGGGCACCATTGTAAAAGTAAAAATAACACACTCCTATGAATATGATTTAGCCGGGGAGGTAGTCTAGGTGAATCTCGCCAACCGCATCACCCTCGCCAGGATTTTTCTGGTGCCGGTAGTTATGTTTTTTCTGCTGGTGCGTTACAACATCGGGACATTTTCGATTGGTAGCCTGACGATGACGTATAATGAGCTGATTGCGGCTTTGGTGTTTATCCTAGCAGCCAGTACGGACGGTCTCGACGGTTATATTGCACGGAAGAAAAAAATCGTGACAAACTTGGGGAAGTTTCTGGATCCGCTTGCTGATAAGCTGTTGGTTTCTGCCGCACTCATTTCGCTGGTAGAGATGCAACGTTTGGAAGCGTGGATTGCGATTGTCATTATCAGCCGGGAGTTTGCGGTAACGGGTTTACGACTAGTTGCTGCGGCAGAAGGACAGGTAATTGCTGCGAGTGCATTGGGCAAACTGAAAACATGGGTGCAGATCGTAGCGATTACGGCTGTCATGATTCGCAACTTCCCATTTGGTTTCTTCGGCATTCCGTTCGACGAATTAGCTACATGGGCGATGGTGATCATCACGATTTACTCCGGGTACGACTACTTTGCGAAAAATCGTAACGTGATCCAATACTCGTAATGCGGGTATTGGTCTCTTTTTTCACAAGACTCTTCTCTTGAGCGTTTGCAAGTGATAAACTGTTAGTTTAGAGGCTTTTCTACTCTCAAAGAGAATGGATGAGGAAGATGAGAGCGGAGATTATCGCGGTAGGTACCGAACTTTTGTTAGGCCAGATCGCTAACACCAACGCACAGTTTCTTTCTCAGAAGCTGGCGGAAATTGGCGTGGGAGTTTACTTTCATACGGTTGTGGGAGACAACACGGAGCGATTGCTACAAGTGATTCGATTGGCATCAGGACGATCTGATCTCGTCATTTTCACGGGTGGGCTAGGGCCGACTCAAGATGATTTGACGAAAGAAACCGTGGCGGGGCATGTAGGCATTGGATTGGAAACGAATTCAGAGGCCATGGAGAGAATTGAAAAATTCTTTTCGCAACGTGGGATTGTCATGACGGAGAACAATCGTAAGCAGGCGCTGGTGCTTTCTGGCAGCCATGTATTCTCCAACGATTTCGGGATGGCGCCGGGGATGGCGATCCGTCATGACAGTAGTACGTTCGTGCTATTGCCTGGACCACCTAGTGAGATGTATCCAATGGTGGAGAATTACGTGATGCCTTACTTGACCGATTTGCTCCCCGATAAACAAGTGTTTCATTCTCATGTACTCCGGTTCTACGGAATAGGCGAATCCGCTTTGGAGGAAAAACTGCTTGATCTGATCGAAAAGCAGGACAATCCAACGATCGCTCCATACGCCAAAGAATTCGAAGTAACACTGCGAATTACGGCAAGAGCTGCTACAGTCGAAGAAGGAGAAACCTTAATTTTACCTGTAGAAAAAGAAATTCTCAGCCGTGTTGGTCAGTACATGTACGGGATGGGCGAGAACTCGTCACTGCATGATGTGCTAGTTTCTGAGTTGAAAAAGAGAAATGAGACAATTGCTTGTGCAGAAAGCTGTACAGGTGGAGCGATTGCCTCGTTGATTACCGCTGTGCCAGGAAGCTCACAAGTGTTTCGTGGCGGGGTAGTCTGCTACACCAATGAAGTGAAAAATCAGCTGCTCGAATTACCTGATTCCATTTTGCAAACAGATGGGGCAGTCAGTGAAAAAACAGCTCAATTGCTGGCTGAACATGTACGAGAAAAGCTGGGAGCTACTTACGGGATTTCCGTTACGGGAGTGGCTGGACCCGATCCTTCCGAGGGCAAGCCTGTTGGCCTTGTTTACGTGGGGATCGCGGCAGAAGGAATGCCCACAGTTGTAAAAGAACTGCGCCTTGCCGGAAGAAGGCATGCAATCGTTGGGCGTGCCGCTAAATACGCGTTGTTTTATGCGTTGCAAATGCAAAAAGAAAGGTGATTTTTTTCATGACGATTTTTTCTGATTTTCCTTTACATAAATCTATTCTGCAAGCGATTCACGATATGGGCTTCGAGGAGCCATCACCGATTCAGGCAGCTTGCATTCCAAAAGTTTTGGATGGCGGAGACCTGATTGGTCAAGCACAGACAGGTACTGGTAAGACTGCTGCCTTCGGGATTCCACTTGTAGAAAAGATTACGCCTGCCAATCGTGTACAAGCGATCGTGTTGACTCCAACTCGTGAGTTGGCTATTCAGGTAGCAGGAGAGCTCTTGCGTATCTCCAAATACAACAAGGTTCGTACGTTGCCAATCTATGGCGGACAATCGATCGGACATCAAATTCGTGCACTGCGCCAAGGTGTACAAATCGTTGTAGGTACTCCTGGCCGTGTCATGGACCACTTGCGTCGCAAAACATTGAAGCTGGATCACGTACATACACTCGTTTTGGATGAAGCGGATGAAATGCTGGACATGGGCTTCATCGAAGATATCGAGACAATCATCAATCATATGCCAGATGAGCGTCAAACCTTGCTGTTCTCTGCGACGATGCCGCCAGAAATCAAGCGTTTGGCTACCCGGTACATGAAACAGCCGCAAACGATTGCGGTGAGCCGTGAAGAAGTAACGGCGCCATTGATCGAACAGGTATACTACAAAGTGTTTGACCGGAATAAAGTGGAGAGCCTCTGCCGCATCTTGGACAGTGAGGATGTTGAGCTGGGTATCATTTTCTGTCGTACTAAGCGCGGTGTAGATGAGTTGTCCGAAGTGCTGCAATCCCGCGGATACCTTGCGGACGGCTTGCATGGCGACTTGTCACAGGCACAACGCGATAAGGTCATGAATGCGTTCCGTGAGGGCTCGATTGAATTCCTGATCGCGACGGATGTAGCAGCACGTGGTATCGACGTAGGAAACGTCTCTCACGTAATCAACTACGATATTCCACAAGACTCTGAGAGCTACGTACACCGTATTGGCCGTACTGGTCGTGCAGGTCGCAAAGGAATTGCGATGACGTTGGTTACGCCTCGTGAAGTAAGACAAATGATGTTTATCCAAAAGCAGACAAAAGCACAAGTGCTCTCTCGCAATGTTCCTTCTTTGGAGGAAGTAGCTGAGCGCAAACAAGAACAATTGCGTGAACAGTTGACTAGCCTTTTGGAAAGCGATGCAATCGCGGATATGTATCAAAAAGTAGCGGATGCTCTCGTAGGTCAATATCCAGCTGAAAAAGTAGCAGCTGCTGCATTGCACCTGGCATTCCATACGGAAGCGGGACAAGGGCAGGAAGCAGAAGCGTACAACTTTGGTGAGACGGGTGCAGCAAAAGGCATGGTTCGCTTCTTCCTGAACGTAGGTCGCAATGCGAACATGAAGCCGCAGGATCTGGTACGAGAGATCTCTGAATCTGTTGGTATCCCAGGAAAATCAGTAGGTCGCATCGACATTTTCGAGAGCTTCACGTTTGTTGAGGTTCCAGAAGAGGTTGCGGCATTCGTATATGAGTCACTGCGTCAAACCAGAATCAACGGAAAACGAATCAATCTGGAGCCTGCAAAGCCTCGCGGAGCGAAGCGTTCCTAATTCAATAGAAATGAGAAGCAGTCATTTCGCTGGGAATAACCAGGAAATGGCTGCTTTTTTGCGATGCGAATATTTGTTCGCAAAAAATACTTGGCAAACACTTCTGTCTCGAGGTATGATGAAGACAAGCAAAACAGAAGCGAAAAGTTGAAAGGGTGTGTACCATTTGTCAGATCGTCGCGCAGCTTTGGAGAGTGCATTGCGTCAGATAGAAAAGCAGTTCGGTAAAGGTTCCATTATGAAGTTGGGGGAAGTATCCAACATCCAGATTTCTACGGCTTCTAGCGGTGCGCTTGCTCTAGATATCGCACTTGGTGTGGGTGGTTTCCCACGTGGACGAATTGTTGAGATTTACGGCCCAGAGTCTTCTGGTAAAACAACGGTAGCGCTTCATGCGATCGCAGAAGTGCAAAGACAGGGTGGTCAGGCTGCGTTTATCGATGCAGAGCATGCCTTGGATCCGGTTTACGCTGCAAAGCTGGGTGTGAACATCGACGAATTGCTGTTGTCCCAACCAGATACGGGTGAGCAAGCTTTGGAGATCGCGGAAGCACTGGTACGTTCTGGTGCAGTAGACATTATCGTAGTCGACTCCGTTGCGGCACTCGTGCCAAAAGCAGAGATCGAAGGCGAGATGGGAGATTCCCACGTAGGTTTGCAAGCACGCTTGATGTCCCAAGCACTTCGTAAGCTGTCCGGCGCCATCAACAAGTCCAAAACGATTGCCATCTTCATCAACCAGCTTCGTGAAAAAGTGGGAGTCATGTTCGGTAACCCGGAAACAACTCCAGGTGGACGTGCATTGAAGTTCTACGCGAGTGTTCGTTTGGACGTTCGTAAAGCTGAATCTATCAAAGTCGGTAACGATATTTTGGGAAGCAAGACGAAGATCAAGGTCGTGAAAAATAAAGTAGCACCACCGTTCAAGGTTGCTGAAGTGGACATCATGTACGGTGAAGGTATTTCCAGAGAAGGTAGCATTCTCGACATCGGTTCCGAGATCGATGTAGTACAAAAGAGTGGCGCATGGTACTCCTTCAATGAGGAGCGACTCGGTCAAGGTAGAGAGAATTCAAAAGTCTTCCTGAAAGAAAATCCGCACATTGCATCACAGATTGAAACAAAGGTGCGCGAATACTTCAGCCTGAACCCTAGTTCTGTTCCAGAAGCAGAGGCAGAACATGACCCAGAGCAAGATGAAGAGCCTACATTTGATCTGGAGTAATGAAGAGTGGAAGAGCAGCCTGTCGATGAGACAGGCTGTTATTTTAGCTTTGCGAAGGAGTGACTCATCATGAAGAGCGGCCTGATCACTGCCGTTCATCGAGATATCAAACAAAAGCAACGCTATCATATCGATGTAGAAGGCGAGTATGCCATTACCGTCCATGAATACATACTGGTAAAGTACAACCTATTTAAGGGAACAGAATTAGACGAAGCTTTTTGTCGAGAAGTCCTGATAGCAGAAGAAAAGCATAAAGCGTATTTAGGAGCTTTGCGATACCTCGGCATACGCCCACGGACAAGCAGTCAGCTACATTCTTATTTGGTAGAGAAGGGATTTTCTGCGCAAATTGCCGAAGAGATATGTCAGCGCTGCAAGGAGCATGGCTACATCGATGATGAAGCTTTTGCGAAGCAATGGGTAGACGAGCGATTACGCTTGAAGCCGAGAAGCCCGTATATGCTGCGTATGGAGCTTACCCAGCGTGGAGTGGACAGAGCGATTGTAGAGGACGCAGTACGTGGCGTGTCTAGGCAGGCTGAACTAGATGCTGCTCGCGCATTGATAGAGAAGAAGGTGCGACGCATAGAAGGTGCACCGAACCCCGATGAAGAGCGCAAGCTGCTGTCCATGCTGATGCGCAAGGGATTCTCCCATGCGATCATTCAACAAATACGTGAAGAATTGCGTCGTAGAAGCGATAGTTAGGGTCAACTCTATTTGCATGATCTTGACAATTCTTGTTCACAAATAATAAAATAGGTTTGTATTTACTTGGTGTATCATAACTTTTGTGATTTGCTCACTCGATGCCTATGAAACAACTGAAAAACCGTGCGAAAGTAGTACGGATTCAGCGGACCGAGTAAAATCGGTCTTGTTTTATAGCCGAATGTTCAAATGTGAGAGCACTCCATGAAAAACAAATGCTTGGAAAGCGGGGAGATGTCTTACAATAAGGAGGTGAAACGAAAAGCCTATGGATCCTATAATTACTGTTGTCATTGTGCTCGTTGCCCTGCTGATCGGCTTGGGTGCTGGCTACTTCACTCGTAAATCGATTGCGGAAGCGAAGATCTCCAGTGCAGAAGAAGCTGCACGACAGATCGTGGAGGAAGCCAAACGGGACGCCGAAGCTGTTAAGAAGGAGAAGGTGCTGGAGGCAAAGGATGAAGTGTTCAAGCTTCGATCCGAAGCGGAAACCGAATTGCGTGAGAGACGCAATGAGATCCAGCGTCAGGAACGACGAATTCTACAAAAAGAAGAATCGTTGGACCGTAAGATGGAACAGTTGGAGCGCAAAGAAGAAGAATTGTCTGAGCGTGACCGTGCCATCGCAGAACTGCAAAGCAAGGTAGAGCACTTATATAAAGAACAAGTATCAGAGCTAGAACGAATCTCCGGCTTGACGCAGGATGAGGCGAAGACGATTATTCTCACTGATGTGGAGAATACCGTCCGTCACGAAATGGCTGTGATGATCAAGGAGATTGAGACTCAGGCCAAAGAAGAAGCGGACAAGCGTGCTCGTGAGATCATTACGACCTCCATTCAACGTTGTGCAGCGGACCACGTAGCAGAAACAACCGTTTCTGTGGTTACACTGCCAAATGATGAGATGAAGGGACGTATTATCGGACGCGAAGGACGTAACATTCGTGCCCTGGAGACGTTGACTGGTATCGATCTGATTATTGACGATACTCCAGAAGCAGTCATCCTGTCTGGCTTCGACCCGATTCGTCGGGAGATCGCCAAGACAGCGTTGGATAAACTGGTAGCAGACGGTCGCATTCACCCAGCTCGCATCGAGGAAATGGTGGAAAAAGCGCGTCGCGAAGTAGACGAGCGAATCCGTGAATACGGTGAGCAAGCAACGTTCGAAACAGGCGTTCACGGCTTGCATCCAGATCTGATCAAGATTCTCGGACGCTTGCGTTATCGTACAAGCTACGGTCAAAACGTACTGAAGCACTCTATGGAAGTGGCACATCTCGCCGGTTTAATGGCGGCGGAATTGAAAGAAGATGTGAAGCTGGCCAAACGTGCAGGTTTGCTGCATGATATCGGAAAAGCGATTGACCATGAAGTAGAAGGTTCACACGTTGAAATCGGTGTAGAACTGGCTAAGAAGTACAATGAGCATCACGTTGTAGTGAACAGTATTGCGTCTCATCACGGTGATACCGAACCAACTTCCGTCATTGCTATGCTCGTGGGAGCTGCTGACGCTCTGTCTGCCGCACGCCCAGGTGCACGCCGTGAGACATTGGAAACATATATCAGACGTTTGGAGAAACTGGAAGAAATCTCTGAGTCGTTCGATGGCGTAGAAAAGTCTTATGCGATTCAAGCAGGACGCGAAATTCGCGTGATGGTTCAACCTGATAAGATTGACGATGCGGAAGCTACCCGTCTGGCACGGGATATCACGAAACGAATTGAAAATGAACTTGACTACCCAGGTCATATTAAAGTAACGGTTATCCGTGAAACACGGGCAGTTGAGTATGCAAAGTAAAGTGGCTGCGTGCCACTTTACTTTTTTTATCGCACACCAAATGCGTGACGAAGTCAAGTTTTCTAATGAGCAGAGGAATTGTGTATACTAGCAATGAGGTGATTTGGTAATGAAGTTGTTATTCATTGGAGATATTATGGGCTTGCCTGGCAGAGAGATCGTGAAAACATATCTGCCGTTACTGAAACGAAAATACAACCCTACCTTTATCGTAGCGAATGGAGAGAACGCTGCGCATGGTCGCGGGATCACAGAGAAAATTACCAAGGAGCTTTTCGAGTGGGGGGTTCACGCGATTACGCTCGGGAATCATACGTGGGATCAAAGAGAAATTTTCGATTTTATTGATGATGAGCCGCGGATGATTAGACCCGCGAACTTCCCAGAAGGGGCACCTGGAAAAGGGATTACATATATCAAACAACGTGAAGGGGAACTAGCCGTCATTAATTTGATGGGGCGTACGTTCTTGCCACCGCTGGACTGTCCATTCCAAATGGCTGACAAGCTAGTAGAGCAAGCTCGGAAGCGCACGAAGCTCATTTTTGTAGACTTTCATGCCGAAGCCACATCGGAGAAGCAAGCAATGTCATGGTACCTCGATGGAAAGGTAACGGCGGTCGTGGGGACACATACCCATGTGCAAACCGCTGATGAACGTATTTTGCCTCAAGGAACCGGTTTTTTGTGTGATGTAGGCATGTGTGGCCCAAGTAACGGCATTTTGGGGATGGAACGCGAAGCTGTCATTAAGAAGTTTTTAACGCAGCTCCCTGTTCGATTTGAGGTAGCACCAGATCCTGCGCAGTTGAATGCGGTGTTGATTACCCTAGATAAAACGAATGGGCATGCGAAAAAAATGGAGCGAATCAGAATTGACTCTGACCATCCGTTTATGGAATAATGGGAATAAGATTAGAATTTTTTGAATCTTTCATGCAAGTTAGCAGGAATTTTTAGGGGTTATGCGAATATCATTCTAATGATGACAGGATTCCTATCAGACGGGAGGTTCAAAAAGGATGGAAGTATTAAAAGTTTCAGCAAAGTCTAACCCCAATTCCGTTGCTGGTGCCCTTGCCGGAGTTCTTCGTGAACGAGGTGCGGCTGAGATCCAAGCCATTGGCGCTGGGGCGCTTAATCAAGCTGTGAAAGCAGTAGCAATCGCACGAGGGTTCGTAGCGCCGAGTGGAGTTGACCTCATTTGTATTCCAGCCTTTACCGACATCGTGATTGATGGAGAAGAGCGAACTGCAATCAAATTAATCGTAGAACCCAGATGATACAACTGCAAATGCTTCACCTGCCTGTTTGTTCGAAGAATGAACAGGTTTTTTCGTTTGTCCAGAAGTATGAACTTCGACGTTATCGAAGAGAAGGAGCGTTTCCATATGAAAATCTTTGATGCGCATAGCGATGTATTATGCAAGCTGTGGCAGAATCCCGAGCTGGACTTTTATAATGAAGACAAGCTCCTGCAAGCTGGTTTTACCGCCCTTGAAAAAGGGAATGTAGACATACAAGTGCTTGCCTGCTTCGTTCCTTCTCAGGTGCCGTTTGGACGACGTTTTCATACGGTACTAGAAATGATCGATATTTTTTATCAAAAGGTGGCGAGTGAACTATTCCGTCCCATTTTCACAAAGGCAGATTTGGCTGAATGCGTATTAAAGGGACAGAAAGGGGCTATTCTGTTTGTAGAAGGCGCGCATGCATTAGAAGAGAGCCTCGTTCAGCTACGTACGTGGTTCCGACTTGGTGTACGAGGAATGACACTGACCTGGAATCATGGCAATGCCCTAGCAAGTGGAAACGGGGAGCCGAATCCAGGTGGACTTACTTCATTTGGACGAGAAGTCATAGAAGAAATGAATCGGCTGGGGATGATCATTGATGTTTCGCATCTGGCCGACCCAGGATTCTGGGATGTACTAGAATGCTCGAAAACACCAATGATCGCTTCGCACTCGAACGTGAGAAGCCTATGCCATCACTCTCGCAATTTGACGGACGAGCAAATTCGAGCGTTAATCGCCAAAGATGGAGCGATCGGCTTGACGTTTGTAGACTTCTTTACCGTATCGGAGAAGCGCACAGTTTGGATCGATGACTTGCTGCGCCACTTGGATCACATCTGCGCATTGGGTGGTGTAGACCACGTAGGTTTTGGTTCCGATTTCGATGGGATTACCGAGACGTTTGGAGATATGGTATCCGCGGCAGATTACTCCCAGTTACTAGAAGCTTTGTTAAAACGTTATAAAGAGGCGGAAGTATTGAAATTTGTGCAAGGAAATTGGTTGCGTGTTTTCGGAAACGTGCTACAATAAAGCATGAGGATATTAATGTACCAAGTTCAACATTAAAATTCAGGTCAAAAGTAAGTTGAGTAAAAGCACTTGCAATTTGACATGGACAGGACTACAATTGTTACTGTCTATGCACAGAAATGTCACATCTTATCAGTCTTTTCAAGGTGTGATAGCAGCTTTTCTCACAGTCACTGAAAGGGTGGAATCTGAATGATTAGTCAACTTTCCTGGAAAGTTGGAGGACAGCAAGGGGAGGGCATCGAGAGTACTGGTGAGATTTTCTCGATGGCGATGAACCGGATGGGGTACCATCTGTATAGCTACCGTCACTTCTCTTCCCGTATTAAGGGTGGACACACGAACAATAAAATTCGCGTGAGCACAACGCCTATGCGTGCGATCTCTGACGATCTGGACATTCTCGTAGCGTTTGACCAAGAAACGATCGATTTCAATGCGCATGAGCTCCGTGAAGGCGGTATCATTATCGCGGATGCGAAATTTAATCCAAAGTTGCCGGACGGCTTGAAGCCAGTTCGCTTCTTCACTGTACCACTGACTGAAATCGCTGATGAGCTGGGAACTTCCCTGATGAAAAACATGGTGTCGATTGGTGCGTCCAGTGCCATCCTCGGCATTGCAGTGGAAAGCTTCCGTCCCATCGTTGAAGATATGTTCCTCCGCAAGGGCGAAAAAGTGGTTGAAAAGAACATGGATGCCATTCGCCGCGGTTTTGATTTTGTAAATGAATTGACTGGTGGTCAACTGCCTGAGTTCCAAATGGAAAAGGCTGATCCACAAAAACAACTGTTCCTCATCGGTAACGATGCGATCGCTCTGGGTGCTGTAGCAGCAGGCTGCCGTTTCATGCCAGCTTACCCGATCACACCTGCTTCCGAAGTAATGGAATACTTGATCAAAAAGCTGCCTAAATTGGGCGGTACGGTTATCCAAACAGAAGACGAGATTGCTGCTATTACGATGGCAATCGGTGCTAACTTCGCGGGTGCTCGTTCCTTGACTGCTTCTGCAGGTCCTGGTCTGTCCTTGATGATGGAAGCAATTGGTCTGGCGGGTA
This sequence comes from Brevibacillus sp. HB2.2, assembly GCF_013284275.1. Lineage (NCBI taxonomy): Bacteria > Bacillati > Bacillota > Bacilli > Caryophanales > Paenibacillaceae > Brevibacillus > Brevibacillus sp. HB2.2. The sequence goes on from NZ_JABSUV010000012.1 coordinate 112,573, forward strand.
TCACGGAACAACCAGTTGTAATCGTGAACACGCAGCGTGGTGGCCCATCTACCGGTATGCCTACCAAAATCGAGCAATCCGATGTGAATGCTATGATCTATGGTACACATGGTGATATTCCAAAAGTAGTTATCGCGCCAAGCACAGTAGAAGAGTGCTTCTACGATGCAGTTGAAGCGTTTAACATTGCGGAAGAATACCAACTGCCTGTAATCCTGATGACTGACTTGACGCTGTCCTTGGGTAAACAAACCGTTGTTCCATTTGACTACAACAAAGTAGAAATCCGTCGCGGAAAACTGCTTGCTGGACAAGAATTGCCAGAAAAAGAGCAAAACGACCTGTTCAAACGTTATGAAGTAACAGAAGACGGCGTTTCTCCTCGTGTTATTCCTGGTCAAAAATACGGTCTGCACCACGTAACTGGTGTTGAGCATGATCAAACTGGTCGTCCATCTGAGAATGCTGCAAACCGTATTCAACAAATGGATAAACGTATGCGCAAAATGGAAGGCGTCCTGAAAAACTTCAAAGGCGCTGTAACAGCAGATGCTCCTCACGCTGATGCGGATGTTCTGGTTGTGGGTATCAACTCTACAATTGGTACGATTCAAGAAGCAAAAGGCCGTCTGGAACAAGAGGGAATCAAAGTAAACCATGCACAAATCCGTTTGCTGCATCCGTTCCCAACTGAAGAAATCAAAGCACTCGTAGATAAAGCGAAGAAAGTTGTTGTTGTTGAGCACAACGCTCAAGCGCAAGTAACAAGCTTGCTCAAACAACACGTTGGAAACGCTGAAAAAATCGAATCCGTGCTTAAATATGACGGTAACCCATTCCTGCCGAAGGAAATCTATGCTGAAGTGAAGGAGCTGGTAAAACATGGCGACTATGAAAGAGTTTCGAAATAACGTTAAGCCAAACTGGTGCCCAGGCTGTGGAGACTTCTCCATCCAAGCGGCTATTCAACGCGCCGCAGCAAACGTAGGCCTGGAACCTGAAAATCTGGCGGTTGTTTCCGGTATCGGTTGCTCTGGTCGTATTTCCGGCTACATCAACTGCTATGGTTTCCACGGTATTCATGGACGTTCCCTGCCAATCGCACAAGGTGTGAAAATGGCAAACCGCGAGCTGACAGTTATCGCAGCTGGTGGTGACGGAGATGGTTTCGCGATCGGTATGGGTCATACTGTACACGCTATCCGTCGTAACATGAACGTTACGTACATCGTAATGGATAACCAAATCTACGGTCTGACAAAAGGTCAAACCTCTCCGCGTTCCGCGACTGGTTTCGTGACCAAGTCTACACCGGCAGGTTCCATCGAGTCCTCCATTTCCCCAGTGGAACTGGCGCTGTCTGTAGGTGCGACTTTTGTTGCTCAATCCTTCTCCAGCGATCTGAAAGGCTTGACTGAACTGATCGAAAAGGGTATCCAACACGAAGGCTTCTCCTTGATCAACGTATTCAGCCCTTGTGTAACGTACAACAAGGTAAATACGTACGACTGGTTCAAAGAGAACATCGTACCAGTAGAAACGATCGAAGGATACGATGCACATGACCGTATCAAAGCAATGTCTACTTCCATGCAATACAAAGGCCTGATTACAGGTCTGATCTACCAAAACACTGAGCAAAAACCTTATGAAGCTCTCGTAAATGGCTTCAAAGAAGAAGGTTTGGTTAACCAAGACATTCGTTTGTCTGAAGAAGACTTCGAAAAATTGGTTAAAGAATTTGCTTAAGTTTGATAGAGTGAAAAACCTCTCCTTAACGGGAGAGGTTTTTTTATTACACGCGATCGCGCCACTGCCTGTACACGAGCATGACAAGGAAAAAGACGACCAGTTGACCAAAGAGTGGATACAGGTAACGGAGAAGTGAGCTAAACCCGATAAAACTGATCAAATAGCAAATGAGCAAAATCCCGAGTAAAATTGTCGGACCTCGAAGGGGGATAACTTGTCTAATCTGTTGGGCTAGACCAAATACATTTGCCACAAGAGTGGAGAAAATTTCGGCATATACCAATAGGGAGAACAAAAAGGGAATCGTTGGTCCCAAGCCTTGCAGCACAGCGATCATGGGCATTTCCGCGTGATGGATTCCCGGCATTTTTACAGATAGGGAAGCGTAAGCGAGCAAGAGCAGAAGGCCTATTCCCAGCCCTCCTATGATTCCCCCTAGGAGAAGAGGTTTCTCGCTGGGACTCTGTCTGCCCATCGGAATCAAAACTGCTTGTGTAAGTGTGACATTTAAGGCAACATAATAAAAGGGAGAGCTAAGCCACGCCCAAGGCCGTAACGATTCAACGACGACACTCGTATCTAACCATGGCTTCGTATAAAAAAAGACAAGTACAGTAAAACCAATGAGCATCGGAACAAAAATACTGTTCACGTGATGGATGGCAAATAGCCCTTTTTTCGTCACGAAAAAAATCAAGATCATGCTAAACCAAATACCGATTTGGGGAGATAATCGAAATGACTCCCAAAAAATCGCACCGGTAGCAGCGAGCATGACGGAGGTAGTGCCTAGCAATACGGTTAGAAGCAAGGTATTAAATACAGTGCCAAACGGATGCCCAAATAAATAGGTGCTGACTTCTTGATAGGAATCGGCCTGAATCCGATAGGCAATCAGCATGACGCGGATACCTGCCCAAATAAACAGCATCGTCGCCAGAATGATGCCAACTAAGCCTTGTGTTCCATATTGAACAAAGAACTCTACAATTTCTTTGCCTGAGGCAAAACCAGCTCCTACGACTGTCCCAATATACGTAAAAGCGATCTGCCATGCGGCTCTCCATGTTCCTTGCATCTCAGACCTCCTGTCCCACCTTATTCCATCCTATGAGAGGGAGTGAACCGAATATGCGCGTTACTGTGTTAGGCTATCAATCTCCTTATCCTGGCCCAGGGGGTGCTACTCCGGGTTACCTGATTGAGACAGACCGTGTCAAAATTCTTCTAGACTGCGGCAGCGGTGTTCTTGCTCAGTTAGGCAAGTATTTACCCATTTTTGAGCTGGATGCCATGCTCTTATCTCACTATCATCATGATCATGTTGCGGATGTAGGAGTGATGCAGTACGGTTTGATGGTTCATCAGTTATTTGGCCAAAGACCTGCTGACAAGCCGCTTCCGATCTACGCTCCTGGGCTGCCTGTGGCCAATGCCGAGACATTGGTGTATCGAAAGGCGACCACATTGACCCCAATCACCGAAGAAACGTCTGTTACCATTGGGGACGTTGCAATCACTTTTTTACGGACAGACCACGGTGACGGAGATCCTTGCTACGCCATGCGTTTGGAAGCCAACGGACGTGTCCTTGTATACGGAGCGGACAGTGGACCAGGTACAGCCTGGGAGGGCTTTGCAAGTCAAGCGGATTTGTTTATTTGCGAGGGGACCTATCTAGATTACAATGTACCAGCGAAGCCAAATGGACACCTTTCTGTTCGCCAAGCGGCGGAATTGGCACAATCCCTATCCTGCCGTTCTTTATTAGTCACACATTTGTTTTACGGCTATGAGGAGTCCCAAGTAATTGCGGAGGCCAATGCCTTTGTCGCAGGTCCAGTTTATGCGGCGCGCATTGGTCTGCAAATCGATTTATAACGTTGTTTGTGTACATAGAGAGGAGAGATGACTGTGTTTCCAAATGTATTAGAAGTCGCACGCAAATTAATCCGTGAACGGGTACAAGTAGGGGAAACGGTTGTAGACGCTACAATGGGAAATGGAAATGACACCTTATTTCTTGCGCAATTGGTGCAAGAAGAGGGGAAGGTAATCGCCTTCGATATCCAGCCGCAGGCGATCGAGAAAACGCGCGAGAGACTTGAGAGAGAAGGTCTGGCGAACAGGGTAGAAATGAAGCTCGCCAGTCATGAGGAAATTGACAAGCTGGAGATTCTTGCCGCGGCAATCATGTTTAATTTGGGCTATTTGCCGGGTGGAGACAAGGAAATTACAACTCAAGCGAGCAGTACCATTCAGGCGATTCAATCAGGATTGAGGGTGCTCAGACCAGGTGGAATCATGACAGTCATGATTTATTGGGGGCATCCGGCGGGAGAGACGGAAAAAGAGGCAGTGGAAGCATTTTGCCACGAGCTAAGTCAATTGGATTATTTGGTTTTAAAATACCAATATATCAATCAGCAAAACCAAGCCCCATTTTTACTAGCCATCGAGCGCAGGGGACAATAAAAAAACGAAACGCGATCCTTTCCCGGGCAAGCGCAGCATCCGACATCATTCTTATGAGAAAGCAATGATTTTGTCAGGTTGCGAAAGAGGTGTACAAAAATAGGCACGCTCTTGGCCTTTCTGGCACATACCCTATGTAGAGCAATGTGGCAAGGGGGATCTGCGTGGACAGAATCGGAATAATGTTGGATTGGGCCCTTATGGTGAAAGGAATTCAAGGCATCAAGTCATATGAGCGTCTGCCTTATTATGTCGAAATCGGTAAAGAGCTTGGGTTGGAGCCAGTTTTTTTTCATCCGCGGCATGTGAAGCCAGGAGATGAAAGAGTCAAAGGATATTTTTGGAACGGAAACCGACTCGTCTCACAACTGGTTTCAGTCCCGCGAGTCATCCACAATCGTGTTTTGACAGGGGATGCAAAAGCGCGGAATGTGATTCGAAGATTGAGCCAAAAGAAAACGGTGTTCAATGGCTTGGTTGTACGGGATAAGCGGAAAGTACACCAGATGCTCTGGAAAAATGAACAAATTCGCAGCTATCTGCCGCATACAGTGCCTTATTCCATGGAGCAGTTGCGTCAGTTTTTAAATAAGTACCAGGTGGTGTACGTCAAGCCTTCGATTGGATCAGTCGGAATTGGGGTAGCACGTATTGAACGGCATGGAGGCAATTATCATTTCATTGCATCGAAAAAACGGCAGATCTTATCTCATTCGCAGATACTCTCCACGGTGCGACGTTGGGTTGGTAACAAAAGATTTTTGATCCAGCGAGGAATTCCTTTGGCCCGCTATGGAGGCAAAACGTTTGATATTCGTGTTTCGGTGCAGAAAAACAAAGAGAAACAGTGGACTGTGAGCGGGATGGTTGCCAAGGTCGCCAATACGAAAAACAAGCTGAGTAATCTCTCTCGAGGAGGGACAGCAGTACCGTTTTCGGAAGCTTTGGTACCCATCTTTCCTGAGGTGAAACAACAACAAGCTGTCATTGAAAGAGTTGGCATAGCGGCGGTGGAAATTGCGGAGCAGTACGGTCGGCATTTTTCATCATTAGCAGACTTAGGGATGGATATGGGAATTGACGAGAGAGGTAATCCGTATTTAATTGAAGTCAATGTGCGTGACCAACGCTATTCTTTTTTCAAAGCAGGGGAGAAGGAGATGTTTAAACAAACGTACCGTCATCCACTGGAATATGCGCAGGCATTGCTCGCGGAAAAAAAGAAACGGAAACATCTACTCCTAGCGCCGAGCCAATGGGTCTAAAGAAGATAGGCAGAAGAATGTGAAAAAGACGGTGGCATTTATTGCCCCGTCTTTTCGTATGCCTTGACCTACGATTCTGCCGGCTGTTGTTGGTCAGCCAAAGGAAAGGGCAGATTGCGAAAGTGACGATATACCAAAGCCAAAATCGATTTTCGAGTCAAGATTCCTTGGAAATAGTGCTCCTCGTCTTCAATACAGACGAAAGGGTGATTAATGGACACTTCTAATGCTTTCAAAAATTCATCGGTGTCACGCAATCGAGGGACCTTCGTATCCATCACATCATCTACAATATGTTCGGACATACGCTCAGTCTCGAAGCGCTCCAAACCAAGAGTCTTATTCATGATCATATTCGTGCTGATTAACCCATGCAAACGATACTGATGATCCAGTACAGGAACGGCTGAATAGCCTGACTTGATTAGGACTAGCAGGGCGTGCTCAAGTGAATTACCTAGCTGTACATGTGCGACCTTTGTGGACGCGATTATGAGATCTTTGATCGGAATATGTAACAAAGGGATCTCTTGATTCATTCAGATCCACCACCTTTTCTTTCTGTCGTCTATAGCAGTAAGAACTGCATGTGGTCCCCTTCTATGATACCGTAAGAGAGGTACAAACGGTAGGGATACATTTAGAAAACTTGGCGTCGCCAAGGCTTTGTCGGGGCTAAAGACGAAAAAAGCCCGGCAGTTACGCCAGGCAAGTAATCGAGGTGTGGAACAATCGTCCCTAGCTCTAGTATGCGAGCTCAAATTGTTTTTTACATTAGGAGTTTAGAGGAAACCAGTTCCTCCCTTACGCTTTATACGTTTGATTTTTGAAAATGGGCTTGGTTTCCACCCGTTTTTTCCGATTGAACCAAAAGGACATCGTCGTCAACTCGTAAAGGAAAATGCAAAGTGGCGGTGTAATCACGAACATGCCGAGAACCATTGACGGTGTCGACCAGCCTAGTCGATGAATGACGTAGCTTTGCATCAAGAACAAGATTAACGGATGAACCAAATAGATGGCCATATTTTGTTTGGCCAACCGGGAAAGCCACGGACCGAGTTTAGGCAGCTTGCCGAAATAACTGGATGCAGGGTAAAAGCTGACGATTACACAGAGTGTGTACAACAAGTAAAGCGGCTCGAAAATGTTCATACTTTCGTAATAGCTTTTGGAGCCAGAAAGATAGCTGTAAGCCATCCAAACGCCTGCACTTGCCATCACAACGATAGAAGGTATTTGAAGACGTTTCACCCATGTCCGCCATTTATCCACATTCATCCCGGCATAAGCGCCGAGTGCAAAAGTAAACACGTACATGAAAACATAATGCTGTCCGTAAACATACGTGTGCTTCACGATGGACAGAAATGGGTTTGTAGCCCAATCAATGGCCCATAACGGTGTAATGAACAAATTGTGGTAGAGAAGGTACAGACCAGCTTGTCCAATAAATAGGACGATGATCCAACGGAAATTCAAGTACCGTTCCATCCACGGTTTAATCAGGCAAAACAACAAGCACAATTGCAAGTAAACCGGAATGTAGTACAAGTGGTAGAAAGAGCTACCCGTAAACAGACTATCGAAAAACGGTCCTACCAGCACGGCTGGGTCAAAGGTTTGATGTTTAAAATAGGTGAAGATGGCCGTCCAAATTACGTAAGGCAATATAACAGCGCGCCAGCGTTTTTTCCAGAAAGCACGCCAATCCAATTGTCGATTTTGATACCAGTAAAACAGCAGCATTCCAGTTGCAAATATAAACAAAGAGCGACCGAATTTTAATAAGATAATTAGAACGGCTTGTAAATCACTATTCCACGGATACGTCTTCTCATTGGCCAGGAAAAAACTGAGGATGTGAATCATCAAGACAGTAAGAGCCCCAAAAACAAAAAGGGCATTCAGATCCTGAAACGTCCCCTTTCGATTGCTATTCATAATTCCTCCAGAATTTTACCGGCAGCACCTGGAGAATCAAAAACAAGTACAACGCCCGTTATTCGGGTAAGTGCCAGTCAGGTGCGGCCAGTTCTTTTGCTGTATAAGAAAATAAGTGTAATCGCTGCGACAAATGATGCCTCGACTCTGTCACTAACTCATTTTGCACATAAAAGGGGGTAGGTGATACAGCCCACTCAGAACGGATTGTCTCCAATAGACGTGCTTTTACATCATCCATAGTGACCAATTTTCCAGTCAAACTCGCGATGCTGCCAACGGTAGAAGCATCGATGGAAGGAATTGGCTTATGGCTTTGCATTTCATCCAAGCCGGCGAGACGGTAAAAGTGCTCCATCCATTCGCCTCGTGGACGATCGTCCACGTTAATGCATAATTGCAAAATAGAGCCGTGTCGCGTGCGTCTTTGTGCCATACCTCCGATTTTTTTACCGTGAATGGAAAAATCGTATTCCCCTGCACAGTAGGAACCCGTCACTTCTCCAAATTCCAGCCTTCCGTAATCGCGCAGGCCCACATCAAGAAGCTGGGCGACAAACGAGAAGAAGGAGTCAATGGAAATCGAAGTGTCAGGCAATAAACAAGCCATATTGAGAACGCCAGCATCAAGCGGAACACAAGCCCCTCCAGACGAGCGAAGAACACAACCAAAGCCATCTTGACCGAACTTATGCAAGGCTTGCTGGAGATGTGGAAGCTTGGCGTCTCTGCGGCCGAGATACAGCGCCTGATCGTACACCCAGAGATGAATGACAGGTGTTGCTGATTCAGATTGCATACTGGCTGCCAACGCTTCATCACGAATTAAAGGCTCAAGTGGACTATCCTGGTAGGTACCGGAGTCCATCCAGCGAAACGGTTGATTAACAGAAAAAGACATAGGAAGGCTCCTTCACAGGACAAGAATAGCTACCATTATAACATCTGAAATGCGTTTATTTCTACGTTTTCGCTATCTTTTTTCCATTTGGTAGAACATGCATGTCGTGTAGAGTGAAAAAATACCCGACAGGCCAAGATAGCTTGTCGGGTGGGATATGGGTCTTTATTTCGTCTCTTTAAAGGTGAAATTGTCCAGGTAAGTCGTTTTACGAGGAGCGCCTTTTGTTGCTTCTTCTTGCAGATACAGACCGAGTTTTTTGCCTTCTTGTTTCACATATTGTTGACCGAACAAGTATTGATCGTTCAAGTAAATGGAAACGGTATTGTCAGTGACAGCTACCTTCAAGCGATTGCTTGATTTCAGCTTGTAGGTGCTGGATGAGATGATGTCGATATCGTCGTCTTCCACATCATTTACTTTTCCTAAAACAACGCGATCTTTTTGGATGAAGACGACATTGGCTTTTCCATCTTTGCCGTTGAAGTACAGACCGCCTAAACCTTCACTGCCAACCACATTCACATCGACGCTCAATTCATAATTCTTGACGTTGTCAGATTCATTCCAGCGAAGTGGCAGAAGGTAATGATCCAGATCATCATCATCATCGGATTCAGCAGTCACTTGTTTGCTAGCGACCTCCCAGTTACCGATCGCTTTGTCAGTATCCCAGTTTTTCAATTTGGTATCAGAGAAGGAATCGCTGATATTGATTTTCTCTGGTTCTGGTTGAGGCTGACCAGGGGTAGGGAATACAATTTTGCTTTCATCATCGCCACGATCCAAAATAGCACGATAGAGCAGAGAAGCAGCTTCCGCACGAGTAATCGGATCTTGTGGACGGAAATTGCCATTGTATCCTTTCATCAGATCGGTTTGGATCGCAATCGCAATATACGGACGCAGAGCGGACGAAATATCGTCGTAATCACGGAACTTTTTCAATTGATCCAAGTCGGCTTTGTACTTTTGATCGTAGCCCAACAGGCGTACCAATGCGACAGCAATATCTTCACGTACTGCCGCTTTATCTGGCTTATACGTGTAGGTAGAGCCGGATTTGTAACCAGTCAAGTAAGGCTTGGCGTGCTCCACATACAAAAATGCCCAGTGATGACGAGGGACATCTTTAAAGGTTTGCTCGACGTAGCGTTTGTTTATATCTACATCTGCTGCTGCAATCATAATTTTGGCAAATTCGGCGCGGGTTACCTCATTGTTCGGTCTAAATGTTCGATTGTCGTACCCTTTGATGATCCCTTTTGCCGCCATCTCCGTAATTTCCTTGTATGCCCAATGGCTACGCGGAACGTCTGAGAACGAAGGGGTGGAAGCGGCACCGACGACCGGGATAATCGTTAAGAACATCAACACCGACAAAAATACGGCTAGTGCTCTTTTCATATTAACCTCCTCAAAATGGCAATGTAGTTTTTGTTGACTGCTATTCAGACGTCGAGTGGGCTTGTATTGTTGCAGGGGAAAAAATATTATGGTGAAAATAGGAAAAAAGGAGGAGTTTCAAAAAAAATCGGCAGGTAAGGAGGAGTATGTACCAATGGTAAGGGTATGAGGACCAACATGGGTATGTTTGGAAAGTCGTTGTCTCTCAGACTTTCGCCGTTTCGTACATATTTTGCCTCATAATGGTTATTATGCATTGGCTTTTGTATCACCCAAAATGATATAATTCTTTATTGGTTACTTATGTAGATGATTATTGCTGAGGTGATATATGATGAAGGAAACGAAAGAGGCGACTGTGGACTTAAAATCCGTTAAGTCTCCAAAGAAGACGGAAGACTATGCGAAATACTTCCAGGCCCCCTCTCTGAAAGATGCGAAAACGCGCGGTAAGGAAGAGATTTTAGTCCATTACGATTTTCATATCCCAGAAGACATGCAGAACATCGGAAAAGGAAAGCGCTATCACGTTCGTACGTATGGCTGTCAAATGAACGAGCATGATTCGGAGACGATTTCTGGTATTTTGCAGGCAATGGGTTATACCTCTTCTGATTCTGTCGAAGATGCGGATGTCATTCTATTTAACACCTGTGCGATCCGCGAAAATGCAGAGGATAAAGTATTTGGGGAGCTTGGCCACATGAAGCGGCTCAAGAATAACAATCCAAATCTGATCCTCGGTGTTTGCGGCTGTATGTCCCAAGAAGAGAAAGTCGTCAAGAAAATCCTGAAAAGCTACCAGCAGGTCGACTTGATTTTTGGAACGCACAATATTCACCGATTGCCAGAACTATTGCGCGATGCGATGTTTAGCAAAGAAATGGTGATTGAGGTTTGGTCCAAAGAAGGCGATATCGTCGAAAATATGCCGAAGCTCCGCGAAGGAAACACCAAGGGTTGGGTTAACATCATGTACGGCTGTGACAAGTTCTGTACGTACTGTATCGTGCCGTATACCCGCGGAAAAGAACGCAGTCGACGCCCGGAGGATGTCATCGCAGAAGTACGTGATCTCGCTCGCCAAGGCTTTAAAGAAATCATGCTTCTTGGACAAAACGTCAATGCGTACGGGAAAGATTTTGAGGATATCAAGTACGGTTTTGGAGACCTGATGGACGAGATCCGCAAGATTGATATCCCGCGTGTGCGTTTCACGACAAGTCACCCGCGCGATTTTGATGACCACTTGATCGAAGTGCTGGCAAAGGGCGGCAACCTGGTGGAGCAAATCCATTTGCCTGTCCAATCCGGATCGACAGAAGTACTCAAGCGAATGGCACGTAAATACTCGCGTGAGCATTATCTGGAGCTCGTTCGCAAAATCAAGGACGCGATCCCGAATGTCTCGCTTTCTACCGATATTATTGTTGGCTTCCCAGGCGAGACCGATGAGCAGTTTGAAGATACGATTTCGATGGTGGAAGAGGTCAAGTATGATTTTGCGTATACCTTCATTTACTCCCCACGTGAAGGTACACCGGCTGCTGTCATGGAAGACAACGTTCCGATGGAAGTGAAAAAAGCACGCTTGTATCGACTCAATGAAGTGCTGGCTGGCATCGCTCTGGAGCAGAACAAAAAACTGCAGGATCAGGTTGTCGAGGTACTCGTGGAAGGCGAATCGAGGACGAATGCGGAAGTGCTTGCGGGACGTACGCGTACGAACAAGCTTGTCCATTTCACCGGCGACAAATCTTTGATCGGACAGTATGTGCACATAAAAATTACAGATGCGAAAACGTGGACACTCCACGGTGAACTCGTATCCAAAGTTGAGGTGTAGGTCATTATGGAACAAACAAACGTTTTTACACAGAAGGAAATTCTCGATAAAGCTCGCGAGCTTGCCGCTATGATCTCGCGTACGAATGAAGTTGATTTCTTCAAACGTGCTGAACTGCAAATCAAACACAATGAACGTGTGCAAGATTTGATTGATACATTGAAGCAGAAACAAAAGCAAATGGTGATGTTTGAATCCATCAACAAGCCGGAACTGGTGAAAAAAGTGGAAGACGAGTACAACCAATTGCACGAAGAGCTGGATGCCATTCCAATCGTTACGGAATTCAAGCAATCGCAGGTTGATGTGAACGATCTTTTGCAAATGGTCACAAACGTGATCACGAACACCGTTTCGGAGCGTATTATTTTGGATACAGGCGGAAACCCATTGACTGGAAAGACTGGTGGCGGGCCTGAAAAGAAAAAATCTGACGGCTGCTGCTCCTAATTCTTGATAGAAAGCCTTCCCGGCGCTGTTCTGATCAATACCCAACAACTTTCCCAAATATAAGGTGGTTGTTTGCACGCTAGTCGAATGCCCTGCATACAAATGTACAGAAACGTTGTATGGAGGAGGTAACGAAATGTCGGGTATAGACAAAGATCTACAGTGCCGGGAACTTATCGCGAAAGCAGTCTGCGGCAAAGGCCATAAATTTTCTATTACCACCCACACCATCATACCGTCGCAAACTCCTTCGACGATCCTCGGATGCTGGGTTATAAACACGAACTTCCAAGCAGAGAAAGTCGGAGATGCCGTTGAAGTATCTGGTACGTATGACGTCAACCTGTGGTTTTCGTTTGCTAATAACACGCAAACCGAAGTCAAGCGGGAAACGGTTCATTTCTCCGTTCTCGTACCGCTTACGTTCTTCGACAAGAACTGCAGAGGCGATCTGGAAATCGTTGCACGTGCCGTGGAGCAACCGAAGTGCATAAAAGCGGAGTTAAGTGGTGGTGGCACAATCACGGTCAGAGTTGAAAGCGAATATGCAGTAGAGGTCATTGGAGAAACAAAGGTGTGCGTTGTTGTCTGCAATAGTTGTGATGACAAAGAATTCCATCTGGTTGACGACTTTGAAGATAACAGTGACGAGTTTGATGACTTTGATTCCGCTACGCTACTCGACGAGCTCGACTAAAGAGGAGAAATTATCTCCTCTTTTTTCTTTTTTTCGGATACAGGTCAATCACACTTTTTTCTGGGCGCATTCATAAGATAACGAAAGAACAGCGAGGGAGTGTGGAAGGCATGATTCTACGCACAAAAACGAGTCAGCGAGTTAACGGGCAGGAAACGCCAGCAACACAACCGATGACGGCTAACGCGAAAGAAGTCGTAGCCTATTTACATCGTCCTGAAATCGGTCGCTGGTTGCTCCGGCAGGGGCGAATACCTGTAACAGGAAATGAAGCGCGACCGGGCTGGCGAACATATAGGGTATGCCTTTACCAAGATTATGTACTGGATATCGCCAGAAGCGAGGAGCAATCACATTGGCTGCTGCACCGTCTACAGGAACCCGAGTGGCATTCCGTCTCCTTGCCTTCCACTGAAACAGAGATTCAGGTGGTCCAAGGGCTGGCTTCACGCAGTTTGTATGCCGTGGGAGCGGATGCGGGTCAAGTGACGATCATGGCGGCTTCTCCCCATCGACTTAAGGTCGTCGAGGTGGAACCAAATTGGCCAGCCAGGCATGCTGACGAATATATGCAGCGTGCCCGAGATTGGTGGGAAGCTCGGATGCGTAAACAGCCGCAAACGTTGCAAAGTTTGGGGGCTGATCCGGAATTTGCTTTGCGCAAGCCCACAGGAGAAATGGCACTTGCTTCTGACTTCCTGAGCATCAATGGGGCGGTTGGATGTGATACGACACGCTACCGGGAAGAATTAGGTCTCCATCAGCACCCGGTTGCAGAGTTGAGGCCTGCGCCATCGGAGGACCCTGATCAATTATTTACGCATATCTACGATAATCTGGCACTCGCCTACCAAAAAATAGGAGACGCGTCTATCGAATGGCTCGCTGGAGGAATGCCGTTTCAAGGTTATCCAATCGGCGGGCATATTCATTTTGGCGGGCTCACACCTACTTTTTCTCTTCGGCGAAAGCTGGATGCGTACTTGGCTCTTCCTCTTGTTCTGATTGAGGATGCAGGCTGTATGAGGCGCAGAGAGCGTTATGGATTTTTGGGGGATGTAAGGGAGAAGGAATATGGATTCGAATACCGTACACTCCCTAGTTGGCTCGTTGATCCCCTTGTCGCTCGAGGGATTCTTCATTTGGCCCATTTGGTTGCAACCAATCACGAGAAGTTACAAGCGACGCCTCATCTCAAGCTACCGCTAATCAAAGCATACTACCAAGGCGAAAAAGAAAAGCTCCTGCCGTACGTAGTTCAAGTCTGGCAAGAATTAAAGGAGCTGCCAGGCTATACGCTGTCACGAATTCATTTGGATCGATACTTTTCGTTTTTAATCGAGAGTCAATCGTGGAGAACGGATGAAGACCTGCGTAAGATATGGAAGCTACCATAAACGGATACTACCATCGGATGCAGGGTCAACATTACCGTTCAATCATGATATAATAGCGACGAGAATTAGTAGGCTAGGAGAAGAAAATCATGGCTCAATATACCCCGATGATTCAACAGTATCTGGCTATCAAAAAAGATTATCCGGATACTTTCTTATTTTTTCGCTTAGGTGATTTTTACGAACTGTTTTTTGATGACGCCATTCTTGCGTCCCGTGAGCTGGAAATTACACTGACGGGACGTGATGGTGGTGGTTCTGAGCGCATACCAATGTGTGGAGTTCCACATCATGCGGCAGACGGCTATATCGCAGAGCTACTAAAAAAAGGACATAAAGTAGCCGTTTGCGAGCAAGTCGAAGATCCAAAAGAAGCCAAAGGGGTCGTTCGCCGGGAAGTGACACGCGTCATTACTCCGGGTACGATGATGGAAGGCAAATGGCTGACGGATAAGGAAAACAATTACATGGCAGCATTGGCTCAAGTAGAAGGGCGAACGGGTGTTGCTGCGTGTGATATGAGTACAGGCGAGATGTACGTTACTTCTTTGGCGGGACAGGCAGAGGGTGTCCTGGATGAAGCCTTGCAATATCGCCCTAAGGAGCTCGTCTTTTTTGGCCTCGCTGGTTTGCCGAAGACAGCACTGCCATCTACTGTCGTGGATGCGCACCAACTGGACGCATTTGCAGTAGATAGTCAATACGCGGAGCAGGCAAAAGGGCTGGATGTGTCCATGCGAGCGGCGGTCAATGCTCTCTTGTTCTACATAGGGACGACGCAAAAACGTAGCCTTGCACATATGCGCCTGTTAAAGCAGTACGATGCAAAGCAGTATCTGCAAATGGACGGCTTTTCCAGACGCAATTTAGAATTGACTGAGACCATTCGCGATAAGACGAAAAAAGGCTCCCTGTTGTGGCTGTTGGATCGGACTCAAACGGCAATGGGTGGTCGTCTTTTGCGCAGATGGATTGAGCGTCCATTGCTCAGTCGCGATCAGTTGGAGGCACGCCTGAGCGCTGTGGAAGCCTTGAAGGGGGACATGCTGCTTCGCTCGGATTTGCGGACTTGCTTGGATCGTGTCTATGATTTGGAACGTCTGGCGGGCCGTATTTCCTACGGGAATGCGAACGCACGAGATCTCATTCAGCTACGGATGTCTTTGGAAGCTGTTCCAGAGCTGAAGCAGTATATGATCCAAACGAATACCCCGGTATTGATGGAACTGGCTAATGGGATGGATGAATGTACAGATATTGTCAACTATTTGGCTCATGCCCTTGTGGATGATCCCCCGATATCGGTTCGTGAAGGCGGAATGATTCGGACGGGATATGATGAGTACCTGGACAAGCTCCATACGGCAAGCCGTGAAGGGAAGACGTGGATCGCCCAACTGGAGCAGGGAGAACGGGAAGCGACAGGGATTCGTTCGCTTAAAGTTGGCTTCAATAAGGTATTCGGCTATTACATCGAAATTTCGAAATCCAACATAGCAAACGTTCCCGCTGGTCGGTATGAGCGCAAGCAAACTTTGGCCAATGCAGAGCGGTACATCACGCCAGAGCTGAAGGAACGTGAAGCCCTCATTCTGGAAGCAGAAGAAAAGATGATTGAGCTGGAGTACCAGCTGTTCGTTGCTGTAAGAAGTGAAGTCGCGAAGCATATACCAAGACTACAGAACCTCGCGGAGCGCGTTGCATCTGTGGACGTTCTACAGGCGTTTGCTACAGTAAGTGACGAGCGGGGATTTGTACGCCCTGAGCTTGTGGAGAGCGGCGATTACGTCATTACAGAAGGGCGCCATCCAGTGGTAGAAGCCGTTCTGGAGCGCGAAAAATACGTGGCTAATGACGTGGAGATGGATCAGACCAACCGTCAAGTTTTGCTCATTACGGGTCCGAATATGGCGGGTAAGAGTACGTACATGAGACAGATTGCCTTGATCACGGTGATGGCACAAATCGGTTGCTTTGTTCCTGCTAAACAGGCCAAGCTTTCGATTGTCGATCAGATTTTTACTCGAATTGGGGCAGCCGACGACTTGGTAGGCGGGCACAGTACGTTTATGGTGGAAATGCTGGAGACGAGACACGCCCTGCAAAAAGCGACAGCGAAGAGCTTGATCCTGCTCGATGAAATTGGTCGCGGGACTTCAACGTACGATGGAATGGCGCTTGCACAAGCAGTCATTGAGTACATTTGCCAAAAAATCGGTGCCAAAACACTCTTCTCGACGCATTACCACGAGTTGACCGGGTTAGCTGAGACGTTGAGTGGTGTCGTGAATGTCAACGCTCGATGCGAAGAACGGGAAGGAAAGCTCTTGTTCCTTCACAAAATTGAAGAAGGACGAGCAGATAAGAGTTATGGAATTCATGTGGCAGAGCTTGCGGAAATGCCAACTTGGGTCATTGAGCGGGCGCGTAGCATCTTAACCGGACTTGAAGCAAATGGGAGTACAGGGAATGGAAATGCAGCGAGTGACGTCCAAATGTCGCTCGAAACGCTATGGACGGCACCAGTTGCTGCGGTGCGTGAAGAGCCGATGCAGTTTGCGTCAGCGGAGGAAGAAGCGATTATGGCTGAGCTGCGCGAGTTGGATTTGAATTCAACGACGCCAATGGACGCCATGATGAAACTATATGCATGGAAACAGCAATTGAAAAAGAGATAGGGTTCGTCCGGAGGGGAGGCACTCATGGGAACCATTCAAGTTTTAGATGAGCAACTCGCCAATATGATTGCTGCAGGGGAAGTAGTGGAAAGACCGGCTTCGGTTGTCAAAGAGCTGGTCGAAAATGCAATTGATGCTCGTGCAACGACAATCGAGATCCACGTTGAGGAAGGCGGTCTGGAGATGATTCGGATCGTTGACAATGGGAGGGGGATGGATCGAGAAGATTGTCAGCTGGCTTTTGAGCGCCATGCTACGAGTAAAATTAGCAACGCTCGTGATTTATTCCGCATTCGTACGCTGGGCTTTCGCGGAGAGGCACTGCCGAGTATCGCGGCAGTCTCGCGTATGGAGCTGACGAGCAGCACGTCCAGTAGTGAGGTAGGTACTCATCTCTTGATTGAAGGTGGGCAGCTCGGAACGATTTCCGATAAAGCTGCTGTAAAAGGGACAGATGTATGTGTACGCAGCTTGTTTTTCAACACACCTGCTCGCTTGAAATATATGAAGTCGATCGCCACGGAAGTCGGACATATTTCTGATTATGTGAATCGGCTTGCACTCACGCATCCGTCGATCTCCTTCCTGCTAACTCATAACGGCAAGACACTCTTGCAAACGTCTGGGGACGGAAAGCTGCTGCACGTCATGGCGGCGATCTACGGTGTGCAGGTCGCGAAGCTATTGCTTCCAATTGCAGGGGAGACCCTCGACTATAAGTGGTCTGGTTTTCTTTCGAAGACGGAAGTGACAAGGGCGAATCGCTCTTACCTTTCGACACTGGTAAACGGTCGATACGTGCGTAGCT
Organism: Brevibacillus sp. HB2.2; assembly: GCF_013284275.1. Classification (NCBI taxonomy): domain Bacteria; kingdom Bacillati; phylum Bacillota; class Bacilli; order Caryophanales; family Paenibacillaceae; genus Brevibacillus; species Brevibacillus sp. HB2.2. Next base: position 130,193 of record NZ_JABSUV010000012.1, read on the forward strand.
ATTCGATTAACAATGCGATTATGCGCGGTTATCATACATTGTTACCGATCGGTCGTTATCCGATAGTAGCTTTGCAGATCGAAATGGATCCGTCACTGGTAGATGTGAACGTACATCCTGCCAAACTAGAGGCGAGATTTAGTAAAGAAGATGAATTGTGCAGTGCAATAGAACAATCGGTAAAAGAGACTTTGCGACAAGGCTTGGGGATTGTCAGACCTATGGTTACTCAACCAAAAGCTAAGGTCGTCACTCAGGTTGTTCAACCGCAGTTTGACCTGCAAATTACCAAGCCGGATACTCCGCAATCGCCGTTACTAGCCGTGAGTCCCCGACTCCAGGAATGGATGGCCAAGCAGGAGGTACCAAGTAAGCAAGTGGATCTAGTGACGCCTATCGCTCCATCTTTTGAGAACGGCACGGTCAAGGAGACTGCGGCCAACTATGAAAAGCTGGAGGCTGCAAAAGTAGAGGCTATCCCGCATGAAATCGTGCAGGCGACTCTATTGGATCAAACAGACACCAGGGAAGCTTTCCAGCCTAATGAGCCGAAGATTCCGGTACAATTGGACATTGCCCAGGCACCAACTCCTGCGTACCCAATCCATGAAATCAGCAGCGAGGATCATTCAGCCGTAGTGGGTACCGAACAAACACCGCCACTCGTGGAAGCCACCAATGAAAATGAAACGGATTCGCCTGTCCCCGTTATGTACCCAGTTGGTCAAGTCCATGGTACCTACATCGTCGCGCAAAATGACGAAGGCATGTATTTAATTGATCAACATGCCGCGCAGGAGCGGATTTTTTACGAGTATTTCATGGACAAGCTTGCAGAAGAGGACATTTCCAGCCAGATCATGCTGTTTCCTCATACGGTGGAATATACGGCTGCAGAGGCTAGCAAACTGGAGAAGCGACTGTCGCTTTTGCAATCGTTTGGTTTGGAGATCGAGGCGTTCGGTGGACGGACCTTTATCGTTCGCGCTCATCCACATTGGTTCCCAGAAGGGGCTGAGCTTGAGGTCATTGAGGAGCTCATTCAGTTTGTACTGGAAACGGGAGAAAACACCCAAGCCAATGTCGTGCTGATGCGCGAAAAAGCTGCCATCATGATGTCTTGCAAAGCATCGATTAAAGCGAACCGCTTCCTGACGCATGCAGAGATGGAAAGCTTGCTGAACCAGCTACGCAAGACGAGCAGTCCGTATACGTGCCCGCACGGCAGGCCGATTGTGATTCATTTTACTGGTTATGACTTAGAAAAAATGTTTAAGCGTGTGATGTGAACTGTGCCCTCCTGCGGATAAATCCAGGGAGGGTATTCTACTGTAAAAGAAAGCGGGAAAAAACAAAAGTCAATAAGCAAATCTTATGCTGGAACAGAGCTTCTTCCATCGAGGACCTATTAACTGGTCCTGATTGGGGACTACGTTTGGACGGCGGTCCTGGCTGGCAACCGATGGCATTGCTCCACTAAAAAGTGGGGCTTTTCTTTTTTCTTCACCCCTAAAAAACAAGAACTACTTGTAAACTAGAGTAACTATTTTGATTGATAGATAGCTAAAGTACTAGAGAATCATATCATGTGTCATACGATATATTCCTATAGCATTTTTCATGTTATTAACATGTTTAAGAAAAGCGGCAGTCTAGGACCAGAAGATAAAGTCTGATATGCTCCCCATACGGTAGACAGGCGAAATAATAAAAAGCTTGCTATTGTGAGGGGAGCTTTTCATGTCTAGAGGTAAATATAATGCTTTTGAGAAACTCGCCATTCTAGAAGAAGTATCAAATGGGGAGATTGGTTTCCTGGCAGCTGCGAAGAAATATGAGATTAACAAGACGACTTTAATGAAATGGCAGCGTCGGTACAAGATGTATGGATATGAAGGGTTAGAGCGTCGTACGCATCTTCAACGCTATAGTGCTGAGCTTAAGCTCCGAGCGGTAATGGATTACCTTGAGGGGGGATTGTCTCAGTACCAGATCATCGATAAATACAAGATTGCTAGCACGAGACAGCTTTTTAATTGGATCAACAAGTATAATGGTCATAGCAGCTTAAAAGCCTATAAAGGGGAAGCAAAAGCTATGACAAAGGGTCGCTCTACGACTTGGCAAGAACGGATTGAGATTGTCCAGTATTGTCTGGCACATGAACATAATTACCAAAAGACAGCTGAACATTTTCAGGTGTCCTACCAGCAAGTATACCAATGGGTGAAGAAGTTCGGAGATGGCGGTCAGGATGCGTTAAAGGATAGCCGAGGGAGAAAGAAAACTCCGGAGGAGTTAACAGAGGCCGATCAACAGAAACTCAAGATGAAGAAGATGGAGTACGAAATTGAGCGACTTCGGGCGGAAAATGCATTCTTAAAAAAGTTAGAGGAGCTAGAAAGAAGGCGACGCTAAATCAGACACGGCAGGAAACAATTTACCTTGCCATCCAAGCGCTTCAAAAGGATGCATCAATTAGCGTTCAACTCCTATGTAAAATTGCAGGAATTGCACGCTCAAGCTATTACAAGTGGCTAAATCGCAACCCCAGTCCTCGAGAGATGGAGAATGAGAAGTTTACCCAGGTGATGATGACCATCTATGAGAAAGTGGAGCACACCTTTGGATACCGTCAATTAACCCTCCATATGCGAAAACAAACCAGAAAAACCATTAACCATAAGCGCGTAGAACGGTTAATGAAGGTAATGGGAATCCAGTCTGTTATCCGGAGAAAGAAAAAGAAGTACACAAACGCCACGCCGCAGCAGGTGGCGGAAAACCTACTAAACCGTAAATTCCATGCCGATGCACCGAATGAAAAGTGGCTCACCGATGTAACGGAATTCAAGTACGGTAACGGCCAGAAAGCGTATTTAAGTGCTATTCTCGACCTTCATGATAAATCCATCGTCGCCTATGTATTAGGGCGTTCCAATAACAATCCACTTGTATTCCAGACATTGAAACGGGCCTTGCAGGCAGCACCAGGAAGTAGCCCCATGCTTCATAGCGACCGAGGCTACCAATACACCTCCTTGGGCTTTAAGAAACTTTTGGATGACAACAACATAATCCAGAGCATGTCCCGTGTGGGACGATGTATCGATAACGGCCCAATGGAATCTTTTTGGGGGACCCTCAAATGTGAGAAGTACTATTTGCACACGTACCATACTTTTGAGGAACTTGAGAGAGATATTGAGGCCTATATCCACTTTTACAATTACGAACGATTACAAGCAAAACTAAACGTCCTCAGTCCGATGGAGTTCAGGACCAAGGCCGCCTAAATTTTTATTATTTGTACTGTCTACTTGACGGGGTGCAGTTCAGACCAGAAGATAAAGTCCTAGACAGCCGCTTTTTGATTGAACTAACGATACCCGTTTTACGAATTCATGAGCTAGAGTGAGTATTCTTAATCATTTAGAGGGAGGGAGTTAAATAACAACTTCAATTTGTGATACGGTTCTCCGCGCTGTCTGTAACGGCAAGTTTTAGGGACATCCTTTTGCGGGATGGCCCTTTCATTTATGCTCGCTCAAAAAACCGTTGTTTTTCGTTACTTCAATCGTTCTTCGATTAAGTTTAACAGTAGTGCTTTCTCTTCGTTAGGAATCCATTCCGATAGTCTAGCCGCTGCAATCGGTAACATCCACTCATCAATGTCACTGAACTGCAGACCAGAATATGAAAGATATTGTTCCAAGTATACTCCGTTTATTTTATCCCTCATCAGTTCAAGTGCATCTTTAACGCTACTTGGAGCCTCATCAGGCAGCGTACCAAAACGGAATAATAGCAAAGTTCGAGCGACATCACCAGCAGGATTACCGATCATCCCTGTCATCCAATCTATTACCCAGTTACGCTCACCGATCATAACATTTTCTGGATGAAAATCACCATGGCATAGACGGTTTCCATCCGGTAGATTTTTTAAATATTCAATGATCTCATGCTTCACTTCGTTAGATAGTTGGGAAGCGTTCTGAATGTTGCGAGCTAAGACCTCTTTCTGATTAAGGACGGATGATCCTCCAATTCGTTCCACATCAAGTTCATATTTATGTATGCGATAATGTAGTTCAGCAAACTCTTTAGTCAAGCAATTGAGTTCGTTAGGAAACTGAACACCCATACGAAGCAGTGTTGAGCCCTCAATCCTTTCAAACACAATACCCTTCTTATGATCAAAGTCAATCAAATCGTACGCTCTTGGAGCAGGAATTTTAAGGAAGGCCACAATCCGATTTACTTCATATTCATATTTCACCGCTTCCATTGGAAATCCGTCCCTATAAAGCTTTAATATCTTCTCCTGATCTTGAGCAAATACTTCGGCTGTTCGACCCTCGCTAATCTTTTTCAATGTATCATCTCCTACTTTGAAATCTCCCTGTGATTATGCTTCATATTAGGAATGCTGCCTGCTAACTTAAAAAAGCGAATCTATTACAATTTCTTATATATATCAAGTTCGTGATCCAGACCAAGACCCCTTTTCGAGGGGGCATTATTATTTTCAGGAGGGACGTAAGAATGAGCGTTATCAAGATACGGCAGGACTTTGTCGTCCTGCGCTGCGCTGGAGCACTTCCGGTGCTTTCCTTAATCAGGTTGAGGACTACTTCAACCAACTAAGGGTTGAACATGAGGACGAAGCGGAGAAATTAAGTGTCAGACTCAGAAAAAAATTAGACTGACTGGCGCTTCATTAAGCTAATTGGCAAATTAGTTTAAGATCAAGCGCGGAGAACCGTATCATAAGTAACGGCAAGTTTTTTCGGAAAATCTCGCAGAAGACTTGGAAAGGCGCTTTGGTGTGCATGGTTTGGGATGGGCACGCTAGACTGCAAAGTCGGCGCAAACGGGCTTCTGCGAGATTTTGGGGGTCACTGAATACCTTCGCCGACGTCGAGGAGTTCGACGTACTCGGGACAACTCCCCAGCAGTCCTCCGTCTTCACGGTTAAGTCCGACGTTTCTTAGATCGCAGACGTTATCACCCGCTTCGAGAACGACGATGTAGCCGTGCCTGCCCAAGCGAAATGTGACACATTATTAATCCTATCCTAATTTTTCTATTGTTAGCTCAGTTTAGTGGTTAATTCTAGATAACAAACGCTCTTGTTTTTTCAGCAGGGCGGGGTAGAACACCAACAATAGAGGAACTATGTATCAAGACAGGTCGATCTCACGGCGGCAATTGACAGTGTTGGAGGTCCTGGAAGCGTGAGAGAAAGGGAGGAGCTTCATAATAGGACACGGCCAAAGAAATAAGCTCCTTTGGCCGTTCAGAAGTAGTTAGTGTTTATTCTGAAGACGACGAGAAATTTCATCTAGTTTATGGATGATAGAAAATAATTGCTCGGAAGTAGTATCTAATTGCTCAGCGGAAACCGTTGATAATGAGACCTGTTGATCAATTTTAAGTAATTGATTGTTAATGTTTTGTAGAGATTGATAAATGTCTTTAGATGAGGCATTTGATTTATCGGCTAATTTACGTACTTCATTAGCAACAACGGTAAAGCCACGTCCGTGCTCTCCAGCTCTAGCAGCTTCAATCGCAGCATTAAGGCCTAGAAGATTGGTTTGTGTAGAAACATCTGCTACGAAGCCGCTGAGTTTCTCAATCTCCTCATTCTGCTCCTTTAACACATTCATGGAATGTGCGATCTCACCATTGTATTCATATAGTTTGGTTGCGGAGTCGGTGAAGACGGAAGAGATTCTAAGCGCTTCCTGGGTTGTAGCTGTCAATTCGGCTGCCATTTGCTCCATGTTGTGGCGGTAGCTTACATTTTCACGCATCGTGTCACCGATATACTGTTCAAGAATAATTGCAGAATCAAAAAAAACTCTTTTGATAAGAGCCTGATAAAATGCAGCTGAGTTTTCTAGCGATTGAATTCTTTCTGAAAAAAGACGTAAATACAGTGAGTATCCACCCAAAAACCAAGAGGCAGACAATCCAATTCTCGCATGGGTTGTTCCGATTCGTTTTCGGCTGTTTACATATTCTTCATCAATAATATGAGAAGAAAGTGTTTCGATATACCAAATCTGCATGTTCTTTAATTGGTCCATTGTTACATTTGTACGTATCAATTGATCTAAGTTGGGGTGTTTTCCCAATTCTTCATAAAAACAATCTACGATTTCTTTTGAGTGAGTGCTGAAGAATTCTTTGTGTGAATACAAGAGGTCTAAGTCTTCTTTTGTTAGGCCGTAGAACACCCTAAGTGAATTCCATTTATTATCCAGTGCAATCATGATGCCAACCCCTATTTTCTTTATATGTAATGTAAAACTCTTTCAGATTCTAACAAAAATAAAATGCTAAATAATAATAAAATGTTAAATAAAAATGAAATATTTATGAACTATATACTGATTCGATAAATATGAGATGTTGAAGAAGGGCGTATCCCTGCAACTAAGAACATGGAAGATGTATGGGATTTGGGGGTATTTGTTTGGGGTATTATTCAGAGAATTTGAAAAATGGAATTGATTTTAGGCAAACACTGACTTATGATTACTTGCAAAAACGAGGTGAAACAAAATGAGTTCATCACGCCAAACCGGGATGTTTATCTATCCGTGGGATATAGCCGAAAGTGGTATCGAGGCTGTGATGCAAACATTGCAAGAAGCTAGATGCAATACAGCGGTGGTCAATAGCAGCTACCATCAGGGGAGATTTTTTCACCCGCAAAGCAAAACGTTTCGCAGGCTGCCGTTTTCAGGGGTATCGTTTACGCCTGAATGGTCGAAGTACAACCGTTTGCGCCCGACTGTACACGAGCCAATCGCACAAGCAGGCATTCTTGGCAAAATGAAGGAAGCTTGTGAGCAAGCAGGGATGGGGTTTCATACTTGGTGGGTTGGCCTTCACAATTCTACACTTGGTTTGGCTCACCCAGATCTTTGTGTGCAAAACATTTGGGGGGATACATACACATATGCACTATGTCCATCGCAGCCTGAGGTTCAGCATTACGCCAAGGCCCTTTTTACCGATACGCTAGAGCAGGTCAAACCAGAGCGGATTTTGATCGAAGCGACTGCCTTTTTGCCGATGAAGCATGGCGAGCATCATGAAGTATGTCTCTTACCGTTAGGAGAATCGCTGCAATGGTTACTCTCGCTCTGTTTTTGCGGGGCATGTACGGAGCGTGCCGAATTGCAGCGAATCGATGTCGGAGCAGTTCGACAGCTTGTATCAAGGCTAGTCAGTCAGATGGTGGATGCCGATTCTCACTCGCAAGTATCCGCCGAAGCGAGAGAAGTTGCCTTTTTGCTGCTGGAATACCCGGAATTGTATCACTATCAGCAATCTCGTCTGGAAGCGGTAGATCAGTTATGGAGGAGCCTGAGGGAGATCGCACAGAGTCTGGGGACTGCGTTGGATGGCTTTCCGTCCTCGACACCGTTTTTTGTGAATCAGTCATATTGGGAAGGGGTTTCTTTGCGAAAAGCAGCGGCTACTCTCGATCGTGTCGTTCCGCTCGCCTATGGAGACAGTGTCGGTGATGTGGCCTATACATTCCATGCAATCAAGCTTGTAGCGCCAGAAACGACGTTGGGAGCCGCTTTTTCCTTGCATCATAACCAAATCCAGTCAGCAGTCGAGTTGGCAGCGAGGGTGAAAACAGCAGTGGACGCAGGCGCTCAATCGATTGTTTATTACAACCTCGGTCTGTTAAATAACCGCAGACTGAACTGGATCAAACAGGCAAACCTTGCCGTTGAGGAGTGGAGATAACTTTTTCATTCACTTGGCGTATACCCCTATGCAACAAGGCCCACGGAACTTCGCGGGTCTTTTTTACTTGGGTGAAGCTGATGGACTGAAAATCATACTACAGTCCGACGCGCTTTCATAAAAAATGGTATGATTGTCATAGCGAACAGGAAAAAAGTTTGGTTCAGATTCTATTTGACCGGCAAATTAATCCTGCTTACAATAATATGATCGTTACCGTTTATGTAAAAACCGTCGAGTCGTTTTTCTGGAACAGCAGTTCTGATCAAAAGGCGAAGACGTAAGGAAGGGAACAAAGGCGTGATTGTTACGACAGGACTTGAGCCTGGTGAAGAAACCTTGCGTCACGCAGCTGAATTGGCTAGTACATTGGGGCTACAAGTTGTGAATCGACGCGATTTTTCATTGGGTCAAATGCGCAAGCGATATGGGGTAGAAGAAGTGTTGGTGGTTTCCGCTCTCGGAGCACGTCTGGAAGTGCCGGGGAAAAAACCATTCTTTTTTCATCCGAACACCTCTGCTTTTCGTATAAAGCGGCTCATGCGCGGCGATACTGATACTATGCTTGTTGCTTGCCAAATTCATCCAGGGGATAAAGTGCTGGACGCCACCTTGGGTTTGGGTGCTGATGCGATTGTGTTTTCTCATGCGACTGGTGCAAATGGGAAAGTTGTTGGCATCGAATCTGAGCGATTGCTAGCCATCTTAGTAGAAGATGGGTTGCGGTACTGGTCATCCGATGCGGAAGAATTAGAGCAAGCCATGCGTCGTATTGAGGTACGATGTGGCAACCATCTAGAAGTACTGAGAGGACTGCCCGCCCGTTCCTTCGACGTCGTTTATTTCGATCCTATGTTCGAGATAACTGTACAAAGCTCGTCGGGGATCGCTGGAGTCCGTGAGCTCGCCAATCCAGAGGCTCTTTCCGAGGAGGCTGTTTTGGAAGCGCAGCGTGTTGCGAGAAAACGTGTGGTAATGAAAGAAGGAAAAGAAGGCAGGATGTACGAGCGCTTTGGCTTTACGCCGTTTCGCTCCCGCGGCCAGCAGGTCGTGTACAGCTACAAAGAGATAGGTGGAGGGGAGTGACCTTGCAACAGAGAGAAAGGCTAGTTGTAATTATTGGCCCAACAGCGGTCGGCAAAACCCAGCTTAGTCTGGAGCTGGCCGAACAGTTCGACGGTGAGATTATTTCCGGAGATTCCATGCAAGTATATCGTGGGATGGATATTGGCACCGCAAAAGCAGAACCTGAGGAGCTTGCGAGCATACCGCATCACCTCATTGATATTAAAAATCCAGACGAGGAATACTCTGTTGCGATGTTTCAGGAAAGTGCCGCAAGGTTGATTTCAGACATCAACCAACGTGGCAGACTTCCGTTTATCGTCGGCGGGACAGGTCTGTACATAGAATCGGTTACTCATCGATTTCAGTTTTCCACCACTTCTCAAGACCCTGACCTGCGTGATCGACTGCAAAGATTGGCTGACAGTGAAGGTGTGGAAGCACTACACGCCCGATTGGCCGATGTCGATCCGATTACAGCCGAACGCTTGCATCCCAATGATGTAAAGCGGGTGATTCGCGCATTGGAGATTTATGAAAGCAGCGGGTACAAAATGTCCGACTTTCAGCTCCGGGCGAAGCATTCACCCTATGATTTGGTGATGATTGGTCTCACGATGGACCGCGCAAAGCTGTATGAACGAATCAACCACCGGGTCGAACTCATGATCGAAGCGGGACTGGTTGAGGAAGTGAGGGGGCTCTTGGATGCTGGTTACGACGCGTCATTGGTCTCTATGCAAGGCTTAGGGTATAAGGAGCTCATCCCTTACCTGTATGGAGAAATCACGCTAGAAAAAGCAGTGAACGACATACAGCAGCGAACGCGACATTTTGCCAAACGTCAGCTTTCCTGGTTCCGGCGCATGGAAGAAATTCATTGGTTTGACATGACCGATTCAGCCGAACAGAGGAATAACGTGGAAACTATCAAGCGAATATTGGCAGGAAAGTTTCAACAATTGCCGAATATATAACATACAAGTCCTTTTAGGGGGTAGTGTACATGAAACAGACGATCAACATTCAAGATACGTTCTTGAATCATTTGCGGAAAGAAAACATCGCGGTTACCATTTACCTTGTGAATGGATTTCAATTGCGCGGGTATATTAAAGCATTCGATAATTTCACGATTGTGATTGATAGCGAAGGCAAGCAACAATTAGTATACAAGCATGCGATCTCCACTTTCACTCCGCAACGCCCTGTATCACTCATGTCTCAGGAGAACAACCAACAGTAAGAGAAGTAACACCAACAGCCAGGATACATGTGATCCTGGTTCTTTTAATGATCTGGCCCGAGTGTTGGAAATACCATCAACGTCCAAATCCAAAGTATCAATAAAAAAGCCCTGTCGCCGTTGAAGCGAACAGGGCTTTCACATTACTCCATGCAATGATTATTCGTGTAAATTTGGAACGTGATGCCGAACTTGTCCTTCACATTGCCGTATGCTGGGCTGAAGAACGTTTCTTGCAGAGGCATAATCACTTGACCGCCTTCTTGCAGGGCATTAAAAATCTTATGAGATTGTTCTTTATCATCGGTCGAGATGCAGATGGTCACTTGATCACCAGGCTGATGCGGTTGACCTGGAAAGGTATCGGAAAACATCATTTCAGTTTCACCGACGCGAATAGTAGCATGCCCGATACGATTCTTGGCTTCTGCAGGTAATGGTAACTCCGGATTTTCCGGCATTTCACCGAAGGTTTGCTTGAATAGCACTTCAGCACCTAGCGCACCCTCGTAAAAGCTGATCGCTTCACTTGCAGTACCGTCCAAAACGATGTAAGGAATCAAACGCAATGCCATGTGTCAACATCTCCCTTGGTTTTCATATGACCAACTTGTCAAATCCACTTACTATTATTGCCCATAATGTGATTATAATGCACAGAACGTATGTTTGCAATGGGGGGAATTGATTAGGATGCTGAAGAACTCCGGCGAACCATGACTACGTAACAGACAATGGCGCCGATTGTAGAAAGCGCAATGATGATCCCCATCGGTACTGCGGTATGTTCGCCACTGATTCCCACAAGTGGCGCGACAATTCCGCCGCTAATGAAGGAAAGTAGCCCCTGGAGAGCAGATGCACTTCCTGCCGCCTTGCTTTGATTTTGCATGGCAAGGGAAAAGCCTGTTGCGCCCACAATCCCTACACTGGATACGACAAAGAATAGGGGAACGAGCACAGCAATAAGCCCAGCTTGTAGGAGAATCATTGCCAGAAGGAGGATTCCGCCGACTCCCGCAATGGTAATCCCGGCAATGAACAAGGAAGTTTCTTTCACTTTACCCGCCAGCTTCCCAGTGATTTGACTCGCGATAATAATGCCGACACCATTAATCGCGAAAATCAGACTAAACGTTTGGGGAGACACTTCAAATATTTTTTGAAACACAAAGGGCGAACCGGCGATGTAGGCAAACATAGCAGCAGTCACCAGCCCCTGCGCCACGGCGTAACCCATGAAAACGCGATCCTTCAGCAAGGTACCAAAGGTCGCCAGTGTATTGCCGATTCCCGCTTTGGAGCGGCGATCTTGTGGTAATGTTTCTGGAAGAGCGAGCAGCACGACGAGAAACATGATAGCGCCAATCAGACCCAGTACGACAAACACGCCGTGCCAGGTAGTAAATTCCAGGATTTGTCCCCCTACGATAGGTGCCGCAATCGGAGCGATCCCGTTAATGAGCATCAAGAGAGCGAAAAACTTCGTCAGTTCTGTCCCTGCGTACAAATCGCGAACCGTAGCGCGGGCGATAACAATTCCAGCAGAACCAGCAAGACCTTGTACGAAGCGAAGTAAGACGAACGTATAAATAGAGGGAGCTACCGCACACAAAAAGGAAGAGACCGCATACAAAATGAGTCCAATAATCAAAGGGATTCTTCGACCACGTACGTCGCTGATCGGCCCTGCGAATAATTGACCGATGGACAGGCCGAGCATGCATGCTGTCAAACTAAGCTGGGTCATGGAGGTGCTTGTCTGCAAATCATCGGCAAGCATAGGGAGTGCAGGTAAATACATATCTAAGGACAGTGGGCCAAAGGCAGAAAGCGATCCTAGAATCGCAGCCATCCACAGCCGTCGTGATTTGTTGCCAGTCAGAGAAGAGGGATCAAGTTCTTTTGCCATATGATTCACGATAAGTTGTCAAACCTTTCTCATTGTTTTTCCAGGAAAAAAGCTATTTACAGCTCAGAAGTGGGTTGCGTATTTTGCAAGTAATAAGCTTGAAGGTTGCTGTGCATGCGATCGAGCAAGCCACGCAACACATCCTTTTCTTCCTCTGAGAATCCGATGAAGCAGTTTTCCTCAATGACGCGTAATACTTCTTTGACATGCTTGGTAGCCATCCGACCTTTGTCGGTAAGATAAACGCGGGAGATACGTTGGTCGCGTTCGTCTTCTCTGCGCTCGACAAGTCCCGATTTGGCCATCCGATTAATCATGACGGTAAGCGTAGCGGGCTTTACCCCGATTTTTCTGGCCAATTCGCTTTGTATCATTCCATCTTTTTCAATCAGGCGCATCAAGAGAATGGGCTGGCCGGGATAGACGTCGTATTTCTGAATCAGAAATTCTACATTTTGCCGATGCATTTTCATTACATGCGATGCAGAATGGGTTAATGCGGTTGCATAACTGAACTCCACCAAAGTACCCCCAATGAATTAGTGTGCTAATGAATATTCTGTGAAAGACGCCCGTAAGTTCATGCCTTGTCCTATTATACAAAAAACGATTGGACTTCGTCATGAAAATGATTTGCATGTACGAGCTTTGGGAGGATACGCAGCACTCTTTGGAGAAGTAATAATGTCCTTGAAAATCGAAAGAACAGGTTAGGTGAGATCAAGATGATCCTGAACGAAAAAATAAAAGCGGCTGTCGTGCATGTAACAGGAGTAAACGGGGAAGATCTCGGAATCATCTCCACAAAAGAAGCGCTACAAATGGCAAAAGACCAGGGAGTGGACCTCGTCTGTCTTTCTTTGGCTTCAAGTCCGCCGCCTTGTCAGTTAGTGAATCGAACGAACTATAAGGAACAGGTTATCCAGGAAAACGCCAAAAACCGGAAAGCTGAAAAAGGCGTAAAAATAAAAGAAATTCGTCTAAGTGCCTACATTGAAGACCATGATTACGATACGAAAAAAAGACAGGCAGAACGAATTCTTTCATCCGGGGATGCCGTGCAGCTAACTGTAAAATTGGAAAAAAAAGAAAGTCAGGAAGCCAAGCGGTTAATTGAGCAGCTCATCAAAGATCTGGCTCATTGCGGAAAACAGGATAAAGGGATTCAAGTAAGCGGCAAGCAGGTAGTTGCCAATCTATTGCCGTTCTAATCAAGAAAAGGAGTAAGCACATGCCTTTTACTTTTGCTCATCCTGCTATTGTTCTACCGCTACGCAAATGCAAGTGGTTTTCGTTCTCTGCCCTTGTTTTTGGCAGTATGGCACCAGATTTTGAGTATTTTTTCCGGATGCAGCCATTCAGCGTGTACAGTCACACCATGCTCGGATTGTGGGTGGTTGATTTGCCGATCGCGATCCTATTAGCGTTTTTGTACCAATACGTGGTCAAAAAGCCGATGCTTGCACGGTTGCCAGAGTGGATGGGGCGAGGGCTGGACTACACAAACAAGGGAAGCAGAATGCCAGCGTGGAAAATGGCACTTGTGTTTGTATACTCCGCGATAATCGGCAGTTTGAGTCATATCGCATGGGACGCCTTCACGCATGACGGTGGTCGTATGGTTGACCACTTCTTGTTCTTGCAACAATCCATCTCGTGCGCTCATTATCACGTGCCGGTTTACAAGCTGCTACAGCACAGTAGTACCCTTTTCGGCGGCTTGGCCATTTTGTATGTGATTGGGCGAAGAGCGCGGAAAAACAGACAGGTCGTCATGAGACAGGTACCTGTTTTGGAAAAATGGCTGTTCTGGTTCGGAGTGGGGATATTTGGGATCGTGACGGTCTTTTTACATGCATTTGTGGTAAAAGGAATTTCACCCCTCATCCATCCTTTGCAGCAAGTTGTCCCGTTTCTCTCGGGATCACTGCTTGGAATCGTGGTGCTTTGCTTCGCTTTGGACAGGCTCAGATTGAAAAAGTAGAATCCCTCAATATGAGGGATTTTATTGTCTTTAAATGGAAAAATCCTCAGACTTCAAATTCATTAAATCATCACGGGTTGGGTCAGGAATTTTGAGCAATCTAACGGCTTGCACACGTATTGCCTTTTCTATATTATTTCGTACATATCTTGCATTACTGAAATTTACTTGAAACGGATCACTCGTTACTGTTAGCAGTCTTCTTCTCAGTTTTTCACTTGCTTCAGCAGAGATTCTGTACTCCTTGTTCTTTGCCATTACATTTGCAATTTCCATCAACTCATCCACCTCATAATCAGCAAAGTTGATGTGGACGGGAAAACGTGAAGGAAGTCCAGGATTTAACTCAAGAAATGTATCGATCTCATCGTTGTACCCAGCAATGATACAGACGAAATCATTGCCAAAGTCCTCAAGGCATTTTGTAAGGCAATCTACAGCCTCTTTCCCAAAGTCTTTTTCGCCGCCACGAGCTAAAGAGTAGGCCTCATCGATAAACAGTATTCCTCCCATGGCTTTCTTAACAAGATCACGGGTCTTTTGTGCCGTGTGCCCAATAAATTCACCAACAAGGTCTGCACGTTCAACTTCAGTTAGATGGCCCTTCGTTAAAACACCCATTTCCTTAAAGATCTTTCCGAAAAGGCGTGCGATTGTTGTTTTCCCAGTACCGGGATTTCCTTTAAAAACCATATGGAAAACTTGCTTCTCAATTTTAAGACCGTGTCGTTCCCTTGCTTTATTCATTTTGATGAGCGCATAAATTTCATAAATCGTTTTCTTGGCTTCATGTAAACCAATCAGGCTTTCTAGTTCTTCAAAAACAGTTGTTAAATTTGAACTCGACGTGGTACGAACTATTTCAGGTAAAGTATTTAGCTGTTTAACACTTACTGGACGATTGAATACAACTTGAATTCGATTATTGCTACTTGAAGATTCGAGCACCTCCGTTTGAGGAATGGCTCCTGCTTGCTTCACATGTTTCACCTGCCTTGACCATCATACAGAAAGTATACTCAGGAACATCGGAAAACCTGCCTATTTTTACGCAAGAGATCGAATTGGAAAAGTCTCTGGGCGAAATTGGATGTGCTTATTAAAATAAGAAAGGCACCTGATAAACAAGTGCCTTGGGAAATTACTTGATTGCATTTAGAAGATCGTCTTCCTTAATGGAAGGAAGTGCTTGTGATTCAGAATACTTTCAAATTTTTTCCGGAAGTAATGGTCATGAAACAGGATATCAAGTTATTGGAGTGGTTTGTAGGCGTGTGTTAGCAAGGAGGTAAATCCTATGAAGAAAATAATAGAATATTTGATGATATACTCGCTCTCTGGGACTTTCTTGTTTTTCGGAAAAGTATTTGTTTATATGCTAGGTGATAAACGTGCATTAGGAGATTCTGCGCCTATTTATTTTAGTTATTTTCTATATTACATTGTGGCGCTCTATATCATTTATCTTGGTGTCAAAAGGTTGGGGTTAAATAATCGAAGTAAGACAAATAAAGCACTCGATATCACCATATTTATTATCTATGTTTCGCTAGTATATTTGATTGCAGATACGTTTATCTCAAAATACGTTGTCTACTTTGTGTAGACAGAAAACGTCTCAGTGTAATGCGTTTGTGGCAAAAATGTGAATATAACAGAAATTTATATGTAAAATTAGGAAATCATTTGAATAGGTGATTTTGAATGTGATAAATTATCATAAGAAAGAGATTACCAAATATTGGTAGTTTGTATCGTTTACTGGTGATGCCTTTTACACGTTTTTTCTAATCATTAAGTGAAAGGAGACGGAAGGAACGAGATTAAACAGAAGCAAGGGTAAGAGAATTCAATATTTATACTAGGAGTGAAGAAAATGTTTAGTAACAAACATATCAAAGGCATTGTTGCTAGTGTTATAGGTGTATCATTGACAATCACTGGCACCTCCGCTCTAGCTGGAAACAAAGATAATAACAATGCAGAAAAAGTTCTAAAAGTTGATGTAGGGCAGGGGAGTGGAGAAATTACTTATTCCTCAGAAGAGGAATTAGAGGATATAGAACTAAGAGGCCCAAAAAGTTTTGCAGTTTCGGGTAGCGGGGAATTTTTCATCTTAGATACAATTGGGCATCAGATTGAAGTATATGATAAAAATGGGAATAGTAAACAGACTATTGACTTACCAGAAGACAAAGAGTTTTTTGATATTGAAATCGATGAAGATGGTAAAATCTTCGTTTTGAGTGACTTGGGGCATGTTCTTCAATTCAAAAACGGCGAATTGGAGAATGAATACCAAGTAACTGTAAATCAAAGCAGATTCGAAATAAGTGGTTTGTTTTTTAATAAAGACAACGAGATTGTTGTTCGCTTGCTTGACGACACAGAACTGAGTCTTAACAAGGGGAAAAGACCTCTAAAAGAAGAGCCTACTTTTAAAGTGAAAAGTATTGATGATCACACTGTTGAATTAGTTACCTTTGACCAGAAAGTTGAAGTTTCATATGATCATGTTCCTGTTGAAACAGCACTGTTAAGAAGCACTGAAGAAGGGGAACAGCTCATTGTTGAAAAGGAAGCTATAATTGGAGAAGGGTTATATGTTGAAACAAGAGTAGGGCGTTATCAAGATGGTGAGCAAATTGGAACTGCTCTCGCAATTCCCACAAAAGATACTTATTTTACTGCGATTCCGTTTAAGTTCTTATATGTAACAAAAGATGGTAAAGCATATCAAATGATCACAAGGAAGAATTCCGTAGAGATATATGAACTCCCCTTTACTGAAGAAAAAAAGACTAATATTGACAAGCAACTTCTTAAAAAGATCCAACCTGAAGATAAACAAAATATAGCATTCTTTGACGAAGAAAAGCTTGAGATTAGAAGTTCTAAAGCAAATGCTCAAGCAAATGATTGGTATACTGCGTTACAACGAGCAGAAGAAATGACATATATCTCATGGGATTACAATCCTAAGAAAATGAAAACTTCTTCAACTAAAAACACTACACCGCCTGATCATTTGGCAAAAGTTTCGAAGACGGTTGAAGAACAGGGTATTCCATATAACTGGGGAGGATATGATGGTGTAGATACTTCAAACTCTTCAGGGAAAAATTTTAAGGATAGCATATCAAAAGGGGATACGGCAGGCAACGTAAATACGAACCTAGACTACCGTTCGTCTGGTACAGCAGGAATTGATTGCAGTGGTTTTATATCATCTGCATATGAATTAGGCGACAAATTTGGAACCTCTAATTTGACAAAGAAATTTAAAAAGACTAGCTGGTATGACTTCCAAGCAGGTGACATCGGGCTTAGAAAAGGACATGTTTGGATGTTGGAATCAGTCAAAAAAGGATCAGACAATCCTAAAGGATTTTATACCTATGAAGCAACAACTGACGGGACAGGAGACAAAGCAAAGTCGTACTATAGAAGTTGGGATGATGCTCAAAGTTACACACCTTATACGATAAAAGAATAAAAGGAATTTACATTTATGCTAAGATATTCATATTATTGGGTATCTTAGCTTTTGTTCTAACGACAGTAGGGGGATGTGATATTTTGCATAGAAATTTAACGAAGGGTACGTGGATTTTGCTTTGTTGTATTCTGACCACTCTATTAGCAGGATGTCTTCCAGCAGATGAAAAGGTGAAAGAAAACCATCAAGATCCGGATCTAGTATTGAATCAATATTTTGATGCTTTGAGTAAACAAGACTATGACACAATGGTAAAATTGTACGGTGGTGATTATGAATCCTTGATTGGAAACAATCCGTCAGTTGCCAAAGATGATTATAAAAAGCTGCTTGAGAATTACTGTACAATCAATGGAGGAAACATAGTAAAAATCGATACGATAATTGAAAAAACCAAGATCAGTGATAAAGAGTATATTTACAAACTTTCTTTTAAATATTTGGACGATACATCGTTTGAGAACGGTAAGCAAATTGAATACACTGTGAAAAAAATAGACGATTCTTTTAAAGTAATGGGATTGCCACCATATATCCCATAGGAATGATTTTATGTTTGAATAATAAAGTATAAAGTTGAGTGAGGGAACACTAATCGGGGTTAAATTGCTGATACAGGAGTTTATACTCATATCAGAAAATAGTGATTTATTTCAACCATGAGGCAATTTTTATTGAAAATGAAATGGAGATCTAGGTTCCCTTAAGAACATTCCTTTCATCGGAGCCTAGAAAGGTAGGGACTGCAATGAAAAGGGTTTCTACATTATTTTTAGCAGCATTACTCATGTCTGGATGTGCAACGAGTAACAATGAGATTGAAAGACAAACACTTACAGGATACGTCATTGAAAAAGATACAGCAAAAAAACGTCTCTTAGTAATAGAAAATGATAAAACGCAGTCGAATGACAGCACTACCTATGAAGCGGAGTGGTACTTCCCGAAAGACGAAACAATCTTCCAAGTAGCAAGGGCAATACCATTTCATTTGATAAAAGATGACGGAAGCATTATGAAAAGTGGCAAATGGACAGAAAGATCATTGGCAGTTTAAAGCTACAGATTATGATAATGAAGTAAATATTATTCTGCAAATGAATGCACAAACGGGAGAAGTGAGTCATATAACCAAAGAGGAAAGGTAAACGACCATTACTCCGTGATGAAGAGTGATGGTCGTTCTGTTTTCTTCAAGGAATCCCATTAAAAATTCCATAATATGATATAATCTTCCAAAATAAAGGGCTTTATCAAACATGCGGAGGATTCAGATGGAACAAAAGAAGTATACGGACGTCATACGTCTCGGACATCAAACGACAGAAGGTATATTTAACGAAGGGAATTTCATTATCATTCAAGAAAAGCTTGACGGGGCGAATGCAAGCTTTCGATACGATGAAGAAACGAACAACATCCGGGCATTCTCTCGAAATATGGAATTACACGAGGAAGAGAATTTGCATGGCTTTTTTCAGTGGACACAACAGCTCCCAAAAGAGGAAGTCCTGGCGGGCATGGTTTATTTCGGAGAGTGGTTGAATCCGCATAAAATTAAATATCCTCAGTATGAAAAGCAGTTCTTTTTATTTGATCTATACGATACCGTAGCCTGCGAATATGTGGATTTCGCTATCGTGGAAAGGGAGGCGCAGCGACTTGGCTTGCATCTAGTACCGGTCTTTTATCAGGGGGAATACAAAGGGGAAGAGCATCTCAAATCGTTTGTCGGCAAAACTGCGCTAGGTGGCAGGCTCCGGGATGAAGAAATCGGTGAGGGCATTGTCGTGAAAAATGCCGATTACCGGGATCGCTTTGGGCGACAGTTATTTGTTAAGATCGTCACAGATGTATTTAGTGAAGTCAAACGTCTAAAGCCACCGAAAGACCCGAATCAACCGAAGTCAGGAGAAGTGTTGTTCGTAGAGCAGTATGTAACGCGCGCACGCGTGGAAAAGTTTCTTTACAAATTAATTGACGAAGGTGTACTGGAAGAGACCTTTGGTGTAAAAGACATGGGGGTTATCCTGAAAAATCTGAATCTCCGCATTCAAGAAGATCTCTTCAAGGAAGAGGCGGATTCCCTGCCTGATGGATACGATGAGAAGGAGCTCCGCAAAGCGATTAGCAAAGTGATTCCGCTTTTCGTCAAGGAGCTTTTCTTAGAGAAAGCGCCAGGTAACCCATGATACAAGTTGATTTCAGTTGGCATGCCCCGCTGTCGTAACGTTTTGGGCAAAATGTGGTATGATAATCAGGAAGGGGCGTGAATCGGTGAACGATCTGATCAAAACGCAAGAAACAGCCATACTGGTTGGTTGCTATTTAGATAACCGGGATGAAGAAAGAACCCGTCTTTCCATGGAAGAATTGCATGAGCTGGCCGATACTGCTGGTGTAGAAGTACTGGACGTCATCACGCAAAATCGGGACCGGGTTGATTCTGCCTGGTATTTGGGGACAGGAAAAATTGATGAAATCGCGCAGAGGGCTGAAGAGCTGGATGTAGATGTCATCATTTTCAACGATGAGTTGTCTCCGAGCCAGACTCGTAATTTGGATAAAGTATTTGATTGCAAAGTGATTGATCGCACGCAGCTCATTTTGGATATTTTCGCAGGACGTGCACAATCGCGTGAAGGGAAAATTCAGGTAGAGCTGGCGCAATACAACTACTTGCTGCCACGGCTTGCCGGGCAAGGGAAGCAGCTTTCCCGTCTCGGAGGCGGTATCGGTACGCGTGGTCCAGGTGAAACCAAGCTGGAAAGCGATCGTCGCCATATTCGGAAGCGGATCAGTGAACTCAAGCAGCAATTAGAGGATACCGTTCGGACGAGACAGTTGCATCGGGAGCGTCGGAAGAAAAACAATGTGTTCCAGATTGCATTAGTCGGCTATACGAACGCTGGGAAGTCGACGATCCTCAACAAGCTTACGAATGCAAACACATTGCAGGAAGACAAACTGTTTGCCACTTTGGACCCGACGACCAGGCAATTGGAGCTGCCGAGCGGACTGGATGTGCTATTGACGGATACGGTTGGTTTTATTCAAGACTTGCCAACGAGTCTAGTCGCTGCATTCCGTTCGACGCTGGAAGGTGTTAAGGAAGCAGACCTCATCCTGCATGTGGTGGATAGTCATCACCCTGATTTCCAAGTACACATGGAAGTTGTCGACAAGATTTTGCGCGAGCTAAAAGCAGAAGAAATTCCGCATTTAGTCGTTTTCAACAAGGCAGATATGCTTACAGAGGGTTCTTACTTGCCACGTGCAGACGAATCGATTTTGATTTCTGCCATGCGGGAAGATGACCTGAAGCAACTGCTCACCCGTATTGAGTCATTTGCACTTCAATCTTTCAATGCGATGAAACTGCGCGTTCCCGTCGAACGTGGAGACATTCTCTCGCTCTTGCATCGGGATGGGGTAGAGATGGAACAAGAATTTAATGAAGAGGAAGCGGCCTACTTGATCACCGTCCGCGTGAACAAGGATAATCCGATATACGGCAGGATTGCTCCATTCCTCCTGGATAAACCAGAGACTGTTGAAGAGAGTTGGTAAGTAACAGATGTTTTCATATTTTTCCCATGGAGAAAAGCTTCGTCCTCTCGTACTTGAGGTGGAAGCGACAATCTCAGAGAGACACCGTCAGATTTCCGCTTTGGTGGATACGAATCAACTGAAAGTATTGCGTTCCTTCCAAAAGCATGAAGTCAATGAATTTCATTTTTCAACATCCACAGGCTATGGCTACGATGATTCTGGACGTGCAACGTTAGAATCGATTTACGCCGAAGTGTTTGGTGGAGAAGCCGCTTTGGTGCGCAATCATATCATCTCGGGTACGCATGCGATCGCGATTTCTTTGTTTGGCATTCTTCGTCCAGGCGACGATCTTCTCTATATTACGGGCAAACCGTACGATACGCTGGAAGAAGTAGTAGGTGTGCGCGGCGAAGGACAGGGCTCACTCAAGGATTACGGCATCGGTTATAGCTACGTGCCTTTGACGCCAGAAGGTGAAATTGATTTTGTTGCAGTCGCACAAGCGATTACACCAAAGACGAAGGTCATCGGGATTCAACGTTCGCGAGGCTATGCAGATCGACCTTCTTTCACCATTGCGAAAATCCAAGAAATGATTCGGGTTGTAAAAGAAATCAAGCCTGATCTGATCGTATTTGTAGACAACTGCTACGGAGAGTTCACGGAGGAGCAAGAGCCATTGCACGTAGGTGCAGATATCATGGCAGGCTCTCTCATCAAAAACCCGGGTGGCGGCTTGGTCAAAACAGGCGGTTATATAGTAGGACGCGAGGATTTGGTTCAGCTTGCTTCGTATCGGATGGCAGCACCAGGAATTGGTGCAGAGGGCGGTGCATCGCTCTACTCGCTACTGGAGATGTACCAAGGATTTTTCTTGGCTCCACACGTCGTGGGCGAAGCTTTAAAGGGAGCGGTATTCTCTTCAGCAATGCTGGAGCGTTTGGGCTTCAAAACGAATCCATTGTGGCATGAGCCGCGAACCGACCTGATTCAATCCGTGGAATTCGGCAGTGCTGAACGATTGATCACGTTTTGCCAAGGGATACAGAAAGCAGCACCAGTTGATTCCCACGTCACTCCGTATCCAAGCGAAATGCCTGGATACGCTGATCCTGTGATTATGGCAGCCGGTACGTTTATTCAAGGGGCCAGCATTGAGTTTTCGGCAGATGGTCCGATTCGTCCACCGTACTTGGGCTTCGTTCAAGGCGGTTTGACGTACTCGCACGTAAAAGTAGGAATTTTGACGGCGTTGAATGGGATGCTTGAAAAAGGCTTGCTCGAAATACCGGGTGAATAAGATAAAAACGCAAGGAATGGCGGCATTCTCTGGATGATGGAGGATGTCGTTTTTTTTATGTAAGAAAACTGTACATAACTTTTCGTGTAATATTATCTAACATCTATTGACAGAGATTTTGTTATAAAATAGAATAAGACTAAGAAATACGAAACAGGAGGGACAAGTCATGAGTGATGACCTTCGCCGGAATATGGCCCTCTTTCCCATTGGGATCGTCATGAAGCTGACGGATCTCACTGCGAGGCAAATCCGTTACTACGAACAAAACGACCTGATTCAGCCTGCCCGCACAGAAGGGAAGCAGAGGCTCTTTTCTTTCAACGACGTAGATCGTTTGTTGGAAATCAAGGCTCTGATTGAAAAAGGACTGAATATTGCAGGGATCAAGCAAGTCCTGCAAATGCAAGAGCCTGCTATGGAACAAACAGAGATTACTACGACGTCCGAAGAGAAACGCAAGGATATGTCCGACAAAGAGCTGCATCAGCTCCTAAGGCAACAGATTATGTATCGCGATGCCACTCGCCATGGCGAGGGTGCATTGATACGTGGAGAGCTTTCCCGCTTCTTCCACTAGATAGAAAGCCGATATAGAGACTGGAGGAGAGAAATGTGAGCAAGTTTACAAGAGAAGACATCATGCGTATGGCCAAAGAAGAGGACGTAAGGTATATTCGACTGCAGTTTACCGATCTGATGGGGATCATTAAAAACGTAGAAATCCCGCTGTCCCAATTGCCAAAAGCACTCGATGGCAAAATGATGTTTGATGGTTCTTCCATCGAAGGCTTCGTTCGCATCGAGGAATCCGACATGTACCTGGTACCAGATCTGGATACATGGGTAGTATTCCCGTGGGGCAATGAGTTTGGCAAGATTGCACGTCTGATCTGTGATATCCACATGCCAGATGGCTCTCCATTCGAAGGAGACCCGCGCTACATCCTGAAGCGTGCCTTGAAAGAAGCAGAAGAAATGGGCTTCACAGCTTTCAACGTAGGTCCAGAGCCTGAGTTTTTCCTTTTTAAGCTGGATGCAAAAGGTGAGCCTACGCTGGATCTGAATGACCAAGGCGGATACTTCGACTTTGCTCCACTCGACTCCGGTGAAAACTGCCGCCGTGATATCGTTTTGACGCTGGAAAAAATGGGCTTTGAAGTGGAAGCATCTCACCACGAGGTAGCTCCAGGTCAACACGAAATCGACTTCAAGTATGCGAATGCACTCCAAGCAGCTGACCAAATCTTGACGTTCAAACTGGTTGTTAAAACCATCGCGCAAAAACATGGTCTGCATGCGACTTTCATGCCAAAACCGCTGTACGGTGTAGCAGGTTCCGGTATGCACGCGAACCAATCGCTGTTCCGTGGGAAAGAAAATGCTTTCTATGACGAGTCCGATGTAATGGGACTGAGCCAAACAGCCAAGCATTACCTGGCAGGTATTTTACAACATGCTCGCAGCTTTACTGCGATCACGAATCCGCTCGTAAACTCTTACAAGCGTTTGGTTCCTGGTTACGAGGCTCCTTGCTACGTAGCTTGGTCTGCGAAAAACCGCTCTCCATTGATCCGTATCCCTGCGTCCAGAGGCTTGAGCACGCGTATTGAAGTACGCAGCCCAGACCCTGCAACGAACCCATACTTGGCGTTGGCAGTTATGCTGAAAGCTGGTTTGGACGGAATCAAAAACAAGCTTACACCACCAGCTGCTATTGATCGCAATATCTACGTGATGACCGAGCAAGACCGCGAAGCAAACGGGATCGAGAACTTGCCTGCTACTTTGAAGGAAGCAATCGAGTGCCTGAAAGCAGATCCGGTGATTTGCGAAGCATTGGGCGAGCATGCATTGGTACACTTTATTGAAGCGAAAGAAATTGAGTGGGAT
>NZ_JABSUV010000120.1:0-322 GCF_013284275.1 Brevibacillus sp. HB2.2
TAAAAATCTTATCATCAAGAACGGGAATCCCTTCGTGCACATTTACAAACTTGAAGCCCAGCGCAGCGCCTCTCTGTTGAAACTCTGCTGTCCCAATCGGCATCACTTCTTTTAAATGCTTTGGTCCGTACTTTTCCAACGCAGCAATAGCTAGTTTCATCGATTCTTCTGGTGTTAGCCATTTCTTTCCATTCGGATCTTCTTTAGGGAATTTTATTTCTTTCTTTCTCTTGTCGACCACACGGTAGCTCATGAATCGTCCTGTTTCTTCCTCCGTTTCAATTTCAGCATCAAAGTCTTTATTGATTTCATGTGTATATTT
>NZ_JABSUV010000121.1:0-311 GCF_013284275.1 Brevibacillus sp. HB2.2
AAGTTAGATGCTCTCGGAGATACCTTGTTAGGCTTGTGGAATGTGGTAGTAGATGCCGGAGATATTGCGTCGACCGCGTTACCAACATCGTATCTGGTAGACGCCATTTACGAAGGGGTGACTGGGGAAGAGCGACCTTCTCTCCTCGAACGAAATGATCTCGCGAGAGGAGCTGTAGAAACCGCTACGGATGCAGTCAATTACGTGGGAGATACGGTAACGGGCAATAAATCGTGGGAACAAATCAAATCCGATGCAAAGTCGGTTGGACAAGGGCTATACGATGACTATATCGACCCATTCGTGAAAGA
>NZ_JABSUV010000122.1:0-285 GCF_013284275.1 Brevibacillus sp. HB2.2
GCTGTAGTGCCGGGGAGGAAACAGGAGAAAATGCTCAGATTCTAGGTCCACCCGCTGGGGGGATTGACTGTCCGGCTTCATGAAAAAAAGCGAAACCCGCGTCCAAAGTCGTCCATTCAGGAGGCGTCTCAGAGGTGGACGCTAAGAGCTTGTTTCTCTTTTTTTCATTGCGCCTCGGTCGGCGTCCCTAAGATCTTCGCTTTTTTCTCCTGTTTCCTCTACGAGCTTTTCGTGTTTACCTATCTTTTCACGACTTAAAAGATTGAAGAATGTGATCAGTAAAGA
>NZ_JABSUV010000123.1:0-285 GCF_013284275.1 Brevibacillus sp. HB2.2
TTCGCGGGCAAAAGAAACGCAACCGTGCCCAAACGACGTAGCGGCTACCACTTTTGCGTTTCCCCGCGAATCCCTTCGGAGCGGACAGTCCCAGCCCCCAGCGGGACGGAGCCTGGAGCCTAGACTGGAAATATTCTTCTCCCCACCGCAGCTACATACATAGGAACTTCAAGTTGTTGCTGTAGTGCTGGGGAGGAAACAGGAGAAAACGCTCAGATTCTAGGGCCACCTGCTGTGGGATTGACTGCACGACTCCATGCAAAAAGCGAAACCGCGTCCAAAGTC
>NZ_JABSUV010000124.1:0-263 GCF_013284275.1 Brevibacillus sp. HB2.2
ATCTTGCCTTCCAGGGCAGCGCCGCATATGTCATCGTTGCGGATAGGGTTTTGACGGATGCCTGCTTCTGGCATGAGCTGATAGGTGTGAATGAGAAGGGCATGGTCGATCCTTGTTGTTGACCCGGCGACGACCAGCTCTTTGCCTTGGTAGTTCACGCGGTCTCCGAGCTGGAGGACCTGTCCGCTTTCTACTTCATAGGTGAGAAAATCGTTTTCCGACATACCTGCTGCGTAGCCGTTTTCTGTCGTTTCCATATAGGG
>NZ_JABSUV010000125.1:0-260 GCF_013284275.1 Brevibacillus sp. HB2.2
ACGAGTTCTTTGGCGGCAGATGGGACGGTATTGATCAATGTCACTTCATTGACTGCTGGTAGGCTCGGCAAATGCAAGGCGTTGTCAGCCAAAATGACTTTGCCTCCGTAGGCTAAGGTCACGAATATTTCATAGACTGACAGATCGAAGCAGATAGAAGTCGACGCGAGCACCCCACTCATTTCTTCTGCGGAAAAGACCGTTTTCGCCCACGCGATGAAGGCAATGACACTACTGTGCTGAATCGCTACCCCTTTAGG
>NZ_JABSUV010000126.1:0-258 GCF_013284275.1 Brevibacillus sp. HB2.2
AAACGCTCAGATTCTAGGGCCACCCGCTGAGGGATTCACTGCCCGTCTCCATGAAAAAAAGCGAAACCCGCGTCCAAAGTGGTCCTTTCTAGGAGTGTCTCAGAGGTGGACGCTAAGTGCTTGTTTCTCTTTTTTTCATTGCGCCTTGGTCGGCGTCCCTAAGATCTTCGCTGTTTTCTCCTGTTTCCTCTACGAGCTTTCCCTGTTTAAACGGGCTTTTAAAGATTTAAAAGAATGCAGAAATGTCCTCAGTTACGA
>NZ_JABSUV010000127.1:0-256 GCF_013284275.1 Brevibacillus sp. HB2.2
GTACTTGATGCCGGGATTGCCCGTCTTCGCCGTGCTGCCCCCGCCTTTTCGCACGGAGCTAACTGCCATGGCCCCTTCTTCATCTGGTGTGGAGAAGTACAGCTTGACGGAGTCACCCATTTGCGGCATGCAGTGAAAACCGCTGTTACCCTCTGCTGAATAGACCGTAGCATACGGGAACCAGCTCGCCTCTGCCTTGGGCTGCTTCGGATCGATGTCGAGGTGGATTTTGACGGTGTCCTTCTGGATGTCGATA
>NZ_JABSUV010000128.1:0-256 GCF_013284275.1 Brevibacillus sp. HB2.2
ATACTTGATGCCGGGATTGCCCGTCTTCGCCGTGCTGCCCCCGCCTTTTCGCACGGAGCTGACTGCCATGGCCCCTTCTTCATCTGATGTGGAGAAGTACAGCTTGACGGAGTCGCCCATTTGCGGCATGCAGTGAAAACCGCTGTTGCCCTCTGCCGAGTAGACCGTGGCATACGGGAACCAACTCGCCTCTGCCTTGGGCTGCTTCGGATCAATGTCGAGGTGGATTTTGACCGTGTCCTTCTGGATGTCGATG
>NZ_JABSUV010000129.1:0-254 GCF_013284275.1 Brevibacillus sp. HB2.2
TGGGGAACCAACTTTGGCAAAGAGCTGATGATGGGCGGCAAGGAGCTCGTTCTTACTGCCAAGGAGAGCAAGGAAGGCAATATTTTTATCAAGCTGCATGAAGAGGACGGCATCGAGATTCACAGTATGCATCCGATCATATTTTCCTCGGAAAAGGACATGGAGATTACGTCAGATACGAAGGTCGAGATCAAGGCCAAGGAAGCGATCTACCTCATGTGCAGCACCAGCAGCATGATTTTGGACGGGGAAGT
>NZ_JABSUV010000013.1:0-153433 GCF_013284275.1 Brevibacillus sp. HB2.2
ATGAACGGTGCTTCTTATGGCACGGAGGTAGAGGTGCTACTAGCTTCGCCTATCCCTAGTGGATGGGTCATGGTTCGAGCCTTTAGAGGATCGAATGTCATCAAGAATATGAACGGTGCTTCTTATGGCACGGAGATAGAGGTGATGCTCGCCTCGCCTATTCCAGTCGGATGGGTCATGGTTCGAGCATTTGGAGGATCGAATGTGATCAGAAATGTCAATGGTGCTCCTAACGGAACGCAGATTGAGGTAATGCAAGCCTCGCCTGTTCCTGAAGGATGGATCATTGTCAGTTCAGGTGGAAATTCGAAAGTAATCAGGAAAATTGGCTAAAACAAAGCGCACATGGCAGGTATCTAGTCCACAGGCTGACGTCGAAATGCAATCGGCATCAGCTTGCGGGCTTTTCTTTAATAACTTTCCATCCATGGTGGAATATATAAGGGAAGCAACCGTCCCAAGGAGGCAAATGATGAGTACATTTTACGAGAAATACGGTGGGGAAGATACGGTCGCAAAAGTAGTAGACTACTTTTATGATTTAGTTTTAGCTGATGACACCGTGAACCACTTTTTCAAAAACACGGATATGGAAAAACAACGTAGACACCAAACTAAGTTCATCAGCTATGCCCTCGGTGGTCCGAATCAATACACTGGACAGTCCATGGCAAAGGTTCACGAAGGGATGAATCTGCAACCTATTCATTTTGATGCCATCGTTAAGCATTTGCGTGATGCCTTGGCTCACTTTGGTGTCAGCGAAGAGGATATTGCCGATGCTCTCAGCAAAGTAGGATCACTCCGGGATGATATTTTGTATAAATAACCGAGTTATCAAAACGCCTGATGCAATGGTTCAGGACCCCCTTCGGTTCCCGGACCAGTTCCTCTCAGTGGCCCTCGTTTTCGAGTGGCCATTTTTACTTTTTTCTTACACATTTTGTAAAACTCTTAGCAACTCTATATAATAAGAGCAATATTTCAACAATGGAGGCTGATTCGCAAATGAAAGATCAATATGTTGTTGGTTGGGGTACATTGGCCCTCATCAACGCTGGACTCGCTCAAGGAAAAAATCGTAGCGGTCTTAATTGGTTTTTTCTCTCTTTATTCCTCGGCCCTATCGCAACGCTAATCATTGTAGTCTGGGAAAAATTGCCCGAGCAGAAGGACTTGTCACAGTAAGGCATGTTGATAAGGAGGCACGCATGATGCAAATCCGAAATGTACAAGAGCAAGACTACCTCAAAGTTATTACCGTCCTTAACGATTGGTGGGGTGGGCGACAAATGTCTGATATGTTGCCCAAGCTGTTTTTTATCCATTTCCAGTCAACGAGCTTTATTGTTGAAGAGAAGGGAGAAGTCATCGCGTTCCTCATCGGCTTCTTGTCCCAGACGTTGCCTGACGAAGCTTACATTCATTTCGTTGGGGTACATCCGGACAAGAGAAAAGATGGCTGGGGCCGCGAATTATACCATCATTTCTTTCAAACCGTAGAACAAAAAGGATGTAATACGATTCGATGCATTACCTCCCCTGTTAATAAAGGCTCAATCTCCTTCCACACGAAGCTAGGTTTTGTCGTTGAAAAAGGAGATAAGAGGGTGGATGGGATCGATGTGACTTCTAATTATGATGGAAAAGGAAATGACCGGGTTACTTTTGTTAAAAAGCTCTAATCTTATTTTGGCGCTGTTTTGCTAGCTTCTCTTTTTCATTTATGTAACCCAAAAGCACCGTTTCACGTACTAATCAGTAGCCACACTAAAGTAAATCTTTCACGGGGAAGGATGCGGTCTGATTTGAAAAGCGCAAAAGAAATATGGGGCTGGACCAAAACATTGGGCATCTCCCTTTCACTCGCCATGCTGGTTAACGTATTTGTCCTCCAACCTTTTAAAGTAAATGGACAATCGATGGAGCCCACTTTGCAAAACGACGAACGCATCTATGTGTCGAAATTGTCCCACACATTCTCTTATCTCCCTGAGTACAACGATATTGTCGTGATCGACAGCCGTGTAAACCGAGATCGTACGTTAAAAGATGACATCCTTGAAAATCCTCTACTCATGCTTGCCATGGGGAAAAGCGAAGCCAAAACATTCTGGGTAAAACGAGTCATCGGAAAACCTGGCGATACGTTGGAGTTTAAAAACGAGAGCCTGTATCGGAATGGACAGCCATTAAACGAGCCGTACATAAAAGAAAAAATGGTCGACTTACCTGACGCCAAGATCGTCATACCAGAAAACCATGTGTTTGTGATGGGGGACAATCGTAACAATAGCGATGATAGTAGAGTCATTGGCGTGATTCCACTCGATCATATCATGGGGAAAAAACTGTTTTAATCAGACGTGAGAGAGCCTTTTCCACTGAGGAGGGCTCTCTTTCCTTTTCCCAATAGACGAATGCCCGTTTCGAAACGGCTGACAAACGCATTTACTAGTGATAAATGCATGCAAAGGGGCGTTTCTTGATGAGCTCTCAGCACTCTCATTCATTACGCTTTATTCGATTTGCCGATCGACCCGGGCATTTTCATGGGTATGATACACTGACGAGCATATCGGATCGTCATCGTCACCGAATCCGTGGCAGAACATCGCCCCCAGAAGGAATGAGAGATCGGCACGTCCATTACTACGAAGGTACCACTACTTTTAATGATGGACATGTGCATCACTACAGAGGCTGGACAGGTCCGCCTATTCCGTTGCCAGACGGAAGTCATTACCACGAGTTTTCAGGGCAAACCACTTATGATGACGGGCACACTCATTACTACCGGGGCGTTACTAGTGAGGCCCTATCTTAAGCGAAAAAAGCTGTCCCTCTCCGGAACAGCCTCCCTTCCTCTTCTCATTTTCCCAACATGGGCACCAACGGACAGTCCATTGTATACAGGTTGCGATACCTTGGATTGTCCTGATACAACTCCTCATGTGTCCCTCGCATCGAGATGAATCCCTGCTCCATAAAAATGATCTCGTCCATTTGCTCTAACCCGCTCAAGTGGTGCGTCACCCAAATCAATGTTTTTCCTTGCAAGACACGGAAGATCGTTGCCATCAAATCGCGTTCAGTCAACGGATCTAATCCCACCGTCGGTTCATCCAGGAGAACAATCGGCTTGTTTTGCAGCAAAATCCGGGCAAGGGCAATACGTTGCCTCTCTCCGCCAGAGAAGCGCAGACCGGTTTCCTGCATCCGTGTTTGATAACCGTCTGGTAGGGATTCAATCAGCTGATCCAGACCGACTTGATCTGTCACGGCACGAACCTCTTCATCGGACGCATCGGGTCGACCAAGCCTAATGTTATTTGCTACGGTTGTGTCAAACAAATACGGCTGCTGATTCAACACGGAAAACAAACAAGCAGAAGCCTCTTCTGACTGGACAGGCTGTCCATTTACAGTCACCTGACCTGCTTCCGGCTGTAAGGCCCCTCGAATCAAGTTCAGTATCGTCGATTTACCAGCTCCGCTGCGGCCGAGCAACGCAATTTTGCCCCCTTGAGCCACCTCAAAAGACACGTCCTGCACACTCCAACTGCTGGCCTGCGGGTAGCGAAAACAAACATGATCGAGCTTCAAAATGCCCCCTGCTTGATCTGCCACCTTTTTCTTCTGCGCTTCCACAAAGGGACGACCGCCCTCGATCTCCCGAAGCCGCTCCAGAGACTCCTTGTATTCTGGCATTCGCACAACTGCATCAGAAATACGGGCAAACGCATCCATCAACGGAAATGCGACCAGCCCAATCGCAGTAATCAACGTAACAGGAATCTGATTCGCACCGGCAAGTCCACCCGCCCAGATGACCAGTAAGACAATGGCTCCACCGATTGCACACTGCGACATCCACTGTACTCGCCATTCTCCTCGTCGGATGCCGTTTTCGATCTGGGCAGCTGTCTTTTGCCGTTTCGAAAATAACTGGAGAAACTGCTGTGTACGACCACTAAGAATCCAATCACTCATGCCAAAAACAGCATCAGTCAACTCCCGATATGCGGCCTGTCTCTCTTGCTTGAACCGACGACTCTTGGCAATGGATGACCACAAGACTACTACGGGTGCAACAAACAGCAGAAAACCACAGTACAACGCCATCAGCAGCGCGAACATCCCGTCCATTCGTCCCAGTGCCACAATCCCTGCCCCGTAGAGGAGCACCGCCGAGACGGCTGGCAGCACAAAGCGCAGATAAACATTTTGTAGTTGTTCGATGTCATCCGCTAATACACCAAGCAGATCTCCCGTACGAAAACGAGTGCGGAGGAGCTGATCTTGCGGTTCGATTGTCTGGTACAATCGCACACGCATACGCGACAACACACGCAGAGCTGCATCATGTCCAACCAAACGCTCCAGGTACTGAATGACTGCTTTGCTAAAGCCAAATGCCCGGACAAGTACGATCGGAACATAGACCATTAAGACGTTTTCGGGCTTGAGTGCGGAGCGGGAAATCAAATACCCGGACGTATACAGCAAAGCACTCGCACATGCCACTGCCAAGGTTCCCAGCAAAGTCGCTGCGGCAAACTGCCAGAAAAACTGGCGAAAGTATGGAAGAAACCACCCCTGATTGCCTTCTCGCGCTTCCTTCATCCTTTCTCCTCCTTGGCACTAGCTGTCAACAACCGATAAAATACGCCTTTTTGTGCAACGAGCTGTTCATAGGTACCCGTTTCAACCAGTCGTCCCTGGTCCATTACCCAAATCCAATCCATGTCTCGCATCCAATGCAAGCGATGTGTGGCCAAAAAGACGCGCCTGTCCCCCAACACCGACAACATGATCTGTTTGAGCTCCCATTCCGTTTCAATATCCAAGTGAGCGGTCGGCTCATCGAGTAAAATCACTGGTCGGTTGCCAAGCAGCGCACGTCCTAATGCAACCCGCTGTACCTGTCCGCCACTTAACGTGCGTCCCCCGTCGCCAATGATTTCGTCACAGCCATTTGGCAAGCTGTCCACCAGCTCTCCCAGACCAACATCACGAATCACCTGCTCCACCTGTTCCTGCGTCGCTTCCGGTTCATAGAAGCGAATGTTATCCGCCAACGATTGATTGAATAAATACGGATGCTGTGGAATGTAAGCGATTTGCCGCTGCCACTCCTGCTTCGCATCCCCCGTAATGGGTTGCTCATTTACTTGTATCACGCCAGCTTCGGGATCCGAAAAGCCGCCTAACACTCCGAGAAGGGTTGATTTTCCTGCTCCACTCGCCCCTACAATACCCACTCTTCTCGTATTGCTGCCCAATTCCGCAGATACCTCACCCAGTACCTGTCTGCCATCCTCACCGACGACCCGAATATCGGACAAGGTAATCGTTCCATTCCATACACCTGTCACAGATGTCTGACTAACCGTTACTTCCGGTTCCGCCTTATGTTCATCTGTAGCGGCCCTATCGATAATGGTACGAATAGTCCCCAGCGCTTCCTTGCCATCCAATGAGGCATGATAATCCGATCCGAGCATCCGTACTGGCAAAAAGTATTCCGGTGCAAGAATCAGGATGACCAATGCCGTTTCAAAGCCAACGTTCCCTTCAATCAGCCGCAACCCAAGACCAACCGCCACAAACGCAACAGACAGCATGCTGAAAAAGTCGAGTGCCAAAGAAGACAAGAAGGCCACACGCAACGTTCGCATCGTAGCGGATCGATATTGATCACTCACTCTTCCGACAGTCTCCCCGTGGTCTTTGCTGCGTCCCAAAAACCGGAGTGTCGCAAGCCCGCGAAGCGAATCGGTGAAATGATGGGAAAGCATTCGATATGATCGCCATTGTTTGTCTGCCTGTTTACGCGCCGCCAGACCGAGAACGATAAAAAATCCGATGAGAACTGGTAGCGTTACCATCAGGATCAGTCCAGAAATCACATCTTGCCTGTAGACAAATGCCAGAAGCGGAAACGTAACAAAAACCATATCCAGCGTACGCGGAACAGACAACTCCAGGTAGGTACGTACACGATCTACCCCTTCCAGGACAAGCGTAACAAGCTTTCCGCTTCCTTCACTGGCTGCAAAACGTGGACCACGCTCGAACAATCGGGATAGAACGCGCCCTTGCAAAGACTCACTGGCATCTTCTGCAAAACGGCCAGCGACTTTCTTTTGTAGCCAAACGGTGGTATGGCGAGCGACTATCAGGACCAAAAACAGGGCAAGCGGCTGATACGCCATCTGAACCGTTTGCCCTTCAAATAAGATCGCAATCGACCTCGCCAAAAACAGGGCCTGACCGATAATCGCCACACTTTGCAGGAGGGAAAGACCGGCTAGCAGCAGCATAACCGGTCGGATTCCTTGTAAGCGGAACAATTCCTTGTCCATTAGTACTCCAAATGATCCTTTTCAGTGACTCGTTTGTGGAAAACGAAGTAGCTCCAAGCCTGATAGGCTAGCACAAACGGTAAAAGCACTGCTGCAACAATGGTCATTGCTTTTAACGTGTATGGACTCGAAGCAGCATTATAAAGGGTCAAATCAAACGCACTATCAATCGTGCTGACCATCACCCGTGGGAACAAACCGATAAACATCGAGACGAACGTCAACAGGATCATCGCACCTGTCATCCCAAAAGCCCAGCCTTCCCTGCCTTGTCTCAAGTAGTGACGAGCCAGTACAAAAGCGATAACACCTAAGAGTACAGCTACTGTCAACAAAACACCCTGCCGCTCAAACAGATCGGTTACCATGAATGTCCACCCTACAAGCACTGCCATGAGAACCGCCTGCATCGGCAAGAGCTTTGCTGCCAGTACACGTGATTTTTCACGCAGCTCGCCCACAGTGCGCAGCGAGATAAAGTTTAGACCGTGCAGCAAGCATAGTCCCGTAACTGTCACACCTGCCCACAACGAGTATCCATTCACAATATCAGAGAAGCCCGCACTCATTTCCATATTCTGATCAATCGGCACACCCTTCACCAAGCTGGCAAACACCATTCCGAACAACATCGGCGGGACAAAACTACCAATCAAAATCGCTGCGTCCCACGCCTTTTTCCAAGCCTCGCCTTTCCCTTTGCCTCTAAATTCAAATGCTACCCCTCGCCCAATCAACGCAAG
The DNA here is from genome assembly GCF_013284275.1 of Brevibacillus sp. HB2.2. Taxonomy (NCBI): domain Bacteria; kingdom Bacillati; phylum Bacillota; class Bacilli; order Caryophanales; family Paenibacillaceae; genus Brevibacillus; species Brevibacillus sp. HB2.2. Next base: position 7,112 of record NZ_JABSUV010000013.1, read on the forward strand.
CAGAATCAGCGTAAGCACGAGATAATATCCGCTAAACATCGTGGAATACCACTCTGGAAACGCTGCGAACATCGCACCAGCGGCTGTAATCAGCCACACTTCATTGGCATCCCAGAACGGGCCAATCGTATTGATCAGAACCCGGGTTTGCAAATCATTTCGTGATAGCAGGCGCGTCGCCATGCCGACCCCAAAGTCGAACCCTTCGAGAAAGAAAAATCCGGTAAACAGTACGGCAATGAGCAGGAACCACAGTTCATTAAGCTCCATAACGTTCACTCCTTACACGATCAAATGGATCCTGAAGCTGCAAATCCTCTACTTCCTCATGACCATCCAATTCCGGTCCTTTTTTGGCCACACGAGCAAACAGATAAGCCAAGAGGCACAGCAGGATGAGATAAATCGTCGTGAAGGCGATGAGAGAGAACCATACCGCTCCTGTGCTAATGCTTGGGGAAACGGAATCTTCAACACGCAACAGCCCGAATACCGTCCATGGCTGACGACCTACCTCCGTCATGATCCACCCCGCTGAGTTTGCGATGAATGGCAACGAGATACCCGCAACCATCAGCTGCATGAATCGCTTATTTGGCTGTTCCAGCTTTTTGCGTAAAGCGAGATATGCCCCATACAAAGCCAGTAAAATCATCGCACTACCACCCGCCACCATGATGCGGAAGCTCCAGAAGGTCGTCCGAACTGGTGGTATGTAGTTTCCTGGACCGTAGGTTTTCTCATACTCTGCCTGCAATTCCAGCATGCCCGGTACAGAACCTGAAAGCGAGTTGTACGTCAGAACGCTAAGCAAATAAGGAATTTTTATGTCAAAGCCGTTTTCTTGTTTTTCTGGATCAATCGTTGCAAAAACCGTCCAAGGAGCTGGGTCAGCGCTTGTTTTCCACAGCCCTTCACTCGCTGCCATTTTCATCGGCTGGGTAGCAACCAAATACTGTGCCTGACCATGACCGAATTGAGCAATCGCAAACGAGGAAATCAATGCGACCACGATCGCAATTTTGAAAGATTGCACAAAGAATGTAACATCTTGTTTTTTCAACAGCTTCCAAGCACTGATACCTGCTACCAGGAAGGCACCTGTCGCAATTGCCGCAAATACGGTATGCGGGAATTCATATAGTAATTGTCCATTGGTAAGAAGAGCAAAGAAATCGACCATCTCTGCACGTCCGTTATTGATAACGAAGCCCACTGGCTGCTGCATGAACGAGTTGGCTGCCAGAATCCAAAGAGCCGAAAGAATCGTTCCGATGGATACGAGCCAAATACATGCGAGATGCACACCTTTGGACAAACGATCCCAACCAAACACCCATAGTCCAATAAAAGTCGATTCGAGGAAAAATGCTAAAAGAGCCTCAATCGCTAGTGGTGTCCCAAATACGTCACCGACGAATCGTGAGAAATCAGACCAGTTCATCCCAAATTGGAACTCCTGCATAATCCCTGTCACAATCCCGACAGCAAAATTGATGAGTAAAAAGGTTCCCCAAAACTTGGCCATTTTTTTGTACAAATCATTCTTTTTTACCACATACATCGTTTCCATAATGGCTACCAATAAGGACAGCCCGATGGAAATCGGCACAAAAACAAAATGAAAGATTGTTGTTATCGCAAATTGAAGTCGTCCCAAATCCACTATGTCCATGTACAAGATCCCTTTCTATTCGCGTTTTGGCCTTTATGTACCAGAATTATATCTGTGGGGAAACCGGCATACATGACGACTTTGTGAAAAATATCACAATTATACGTGAAAAAATTCACAAATGATTCTCTCTCCTGTAACCCCCTTTTCGCATTCATCTTCGTGAGAGAGTTTTTTGTTTTACCCAATATATCTCCGGTCATTTGTCATTGTAGCAGGACTTTTGACCCTAGTGGGTGTCCGATTCGTTACATGATTTTTAACACTCTGTGACGGCACATAGAAAAATGGGCCCTATTACTAGGCCCATCTTGAGTGGAATACCCAGACGATCACCGACCTCGAAAAGCAATCAAAGTCAGTGTGCCTCGGTACGTGGTTAAGTAACAACTGCTTATTTTTTGACAGTGAAGGATTTGATGATGTTGCCAAGGGTCACAGTATCAAGGTCCTTCTGATGGTACAGCTCAACCGTAAATCCTTCATACTCCCAAATCACGATTCCGTTAGCGAAATATACCTTTTTCCCGCCAATGGTTTCGATCTCGACACCCTCTGTCGTGCTGATGCCGTTTTCGCCACCCTTTGAAATCAAGAAGGAAATAAACTCTTCCTCTTTTTCATACTGAACTTCTACCATACCCTCGGCTTGAATGAAGGTGTTGTAATAGGAATAATGCTCTGGCATCCATGTCGGTGCGGGAAAGTCCATTTTGCTAGCTACGCGTGCTTCTTCCAATGTCATCTGTGGGTGTTCCTTTAGTTCTATAGGTGTATTGCTTCCTTGGGTATTGGACTGTGTAGCAGGCAGCTCTTTATCATATTGGGTAATCTCCATGTTCCCCACCTGAAAGCGTGCCAAGATCGTCTGGAGCATTCCTTGGGCAAACGACGTAGTCGAGAATGCACCTAACAGGCAAACAACAGCAACAGCACTAACTGTGGCGGCTTTCCATTTATTCATTTTCATATAAATCCCGTCCTTTTCATGTGGTTGTATGTTTCCTGATTCCAATTTGAATTTCAGCCGATTGTATATGTTGACTTTTGGAGTCGCGTCATCTAATTCCAGATCAGTAAGCAAGTCGGTAAGTTCACGAAAATCGTCTAGATCATGCTTACTCTTCATAACGGAAGCCCCCTTTTTGCAATTCCATTTGCAGCTTTTTCAAGCATCTGTAGAGAACAACGCCAATATTTGAACCACTCACACCAAGCAGTTCTGCGATTTCTGCGTTTTTAAGACCAGCCGCATACTTCATGGCGATGATATTGCGCTCCTTGTCACTCAGCTTCGCCAGTGCTTGAAATAAGGCTTGATGATTGTCGTCGCGGATCACGATGTCCTCAGGTGACGACTTCGGCAAGACCAGATTCAGAATCGAATCCAATGAAAAGCTGATTCTTTTTTTCTGTGAGCGGAAGTAATCTGTCACCGCGTTTCTAGCGATCGCAAACAACCAGACCTCAAAGTTTGATTTATCCGGCGAGAAGCTGCTGTATTTTGAAATCACCATTTCAAACACATGACTGCATATTTCTTCCGCTGTGTAGTGATTATTGATACGATAGCAAATATATTTGTAGACGCGCTTATAGTACGCCCCATAAATTTGGGCAAAAGTTTCGGTCGACATGCCTTCCGCTTGCTTTTCGTGTTCTTCTGTTTGGCAGATGCCTGTGTTCACTGGGGCAATCTCCAACTACTTCCCCTCCCTTCTGGATGGAATAAACAAAGTGCGCAATTTGTTTGATTGTGAGCCTCACGATAGTTAATACGGCAAAAGTAGAAATGTATTAACAACGTTTTTCAAAGATCGGAGGAAATAACGTGTGGATACCCTATGAAGAGTAGCGGTAGTCGAAACAATAGAAATAATCGGCCTGCATTCAAATCCACACTCGTAAAATGCATCTGATCTTGGAGGTAAACAAATGACGGAAAAAAAAGCAGGCTGTCAACGAATGACATCCTGCTTTTGGTTCATTATTTAGCCCAATGCGATGGACGGGTGAACGATGGTGGCAGCTTGGTGCTTGCATCGCCCTTCGCCGCGTTGAGCTGAACCTGCGTGAGAAACAACGTCTCCGTCAAGTTCGCTCCGCTTACATCTGTATCGCGAAAATCTGCACCAATGAGGTCAGCTCCCCGCAAATCTGCTCCTCTCAGATCAGCAGCAATCAAATAAGCGCCGCGCAATTGGGCTCCTCGTAAATCAGCGCCTTTAAGCTTGGCACCGATGAGATCAGCGCCTCGACCGTAAGACTTTCCTTGCTTGCCCCCTTTGTACTTGGCAACAGCGTCCTTGCGTACCAGTTCACTTGTCCGTAGCAATAGTTCGTTAACTTTTGCTCGATGAAGAGCGACGTCCAGCTTCAGGATGGCCTCGGGACTCTGATCCGTCAGGCGCTGTGTCTCCTCCAAAGCTTCCTGCAATGCGGGATGGAGGGACTGGGCAGCTTCCTTGGTCAACGCCTCTGTCATATACCAGAGCAGCTCATGAAGCTGCCACACGATCGGAAATACTTCGTACATTTGTTTCGCTGATCCGGGTTCTTTACGCCAATCTTGGCCGTCATAAGTGACTTGAGACACCTTTTGACCCGCTCCAAAACAATCGTAGACCGTACAACCGCGAAAGCCGATGTCTCTCAGCTTTGTGTGAACACCACAACGGAAGTCTGCCTGTAAGTTACTACAGGGCTTGCCTGCGTCTTTATTGATAGCAAAGTCAGAGGAAGCAGCAAAAGGCAATGCCACACAGCACAAGCCAAAGCAGCTTTCACAGTCACCTTGAAGATGACCGCGACTGTTATTGTTAGATTGGATGTATTCTTGATGCGTAGCCATAGTAATGATCCTCCTGGAAAAAAACACGATTCTCTCGCGTGTGGCGAAAAGAATCGTGCTACTTGAATCTGTGAAAAACATCTCGATGTTTTTCATAAAACAGAATGTGACCGCTTGCGGTCTTCAAATAAACGCTCAATACCTTTTATTTGAATGCGATTTGAGATTCGATCAGGTAATTCCCAAAGACTTCGGCAAAGGCTTCTGCTGTATTATAGCCTTCTTCCAAGGTGTTGTTTGTACCACCGAATTCCAAAAGCAGGGCTCCCTCGGAAATGGACTGATTGTACACCCCGTTCCCTTGATTTGAACCTTTCAGGATAATCCCCCGCGACAAACCGGGATAAGAGGCTTCCAGACGGGCGTTCAGCTCTTCTGCCAGCTTTTTGTTCGCCAGATGGTTCGGGTTCGCTGTTCCGATTACAAACAGCATCCGGGAATAGGTTTTGCCATTGATCGTGATCGCTACCTTGCTGCGTGGCTCATCACTGTCCCGATGAATATCGAAGATGTACTGCAAGTGTGGACTGGTTGCAGCCGCTGCCGCTACCGCCTTGTACGACTCGGTATAAGACATCGAGTAGCTTTTATTTTGTTCCCTCAATCTCTGAGCGAAATCGTCTTGGCTCGCCATTGCCGAAATACCTCTTGCTTGCAACAGCTCGCCCAGCCTTTTTCCAACAAGCGTGATGTTAATCTCGGGATCATCTACCGAGCTCCCTTGTTGGTTCCGTGCAACATTTCGCCATGACTCACGATTATGGGTGTGATAGATATACACTTTCTCGTTTCCAATCATCCCACTGTTGTACTCGTACGTTGCTCCTGTCGGTGGCAGAGTACCCGCTGGTTGAATCTTATCTACGATCCACCCCGCGATGTAGGCGGTCGAATTGTCTGCCAGCCTGATGAGATACCAGTCTCCTACGGTTTGCACAACCGGGAATACTTGTCCGGGTTGAACGGTTCCGATAATGGCATGATCGGTTGTGGGACCGTTACGGATGTTAGAATCAGGGTTTTTGACGCGAATCTGTAGTTCTTGTACAGAGGGAGGCGGTGTTGTTGGCAAAGTCGCTGGTGCCCCCGGTGCTGGACTCGACGGTGGCTGAACGACCCCAGTCTGTTCCATTGGTTTGAAGATATAGGCATTGGTCCCGTTAAAGTTGATGGTGTACCAGCCATTTGCATATCCGTAATGATTGATTGTCATCCCGCCATGGATTTCACCAATGACGGTACCAAGAATATCTGGCTGTGCATAAACTTCATAGCCTTCGGTTAATACGATTGTCCCTTGCCCAAATCCACTCCCTGTATTGGATGGGAGTACAGGAGGGGGAGGGGGTGGTGCTGGAATTGTTGTCGGGTCTGGGATTTGTGCTGGTACCTGGGGTGGTTTTGGTGGTGGTGGTGCCGTTGTCTCCGTCAAGAAACTAGCTTTCACCCAGCCGTTCTTTTGATCCGACAGCTTAATTTGTGCCCATTCCCCTTGCTTTCTCATTTGCAAAAACACACCGTTTTTGTCGATGATCTGCAAAATTTGTGCAGTGGGATTTGGTTCTGCCCGAACATTCAGCATGTCCACATTGCTTTTGACATATTTGATCTGTGGAACTTCTATCATTTTCACATACTTATTATTGATCCATCCGGTATTGCCGTTCGGCAGCTTTACCTGTGTCCAATCTTTTTGCTGTTTGGTGATTGGCAATCGCGTCGCTTTTTTGAGTGTTGCAACGATCTGGGTAGTCGTACCTGGCTCGCTTCGAATATTTAACTGATCGACCGCCACTTCTACATGGGTGGCCGCTCGCGCAATGGACAGAGGCATCAGCAAAATCAGGAAGAAAACAGCTAGCAAGCTGACATTTACTCGTAAAAGCAAGTTCCTCGTTCCCCTCTGTTTTTCTCTTATTTTTGGAAAAATCCACTAATAGAAAGAACTTCTCGATTCGTCCGCATTTTCCTTCATGTTTTGACATCTTTTGCTCTCAAAACAGCAATAACGTCACGATCATTCTATCTCCTGAAAATAGTGACGTATTTTCTAGAAAAAAGTTACAGAAAAAAGGATGAAGCAAAAAGCCTCACCCTTTTCTTTCTCCTCTATTTCCTTCCTACCATTTCGCTGCCCAAGCTTCTATCTCCACTTTGAGCGAAGGGACTGCCAATGACGGGACGTAAGACATGGTCATCGCTGGCGGTGTCCCCCCATGGAACTTCTCCCACACTTGATTAAAATGCTTCCAATCCATTTGCTCGGTTGCCCATATATTGATTTTGATGATATGGTCCGCAGTAACGGACTCACTTTCAAAATTGCGCAGTATGTTCTGTAGCGTGTTTTCTACTTGTTCTTTCATATTTGTCGGCAGCTCTCCGTGAAGATCCATTCCTACCTGCCCAGAAAGTATGAACAAATCGGCTCCTTTTGGAACGACCGTCAGATGTGTATAGGGTCCCATAGGCGGAGCAACTGTACCAGGATTTTTGCGCTGAACCTTGGGCTTCACCTGGTCGGCTTGTTCTTCTTTGACGATCGCCAGTGTTTGGTGATCTTCCCACCGTCCATTGATTTTAACGTTTTTCTTGGCAATCCCTTCCTTGTGGAAACCAGCTTTTAGCAGCACCTTGATCGAGCCTATATTATGCGGCATCACTCCTGCTTCCAAACGGTGAAGACCTAATGTATCGAAGGCATAGTCAACGACGAGCTTTACGGCTTCCGTCATGTAGCCTTTTCCATTATGCTCTTTGTCCAGGAAGTAGCCGATCCAGCAGCTTTGCAGATTAACTCTTACGACCTCTGAAAGGATGACTTCCCCAATGATTTCATCCTGTCCTTTTTTGGCGATGACAAAAGCATACCCTCTGTCTTCTTCTTTTAATGCCATCGCGCTCTTGATCCTGTCGATTTGTCCTTCCAGCGTGTAAAACTCCTCTTCTCTCGTCCCTGTGAAGTTTTGAAAGAAGTCTCTGTTTCTCAATTCAAGCGCCAAGAGGCTCTGTGCATCCGATTCTTGTACCAGTCTTACGTAAATGCTCTCTCCGTTTCTTTGCATACAATCCATCTCCCTTTTTCGAAATAAAAAACACCACAGGAAATCCTGCGGTGCCCTAAAAAGAAAGCCACAGGAATGCGACCTGTGGCGTTTTTCCACTGTATCCTGATGAATCCCACTACATCAAAGGATCGTCGCTATATCCATTTTTGGACATACTTCTCCCGTGATTGAGCCAGATCAAAGAAAACAGCGGTGGAGTATCCAATTCCTTTTGGCAAAGACAGTAATGATCTTTTTTTCATGTGGATACCCTCCTTTCCGCTGTTTTTACATGCATACCAATTCGATATAGAGACGGTCGTAGCAACAACCGTTACATTATTATCCAGAAACTACTCCACAAGTATAGCGGCAAATGACATTCGTGGCAACAGCATCAGTGTCTCTTTTTGCCGTTTCGCCAAAGCATATACACATTCGCAATGGCGGTCAGTACAAGTAGACCCAACAGGATGTTTGTGACAATCAATGTGTTCGTCAAATGCTGAATAGGTGCATGAATCACAGATACAACGCTCATCAGCTTGTTCGGAATATCATTGATCGAAGCGACAAGATTATTGAAATACTGCACATAGTCCCCCAAACCGGAAAACCTCCTCTTGCATACCTTATCCCGTCCATAGCCTTTGATAAAATTCGCCGCCTTACTCCACTGAAGAAGAATAGATCCATTTTTTTGTGGAACAATGAAAAGAAGAGAAGATTTTCATCATTCATAATCTGATTGCAAGAAAGAAGGGAGCTACCTTTATGACGATTCAACGTTTTGTTCGGGAGTCGCGCACGTTCAAGGCAAGCCATGTGCTGCCCCCAGATACAAACAATCACAATACGCTGTTCGGCGGCAGGCTGATGGCGCATATCGACGATGTTGCATCGATCTCTGCCATGAAGCATGCCCGGGGGCCGGTTGTGACAGCCTCCACAGATTCCGTCGACTTTTTGCAGCCAATCCGGGTGGACAATGAGGTTGCACTCGAAGCCTTCGTCATATGGACGCATAACACGTCGATGGAGGTATTCGTCAAAATTGTTGCGGAGGATTTGCTAACGGGCGTACGATGCGTCTGTGCCACATCCTTTCTCACGTTTGTAGCGATCGGCGAGGATGGGCGGCCTACCCCTGTACCCAAGATCGTGCCGGAGACGGAAGAGGAAGTATTCCTGCACAATGGTGCTGACGAGCGTGCTGCAGCACGAAAAATCAGGCGCAAGGATAACAAGCATCTCGCGGATATGCTCGGAACGAGACGTCCGTGGGAGCCATTACTGAACACCCCGTAACGCTAAAAGTCCCCTTACCATTTACAGGCAGGGGACTTTTGGCTGTAGCTTCATACCTTCAGCCGGCAGCTTTTTAAACAACGCACAAGCGATAGTGGAGAAAGTCATCCGATGTTTCCGACTCCATGTCATAGGGTTCGAATCCATTTTTCAACAACACTTTTTGCGAGGAGATGTTATCCAGTGTGGTTTTCGCACAGATCATTCTGACATTCAAGTGGGGAACATGCCCCTCCAAAAAGAGCTTCAGTGCCTGTGAAGCCACTCCTTTTCCAGCGGTATCTTCCCCGACTCGATAGCCGAGATGTCCAATTCCTTCGTCTTTCTCGATGTCTACCAAATTCATTCTGCCCAAGATGTCACCCTGGCTGTTTTTGATGAGGCCAAAAAACGAGATACCTTGCTCCTGCTCGTCAAGCAAGGCTTGCAGACCCTGTAAAAAATGGTCATATTGGTAGTAAGCGTCTCCCCGGCTGGGAACCGATTTTTCAAAAAAGGCGCGATTGCGCACTTCAAATTGAAACAAGCTGGCTGCATCTTGTTTGCTTAATTTTTCGACAGTAATCATCATGAGTACGTATCCTTTCTTGAATCGAGGTGGAATGAATTTGGCAGTTGCTTATTTGGAAGAAGGCACGTTTATCGCCTTTATTGCCTTTACGATATTTTTCTTTGTCGCTTACAAGCTCGATCAGATTTCGTTTGTTTCATTCATTGTGTCCTTAGCCGTCTCGGCTTGCGTTCACGCTGCCTTCTATTGGTTAATTGTAAAATATTGGCCGTTTTTTTAATAGCATAAGAATGGCGCAGGATGAACACCCGCGCCGTTACGTTTATGTGCTCACAGCTTCGCTTCATAGGCCGCCAACAATTGAGCCGCTTGCTTGTTGTACTGGTTGACCAAGCCTTGAATGGCTTTTTGCCACTCGGCTTGTGGGAGCGGCACTCGCAGTTGATTGGCTGGCTTTCCATTCACGATCAGTGCTGTTGTGAGCATTTGCTGTTGTACGTCACTGAGTGAAGTCGTCGTTAACACCTTTGGCTTGAGGACTTTTTTTCCTTTCAGGGAACGCATGAGCTCTGTCATCAAAATGTGCTGATACTCCGCGTACAAATTCATGGTCATGTAGTAGCTCATTCCCTCTCGTACCGGCACAATTCCCCGCTTCTGTGCCCACTCCATCACCTGTGGCGCCGTCATCGCTTGGCTTGTATTGCCTGTCGCCATGAAATAAGCCACTCGGAACATATCCTCGTCACTCATAACAGAGCGGTTCTCATCTGCCTTGACGATTCCCTTGGACACCAGCTCAGCAAGTACCGCCTGCTTGCCTGCATCCTTCGGCAGATTTAAATAAAGCGCCAGATTGGCAAAAAAGTGGCTCTCGCTGTTGCCTCCAGCTGGCCAGCTATATGGTTTGCCGAAATCGATCAGCTCAAGCGGGCGTGCTCGTATTGTATCCGAGTAAGCCGTAAACGATTGGAACGTGATCGGACTATAGGAGACCACAGGTTTTTTCGTCAGGAATCTTGTAGCAAACTGCTCTTGCCCACCTTGATTGAGATAACCGAACTGGTCTTTGGTTGTGAATACATAAGGCGTCTGAACGTCTGCCTCGCTCCACACTTGTGGGAATACTTTGCTTGTTGGCAAAATCGCCTCATATTTGGCCGCTGTCAGCACCTTTCCTTCCAGCGACATAAGGCCGTACAATCCCGTCTTCTTGTCCTGATAGGCAATGGCACCCGTCTTGAGATCATATATGTGCATATACTTCATGGACTGATAATCGCCCGTGCTTAAGCGGAGCAACTGTGGTGAATAGACATCCCATCCTGTAGTTGACTGAATCAATACCCGATCAAAATAAGATTCCGTGTGAAAACCTTTCACGCTCGTGAGCTTGTTCGCGAGCTGGTTCCCTTCTTGCGCCCATGCATCCTGGGTACCGTCCAACCGTGCTGTCATCACGATCTTTTGATTTTGTACTATCATTTGGTTTGCATCACGATACACAAAATCGCTCACGACCTGGAGTTGCCCGTCATCGACCTTGATCATCGCCATTCCGACATTCCCCGCTCTCACACCCATCGTGTATACGGAATCAGCAACTTTGATCAAGGTAAGAGGCGGTCCGTCGTTGCCTGACTTCCACACCGCGACTTTGATCTCCTTAGTCAACAGCTTGCCATCAGGGGTATAAAGATCCGCCCAATCGTGATCCATTGCAACGATGACATTGGTATCGGAATCCATATAAATAGATTGGTAGAGCTTGCTGATTGGTTGGTTCGTCTTGCGGTCCACAATCATCTCGCCTTTTCCCGGCTCATACTTTTTCGTCAAATCATCGGACAACGTATTGGGATTGACAGCTTCTATTTGTTTCCCACTGATGCTGTATCGCAGCACCCTTCCATCTGGCTCTGTTACCAGCACCTCCCCCGTCACTCCCTCGTGGCGAATGATTCGATTCTCAACAGGAGACAGGACCAAGCCTTCATCTTCAGAATAAAGTCCGATTTTGTTTCCGTCCTTAATGCTAAGCATGCTGTAGCTGCCCAACGTCACATACGAGTCGAACCAAAAATCAGGCTCCTTGACTTCTTTTCCCCAGCCTGGGAGGATCGCTTTCTTCCCATCGCTGCGGACGAGCAAACGCGCCGCTGGCGGACCTTCTGCCCGCGGATACGCAAAGGGGATGACCGTCTCTCCCCCGACTTGGAGGACACCGTACAGATTCGTTTTCGGGTCCTGTCCCAACACGTAGCTGCCATGCAAGTACTGGGCTCCCTTTTTCAATGGATGCGACGTACCTCTGGACTTGGAATGATACGTGATGACATCTCCAGAAACTGTGTAGTACACATCCGGATTGTTATGCTCGAACCCAACTTCTTTGTAAATGGGCTCTGCCAGCATCCGTCCGTCTTTCCACAGCCCTTGTCCCTTGGGTCCGACCACTTGAAAGTATCCATTGTTCCAAACATAAATAGCGGTGTATTTGGGCTCAAGTACGTACTTGCCATTGCGATCAATCAAGCCTTCTTTTCCACCGGATCGCACCTTGAGATATGCAGTGTCAGGACCGCCTTCGTTTGGAATTAGTTCTGCTTTTGGCAGTGCAAACAGCTTTTTGCCGGAAGCGGGATCGTACATGATAAGCTCTTTGGGAGTAGTCGCGACGAAATAACGCTTTTTCTCCGCCTCTTTATTTTCCGTCTGATCAGGAGCAACGAGCTGTACCATCGACAGCTTGCCTGCAACTGGCGGAAGCAGCACCCTTCCATCTACATGGATCACCATCGATGATTTTCCTGAGAACATAATCGCTGTCCCCTGCTCATTGGATAAATAATACGGATGCGCCCCAGCAAACTTCATGGTCGACAGCTTGTTCGTCTTCAAATCGATATATTGGAACCAGCCGTCTTTTTGAACAATCGCGATATTTTTGGACTCCGGAATGTCGATATAATCCCAAATCGCGGGAGTTATTTCTTTCCCTGTCCGCGCGTCGAGAATTCCCTTTTTACCGCCCTTTGTTACGATCATGTTTTTGGAAGATCGCTCAAAATCATCATAAATGGCCTGTGTGACCAGCTTGTTACCGTCCGTAAAACCGATTTTGTAGTCTGTTGTATACGGCTGAATCTGGGAAAACGTAGCCGCATGGACAGAAGAAGTCCACGCACTTGCCCCGAGTACGACCGCGGTAACCAGACTCGCGGTTTTTGTTTTTATGTTCATTGGTGATTGGCCTCCCTTGTCAAACATTCCCTCCCTTTGACGCTTCGTAGGGCGAAATAGTTTCGTTGCACTTTTTCAAACAACTGGAACCTTTTCTTTCCCTCCACTCGCTTTTAAGCGTGCTATAATTGTTCACACCGACGCAGTATAATCATCGTATACGGATGGGAGTGCTGAAAAGAGCACTTGGAAAGGATGTTCCCATGAATTTCTTTGCTGCCGCCTTGCAAAAGCCGGATGTAAGACGATTTGGGATTTTGGCGTTGTTTTGTTTATTGCTTTACTCCTTGGGAAGTATGCTGAACATGGTTTTGCTTACCTTTTTAGTTACCTATTTAATGAATCGGCTGCATCAATACCTCACGCGTGTCACACACAAAGTCGTGCCGATCCATCCCAAGCTGATTCTCATTTTTCTCTATATGTTGCTGACATTCTTTCTCGTTGTGGGTGGGATGAAAGCCATTCCGGCTCTGATTCATCAAACCGGACAATTGTTCCATTCCATCGAGGAAGTGTACCACCAAAATCAGAACAATGAGTTTGCCCCCTATCTTATGTCTGTTGTTGGGAAGCTAGATATGAAGGGAATTGTTCAAGGCAGCCTTGATTTTCTCGCAGTGGTCAGAAACGTTGGGTTCAATGTCTTTCTGGCGATTATTTTGAGCCTGTTTTTCCTGCTCGGCAAAGACAATGTCGTTACGTTTACTGCTCAATTTCGTACGAGCAAATTATCCTGGTTATACAACGAGATTGCCTACTTCAGTCAAAAATTCATCCTGACCTTTGGCAAAGTAATTGAAACACAGCTGTTGATCGCCTTATTCAATACGACCTTCACCGTCATCGGTCTATGGATCATGGGCTTTCCGAATCTTTTGGGACTCGCGATCATGGTCTTCATACTGGGACTCATTCCAGTTGCAGGTGTCGCCATTTCATTGATTCCGCTCAGTGCCATCGCCTTCAGTGTCGGTGGTATCGCAACCGTCGTCTATTTGCTCATTTTCATCATGGTGATTCACGCGCTGGAAGCCTATGTGTTGAATCCTCGCTTAATGGCAACGAAGACTCACTTGCCGATTTTCTACACATTTATCGTTCTGATCTTTTCCGAGCATTTCTTTGGAGTATGGGGACTGATTGTTGGAATTCCGTCCTTTGTTTTCTTGCTGGACATCTTGGAAGTGAAGAAAATGGAACAACCTCCTACCAAAAATAAATCCGTTCCAAAGGATGTACGAGATGTACAAGTCAACACGTAACATGATGGACATAGAGAAGGAGCCCCTCGTGAAAAGGGCTCCTTTTTGCCTTTACTTGCCTTCAAACCATTTGATCAAAGCTTGCGTGCCGCTATCTGCCTCGCCGTTTGCTGCCAGTTCTTCATAAAGCGATTTGGAGAGTGCGAGTCCTGGTGTCATCAGCCCCATTTCCTCCGCTGCTTCCAAGGCGATTCCCATGTCCTTGATAAAATGTTTGACGTAAAAGCCAGGGGCAAAGTTGCCCGCGATCATGCGCGGCGCCAGATTCGACAGCGACCAGCTACCTGCCGCACCTGCTCCAATGCTCGTCAGCACTTTCTCTGGGTCCAGACCTGCTTTTTTCGCATACGCGATCGCTTCACACACACCGATCATGTTCGTCGCAATGCAAATCTGGTTGCACATTTTCGTATGCTGACCTGCACCTGGTCCACCCTGCAACACGACGTTTGTCCCCATGATCGTAAACACTGGCTCCATCGCATCAAATACTTCCTGATCGCCACCAACCATGATGGTCAGTCGCGCTTCACGTGCCCCCACATCTCCACCGGAGACAGGCGCATCCAGGGAATGCAGCTCGTGCTTTTTGGCTTCCTCATAAATATGTTTCGCCAGCGACGGCTTTGATGTCGTCATATCGATCAAATAAGTGCCCGGCTTCGCATTTGCCACAATTCCATCCACGCCGAGATACACTTCCTCGACATCAGATGGGTAGCCCACCATAGTAATGATGACATTTGCCTCTTTTGCCAGTTCACTGACATGTTCCTTCCAAATCGCGCCGGCTGCCAGCAAATCTGCCGCTTTTTCCTTTGTCCGCGTGTACACCAGCACTGTATATCCTGCTTGCAGAAAATGGTTTGCCATGCTTTTCCCCATGACACCCGTTCCTACAAATCCAATGATTCTTTCACTTACAGGTAAAGCCATGTGAACCACTCCTTCGTTTCTCTCTTTCCTATTCTCTCGACAATTGTACTTCTCGAATCTATCCGAATATTCCTGCTACGCGTCTTCTGTGTTTAACTGAGAAAAGGGACATATGTCCTTTTTTTTCGCGCGCGAATGTCTTTTACTAGAGAGGGTATAACCTGCAAGCAAACGAGCAGGAGGCTTGATACATGAAAGAACTTCACGACCGCACCCTTTTGCATACGCTGGTGCAAAATAGTCCCTTGCCCGATATTTTTGATACCGCTACTTTCCATGAAATGCGCCTGTATCAGGCTGAGAAGGGTGATATCCTCTGTTCGAAGGGCGATCAGCTTCACCATATGTACTTCATTCTGAAGGGAAAAATCAAAATTTTCACGACACTCCCTAATGGAAAATCGTTGTTGCTGCGCTTTAACAATCCACTCGCGATTATCGGGGACGTCGAGTATGTCACACAATGCGAGGTTCGCAATACGGTTGAATTTGTCCATCGAAGTCTCGTGGTTAGTCTCCCCTTTCACGTCTTGCAGGAAAAGTACCAGAACCACCCGCCTTTTTTGCAATTCATTCTTCATAAAATCAGTCACAAGCTGTATACATCATCGAACTCCACCAGCCTGAATCTGCTGTATCCCGTTGAAAATCGCTTTGCCAGCTATTTGCTCTCCACATTGTCCAGCGATACAGGGTGGACGGCTTCCGAGGAGCTAAAGACGGCGAAGCTAACAGAGGTTGCCGAGCTGTTGGGTACGAGCTATCGGCATTTGAACCGGGTCATCCGCAATCTTTGCGCAGCATCCGTGATCGAACGCAAAAAAAGCGCACTAATTATCAAGGATCGAGAAAAAATCAGTGAGCTTGCAAGCGGAAACATCTATGAGTGATCAACCACATAGGAGGTCTTATTGTGCAAGGCATTCTCTTTTCGTTACTCGCTGGCGTTTTTATTTGTCTGCAAAGCGTGTTCAATGCGCAAGCCAGTACAAAGCTCGGATTGTGGCAAACCAATGCAATTGTTCATGCGGTAGGCTTTCTTGTATCGTTCTCGATCTTTCTTTACGTTCGTGATGGCGATTGGAAAAGCATCGGGGAAGTGAACAAGGTGTATTTGCTTGGGGGCGTTTTCGGGGCAGTGATCGTTTTTAGTGTGATGAAAGGCATTACGTCCATCGGGCCTGCTTATGCCGTATCGATTCTGCTCATTTCACAATTGCTCGTCGCTCTGCTCATTGATTCTCTCGGCCTGTTCGGTGTCCAAAAGGTTCCGATCACCTTGAACAAGATCATCGGAATCGGCATCATGATCGCAGGCGTAGTCGTTTTCAAACTCAAATAAAGGAGGAGGGCATTATCGCCCTCCCCTACAGAATCAATTGCTCCGGATTCAGCCCCAGCAACGCCTCATGTACAAACCTTCCGTCTTTTCGAATGAGTACATCGTCAAACCAGATTTCGCCGCCACCGTATTCCGGACGCTGAATACAGATCAGGTCCCAATGAATCGCGCTGCGGTTGCCGTTATCCGCCTGATCATAGGCACGACCCGGTGTAAGATGGAAGCTGCCAGCGATTTTTTCATCAAACAAAGTATCCCCCATCGGGTGCAAAATGTACGGGTTAAACGCAATGGCGAATTCACCGATGTAGCGTGCCCCCTCGTCCGTGTCCAATATTTCGATAAGCTTGTCTGTATGGTTAGCGTACGCCTCGACAATCTTTCCCTCCCGAAAAGTAAACCGGACGTTTTCAAACGTTGTTCCTTTGAAGTTGCTGGGCGTATTGTAGCTGATCGTCCCGTGAATCGAATCGCGCACGGGAGAGGTATACACTTCGCCATCGGGAATGTTTCGTTTGCCTACCGCTGTCCGCGTCCCAATCCCTTTGATCGAAAACGTCAGGTCTGTCCCTGGTCCGACGATGCGCACCTTGTCCGTTTTGTCCATGAGGTCGTACAACGGCTGGCACGCTTCGGCCATTTTCCGATAATCGAGTGAACATACATTGAAATAAAAATCCTCAAATGCATCTGTCGTCATGTTGGCCTTTTGAGCAAGGGCCGAGGTCGGGTAGTTTATGCGCAGTCCTGTAATTTGATTGTCGACATGATGGAAAATGGAATCATACGCTTGTGCGTACAGACGGTATTTCTCCTGCGGAACATCCTTCATCTCCCTGTCATTTGTCTCGCCATGAATGCCGATATAGCCCTGTATGCCAAACCACAGATCCTTTTCAAACTGAACGGTCTGGGCAAGTTGCTCTTCGGTTAGCCCTTTCAACCATTCCCGCTGGACCCTTGGCCGCACAAAACGCAGGTGAGGATACGCTCCCTTCGCATACAGGCGCTTCACCAGCTCCATTGCCAGCGCTTCTCCTTCATCCACGACCATGATCATAATATGCTGCTTAGCTTGCACATCCAGGCTGTACGAAATTAAGTTGTCGGCTATTTTCCCTAGTCTTTCATCTCTCATCTGACACGCGTCCTTTCCGGATTATCATTACCCTTCCAGCATAGCGTGCGTTTGTCAGAGGAATATCATCGGAAAACAAGTGATCACCACACTGTTGTGGTCGGGAGAAGCCCTGCCACATGTTTTCCAGTCGCCTATATCCTCGCTTCGTTCGGGCGGTCTCCTTCCAAACATGTGACAGGGCTTTCGGACAGCTGTGGATGATTTCGTGCCGAGAAGCTACGTAGGAAGAAGCGAATTTCCAGTCCAAGCGCCTCTGGAGCCCAACCTAGCGTAGGAATAAATGGCGGGGAATTTAAGCTTCACTTATGAAATACTTCCTCGAAACTTCTACGTTTGAAGCGCTCCCGCCATTTATTCCGAAGCGGACAGTCATACTTCTTGCGGGGCGGAGGCCGAAGCGCAGACTGGAAATTCGCTTCTTCCTCCCACTACAGCTCCTGCAAAAAGTAAAAAGCGATGCTAATACACCGCTTCTCCATGATTCACTTTCCTAACCGCTTGTGCTGGACATCCTCCACACGCTGACTGATCCTCGCAAGTACAAAGGAAATGATGACCGAGAATATCACAATGCCGTAAAATCCGGCACCGATCCCTATGCCAATCCCTCCAGCGAAAAAGATCATGGCTGCTGAGGTCAGTCCTTTTACTTTCAAACCGTCCTTCAAGATAACGCCTGCTCCCAAAAAGCCAAGACCTGTGACAATCTGCGCAGCCAAGCGCATCGGGTCCATCATCGTTCCGTTGCCAGGCGCACTGTACAGCTTTGTGCTGTAAATGGAAACGAGTGTGATGAGCGTGCAGGCTACAGACACGTACATGTACGTTTTCAGCCCGGCAGGCTTGTTTCTGTGCGAGCGATCCCACCCGATAAACAAACCGAGAATCGCGCTCACCACTACCCGCACATACATTTCCAAGTCATACTGCACATACAACCATTGAAGAGTCTCCATCCTCGTCACCTTCTTATTGCGATAGAGACATGATATGTGCAGATCCGAAAAATAGACCTAGCATCGGAAACTTTTTTAAACAGAAAAACGGACGCCTGTTAACCGTCCGCTTGTAGCTTGTTCAACTTATCAAGGTCGATATCCGTACATACTGAAAACAAACAGCAAGCATAGATAGATAATCGCTGCGGGTACAATGGTAAGAGAAATGAGAAACCGTTTCTTCACACCGTTGGCATTTCGAAACAGCCAAAAGTAGATGAACAGCAGGATGAGAAGAAATGGGACAAAATAAAAGCCGAGCATGAGTCCCACCCAATCCGAGTTGGTTTCCCAGAACTTCTCTGGCACGGGCACCCGATGATATTCACTATATATCTCTTCTTTACGAGAGATAAATAGGTAAGATAGCACGAGATAGTAACCGAATATAACGAATTTCAGCCAAGGCTTGATCTGTTTCGCGGCGAGTGTTATGGAAAAAACGATTCCCAGAATAAACCATAATGCCATGTATTTCATCTGGATCCCTCCTACGAAGGATTATAGGGATCCGTCCTGTTGGAGATAAGTACCAACTTTTTTTGGTACCTCACCCTCACGTGATTACAAGAGTCGACAAAATTTGGAATCCTTCCTATAATAGACTTGTCAAACAACACGGTATGCGGGTATCTTTGCATATAGAAAGCTCACTACCTGTAGGAGATGGTCACGATAACGTACGCTCTTTCGTTTTTACTGTCGTTTTGTATCGTTATGGTGCTGATTCCGCCTCTGGCTAAATTGGCATTTCGCCTTGATTTTGTGGACAAGCCACGTAAAGACGTGGAAAGAAAAATTCACCGGGAGCCTATCCCCTTGACCGCCAGCTACGCTATTTTTGTCGGCTTTGCTGCATCGTTTTTGCTCTTCTCGAAAGAATCGACTGGGCAAACGATCGCTGTTCTGTCAGGCTCACTACTGCTGCTGATTATCGGTACCATTGATGACTGGTACAAAACGCAAGGCAAGGATTTTTCCGCCCTGCCCAAGCTGATCGTCCAAATATCAGCCGCTGTGATTGTCTACTTGTCGGGTATTACTTTTTCCGGCTTTTACAATCCATTGAGTGGCGAATACATACTGCTCCCGCAATGGTTGCAGTTCATCCTGACCATCCTGTGGATTTTCGGGGTAACGACGGTCATCAATTTTTCGGATGGCATGGACGGTTTGGCTGGAGGGCTTTCCGCGATCTCCGCAGGCACTCTCTTCGTAGTCGCTTTGGTAAAAGGACAAAGCACATCTGCGATTATGGCCATCAGTCTGATCGGTGTTGCCCTGGCTTATCTGCGGTACAACAAGCCGCCGGCCAAAATTTTCATGGGAGATGCAGGCGCGACCTTTCTGGGCTTTATCTTGGCGGTTATCGCGTTGGATGGTGCTTTTAAGCAGGCAACTGTTCTCTCCTTGTTCATTCCGATTTTAGCACTCGGTGTGCCGATTTTTGATAATCTGTTTGTGGTGACCAAGCGCTTCCTGCAAGGAAAGCCGATCTACCAAGCAGATGCCAGTCAGGTTCATTATCGCCTGCTGCGTTCTGGACTCAATCCAAAACAAGTCGTCACCTTCCTGTGCTTGATCAGTGTTTGCTTTAGTCTGACGTCTATTATCCTGCTCCTGCTTGGAGTATAGTTATTATCGGTCACAACGAAAAATGCCGCTTGGGTCTAATCCCTGCGGCATTTTTTTATGAGTGATCATGCGAGGTCTCTCTTCGCTGTCGTGGTCGTCTGAAACGTCTGGAAGCCTGTCCGTTCGTACAATGCAATCGCGGGTTCGTTGTGAGTACCTGTGACGAGATACGGCTGCAACCCCTTTTCCAGCGTCTGGTTCACAAAAAAGCGGACAAGCTCTTTGCCGAAGCCTTTGCCTTGATGCACGGGATCTACGAATACATCGTAGACTTCGCCATGTCCTGTGATGATCAAGGAGCCTACAAATACTCCCTCATGCTCGAACAAATAAATGTCCTCCCTCATCTCACCCAGCAGCCAGCTTTTCCATGCGTTCATCGTTTTCTCAGGATAGTCTGCCAATCGGTATGGCTGAAGATCGATGCCTTTGCGCACCTCATAGTAGGCGTCACTCTGCGATTGAATGTACATATCCATATCAGACTCTGAAAATTTTCGTACGTCCAATGTCGGCGCAGGCCCGATCTCTCCTGTGTATTTCATCAAATGATGTCCCCAGATAGAAGCAAAGCCTCTCTTGGCAAAAAAATCAGCACCTTGCCCGTGGTCTGCCCGATAGGTAGCCATGACTGCCCTCGGCTTCTCCTCGTGCTGTTGCAGTTCCAGCCATAGCTGATCGAACAGCCGGGAGCCGATTCCTCGCTTTCGATGATCTGGTCGTGTATAGACGTATATTTCTGCTGTCCCGTCTTCTCCAGAGGAGTTCAAATCATATGTACCACAGCCGATGATTTGATCGTTTTCCTCCCAGATGAAAACCGTAGCTTTTTCCACGATATCAACAATCTCTTCGGTCCTCCAAAGCATGCCCTCGCCAATCATCGTCACGATTGTCTCTTTGTCATTGGATTGTGCTTGTCGTATCATCTACACACTCCTCCGCTCTCTTCCGCTAGCTCTGTTGGACGGTTGCTGCTTCTGCGGCTTTTTCCAACTTCTTGCGATGTTGCAGGCAAGCCTCGCACCTTCTGCTTTTTCGTCCGAAAGCCGTGTAGTATTTGCTTTTTTTGCAAGACCGGCACGTAATGTACAACGAGCTCGACAAATTGTAGTTCTCTTCTGGTGTGTTTTCTTTCAAGTGTACGGTCTTGTTGTATTTGATCAGTAAATGAGCTGTGTGGATAGCATCGACCAAGGCCGAGTGCAGCCTGCCCTCCTGGATGATTCCTGCAGTGTCGATCGCTTCTTTCAGACTCATCTGTTTGCGATCAGCCAAAAGCAGGCTAATTGGCGGCTGGATGTCATTGTAATTGCGCATCCAGTTGAAGTCCAAACCGAACCGTGCACAATGCTCGATCATCAGCCGCTTGTCGTCTTGCCCCCATGTGCACAGGTAGTATTCAGAATCGTTGCCAATCCACTTCAGAAATTCTGCGAATGCCCGGCGAAACGGGATAAAGGTTGGCATGTTCTCTTTATCGAGACCGATGAACTTACGCGTTCTCTCTGAGATTCGTCGCTCGATGGCTGGAAAGGTATAGCGCTGAAATGTGTCGACCTCCACGCCATTTTTTCCGGGCACGACTTTTGCCGCTCCGATCTCAATAATTTCCGGAATCTTGTCTCTCTGATAAGTCAGTGTCGTTTCAAGGTCAAAAACAATGATCTGCAAGCGTAATCACATCCTGTATGTATTGTCTCTATTATGGCTTGGATTGGGTACAGAAAGCAAAACAAAGACAAAAGCGGCTGCCTGATTGAAATGAAAAAGGATAAGAACCCATCGGATTCCTACCCTTGTTTACCTGTTTCGCTTGATGGTAACTCAATCTGCTGTGCGTACACTTATCGCTTGCTCATAAATGGCCTTTGCAACACGGGCGATGGTAAGTTCTGCGGCTTCTGTGTCAGTCACATCGCGTGATAAGGCAGTGATCGCAATCATCCCTTTTTCTTCGGGCAAATAAATGATGCCAGCATCATTGACGACTGCATTGACGGTCCCTGTCTTATGTGCGACCTTTGTTCCTTCTGGCAACAAGTACGGCAGACGGCTGTTGTAATGCTGACGTCGCATGATGTCTAGCATTAGCTCGCAGGAGGCTTCCTTGAGAATTTCTTTTCGCGCAATCATGATAAGCAAGCGGTTCAGCTCGGCTGGTGTCGCAACGTTATTGTCACGGGTAGGCATCGATACATCGTGGAGCAATTCGTAATTGCCTGACTCCTCCCGTCGCATGAACTCATCGAACCCCGCCTGCGAAGGTGCAGGCTCATTCATACCTACACAGTGGTTGAGGAGCTCCCAGCAATTATGCCGCAAGTGAATCTGCGAAAGACCCAGCTCATGCATGTGCTCATTCACCTTGTCGATGCCGCCGATCAGCTCGAGGATTTGGTCTGTCGCATAGTTATCGCTGACAATCGTCATTAGTGTCGCCAAGTCTTTGACCGTTAAGGCTGCTCCGGCATCCAGCTCTTGCAAAATGCCTGACCCCGGTACGCGATCCTCCCATTTCAGTGTCACACGCTGGTCGAGACGGATTCGTCCTGCTTCCACCTCGCGCATCATGGTGACCATGATCGGAATTTTGAATGCACTCGCCAGTTGAAACAGCTCTTCATCCAGATGTCCTGCTGTCTCTCCTGTTTCCAAATGCATAGCTGCGATTCCAAAAATACCGGGTGCTTCCTTTAGCACGTTTTCTACTGCTTGCTGCCATGTCATGAAAATTCCTCCCCCATCGCTCGCGAACGGCCCACACATGGATTTTCGTATCGGCCATTTCTTTTCAGCGCTATTATTCTTTGTATCCCCACTTGAAGTCGATGTAGCCCAAAGGATCGACCGTGATGCCCTTTACCTTTTCATTTTGCACCCATGAATTGACACTGGAGTACACACCCGTGACCGGCATTTCTTCCATCAGGATGCTCTCCGCTTCAACCAGATACTGATTGCGTTTGGCCTCATCTGGTTCGGCGTACGCCTTTTTCACCAGTTCTACGTACTTCTCACTAAACCAGAAGGTAGAGTTATTGGAGCTGTACTTCTCCATCATCAGCTCCAGGAAGTTGACGGAGTCGTTGTAATCTCCCGTCCAGCCTGTTCGGGAAATCATGTACTTCCCTTGCTCCTGATCGTCAAACATGACCTTTAATTCTTTGTTAATCAGCTTGACGTCCACACCGAGAGCTTGCTTCCATTGCGCCTGCAACGCTTCGGCAATCTTCTTGTTGAGGTCGGAGGTATTGTAAAGGTAGGTGATTTCGGGCAGCTTAGTGATCCCCATCTCCTTCATTCCTTCTGCCAATAACTGTTTCGCCATCTCCACATCGTTATCCTTGAAATATCCTTCCGGCTTTAGAGAAGCAGAAAGTGGGACGAAGCCCATCAAGGGAGTCTGTCCAGCCTGACCAATGTTTTCAGCAATGTCACTACGGTTGATCGCGTAGGCAAACGCTTTGCGGATTTTGCTATTCGTAAATGGCGGCTTCTGTGTCTGGAACAAGAGATAGTAGTTGGTCGCACGTTTCATGGTTTGCAGCTTGCCTTCGTCGCGCAACGGTCCAATGGCATCCGCAGGTAGTCCACTAATCGGGCCGCCTGCCCAATCCAGCTCGCCACTATTGAACAGCTCCAGCTCGGTATTCGTATCTTCGATCATGGAAAACTCGATTTCATTAAACTTCACGACGTCTTTGTCCCAATAGTGCTCGTTTTTTGCCAGCTCAATTTTGTTTTTATGCTGCCAATTCACCAGCTTGAACGGCCCATTGGTCACGATGGATTCGGGCTTTTTCGCCCAATCGGGATTGGCTTCTACCACCTTTTGATTGACCGGATAGTAGAAGGTCGCAAGTGTCAGGAAGTAAGGAGTGGGGTTTTCCAAGGTGACTTGCAGTGTCTTGTCATTGACGACCTTAATGCCGACATCCTCTGCTTTCGCCTTTCCTTCGTAAAAGGCGCGGGCATTTTTGATTGGATAGTACTTGTAGGCGGAGCCGCTGGCTGTCTTCGGATTGAGCACGCGCATCCAGCCGAAGGCGAAGTCTTGAGCCGTAACCGGGTCACCATTGCTCCATTTGCTGTCGCGTAAAGTAAAGGTGTACACCTTTTTGTCAGCCGATACTTGAATGTCGGATGCAACGGAATGGACTGGCTTGCCATCCTTGTCCAATCGAACGAGCCCGTCGTATAACGAACGGATGAAGGCACCAGAAATCACATCGTTGGACATGCCTGAATCAAGTGTTTCAGGCTCGGCAGCATTCATGTGCAACGTCTGCTCTACCGCACTCTGCACAGTTTCCTGCTGTGTTGGCGTTGGTTGCTGCTGCTTGTCTGGTGTGGTTTGAGTCGGCGTATTGCCGCTGCTACAGCCTGCAAATAGTACCGTAAGCAAAACGAAGAGACTCGTCATGACAACTGGTCTTTTCATGCTGTACCCCCTTGTTTGAGTCGGATATCTGATTATTGAATAAATATTCTGCAAATTCTATGCCATTCGTGTTTTCGGTTGTTCTTTTGTTGTTTTTATTCCCTGCTGAATACTTTTACCGGAGTCGGTCCGACAAGTTTCTACCAATAGTCTCTGTCACGCAAAAAAGAAGTATTCATCCTTGAATACTTCTATTCATTCGCGCATATGGGGGCTGTCCTCTCTAGCTTATTGCTGGTTCATAAATGGCTACCGCATCACATGACCGCCGGCAAAAAACGATCGGGACATGCTTTTGCTTCGCCAGCTTCTTTATATTTTTACTCAAGCTGTGACTCACGAAGTTAATAAAGACAAGAACAAGCTCCGTATCAGAAGGAATCGTCGCCTTCACATCGGATTTTTTGCGACCTGATACGTGATAGACATTCTGGAACCCTTTGTTCTGCAACAAGCTCTCGATTTCTCCTACCCGATCTCCTCCAACCACAAGGACGCCTGCCATAGTCCTTCCTCCTCTCTTTTTCCCATGCTTTTTCTTCTATTTCCCGGTCCGCGCTTGCGAAATCTTTGCCTCAGGCTTTTCCACCGGGAGTCTGTATTTTTCCGTTCGCTCAATCTGAACGACCTGTGAATCGTGAACCACAATATGTATGGAGCCGTATTCCAGACCGTCCAGTGCGCGTGCGATATTCTCAAACAAGAGATCATCTAGGGAAATCTCATTCTTTGCCACGGGGATCACCTTCCTCTTTTGTCAAAACTAATACACATTATCCCTACCGACTTAGTATGTTTTATAATCTGATAATACCCCTTGATCCCGACTGCTGTCAATGTCAAACAGTTTAGGCATCAAGAGGCTTTTCTCACCTCATTCTCCTTCGATTGACTTCATTCCCGTTACACCAAATGGCAGGCGACAAATCGGTCAGTGCTAACCTCACGAAAAGCAGGCATTTCCTGTCGGCAAATCTCTTTCACATACGGGCAGCGCGTGTGAAATTTGCATCCTGCCGGAGGATTCGCCGGACTTGGCATGTCTCCCTGCAGGACGATGCGTTCGCGCTTGTACTTTGGGATCGGGAGCGGCACAGAGGAGAGCAATGCTTTGGTGTACGGATGGAGCGGCTCCAAAAACAACTCATCACGAGGTGCCAGCTCCAGCAATGATCCCAAATACATGACCCCGATCCTCGTGCACAGATGCTCCACGACGCTCAAATCATGGGAAATAAATAAGTACGTCAGCTTCCTTTGCTCCTGCAGCTCTGCAAACAAATTGATGATTTGGGCTTGGATCGACACATCCAGTGCAGATACTGGCTCATCCGCGACGATAAAATCAGGTTTCATCATAATGGCTCGTGCGATACCGATTCGTTGACGCTGACCTCCCGAGAACTCATGCGGATACCGATCAACATGATAGGGCGCCAATCCACATAAATCCATGACCTCTAAGACTCTTTCCCTGACCTCCGCTTGTGGAAGCAGCCCGTGATCAAGCAGCGCTTCTCCCAGTGCTTCTCCGATTCGGACGCGCGGATTCAGCGAGCTGTACGGGTCTTGAAAAATATATTGCATCCGTGGACGCAATGCTCGGAGCTCTTGGCGATTTAAAGCGTGCACATCGATACCCTGGAAGCGGACTTCTCCCTCTGTCTTTTCCAAAAGGCGCAGGATGGTGCGACCTGTCGTACTTTTCCCGCTGCCGGATTCACCGACCAGCCCGAACGTCTCCCCTTTTTGAATCGAAAAGCTGACGTCATCCACCGCTTTAACCTGGCCGATCGTCCTGCCTAATAGCCCTCCGGTAATCGGGTAATATTTTTTCAATCGGCGCACTTCCAGCAAATTATTTTCCACGGGCGATCTCCTCCTCATACAGCCAGCACGCGACCTTTCTACCGTCTCCCCCATCACGCAAAGGCGGCTGCTTCACCCTGCAAATGGCCAAGCACTGATCGCATCGATCAAGAAAATAGCAGGCTTCACCAAGTGTCGTCGGATTCGGTACTTGACCAGGGATGGAATACAGCTTGGCTCTGCGTTGATTCAACACAGGCTTGGAGCGGAGCAAGCCTTGTGTATACGGATGCTTCGGCTCCTCAAACAGCTCGACGACAGGAGACACCTCTACCACTTTCCCTGCGTACATCACGACCACTTGATCGGCCATTTCCGCAACAACACCCAGATCATGCGTGATAAATAGAATCGCAGTTTGGGCTTCCTCCTTGATTTTGCGAAGTAGATCGAGAATTTGTGCCTGAATGGTCACATCCAAAGCAGTCGTCGGCTCATCGGCGATCAATAGGCGCGGATTGCAGGATATTGCGATCGCAATCATAATGCGTTGGAGCATGCCCCCGCTCAATTCATGGGGGTATGATTTTGCGATTTCTTTTGCCCGTGGGATTCCGACTAGCTCGATCAGTTCAATGGCTCGTGCTTGGGCTACTTTTTTGCTTAAGCCCTGATGCTCCATGATCGGTTCCATGATTTGCTCACCGATGGTCAGTACGGGATTGAGTGACGACATCGGCTCCTGAAAAATCATGGCCAGCTCATTGCCGCGGAGCTTGCGCATTTCTTCTTTGCTAACTTTTCGCAGATCACGGCCTGCAAACCATATCTCACCCGAAACGATACTGCCTACCGCCTCTGGGATTAGTCCCATCAATGACATGGCTGCCGCGCTTTTGCCGCAGCCTGACTCGCCTACGATGCATACGGTCTCTCCTTCATGGATACGCAGATCGAGGGCATCGACTGCTTTGACCACGCCTTGTTCGGACTTGAAGTAGGTGCTTACATTTTGGATTTCGACTAGAGCATTCATGCTTGGCTCACCTGCCTTTTCGTGTATTTGAAGGAGCTGTAGTGGAGAGGGAGAAGTGATTTCCAGTCTACGCTTCGGCCTACGCCCCGCAAGGGGTCAAGACTGCCCGCTTCGGAATAAATGGCGGGAGCGCTTCAAACGTAGAAGTTTCGGAGAAGTAGTCCATAAGTGAAGCTGAAATTCCCCGCCATTTTTTCCGAAGCTAGGATGGGCTCCAGAGGCGCTTGACTGGAAATCACTTCTCCCTACGCTGCTTTATTTTGAAAGTTGGTTCACCGGTGATATCAAAAACTCATCAACGCTTCTGCTTCGGGTCCAAAGCATCTCGCAATCCATCCCCTAGCAGATTGATCGAGATGACAGTAGCGAAAATAGCAATACCCGGAGGAACCCACAGCCACGGTCTTTTCTGAAAATCGATCAACGTGTTTGCCGCATCCATCATATTGCCCCATGTCGGCGTTGGCGGGACGACTCCGAGGCCGAAGTACGATAATACGGATTCGCTCAGGATCGCACCACCGACGTTCAAGGTGGCAACGACAATCAAGAGTGGTGTCAGATTGGGCAGCAAATGGAAGAACAGCTTGCGTCTGTCGCGCAGACCGAGTACTTCTGCCGCTTGCATGAATTCACTTTCACGCAGGGTGAGCATCTGGCTGCGGACCATTCGCGCCAAGCCGGGCCAGCCGATCAGGCTCAGCATGACCATGACGATGTAAATGCGATAGTCGGTCGGGATTTTCCACTCGGAGAGGACTGCGCCCATAATAAACAAGAGCGGCAGACCGGGAATAGTCATGAGCACATCTGCTACGCGCATGATCACTTGATCAACCCATCCGCGGTAAAAGCCAGCCAGTGCCCCGAGAAGGGCACCAATGGAAACGGAGAGCACCATCGAAGCGATGCCGACTGTCAATGAGATTCGGCCAGCCTGCATCAATCGCGTCAAAATGTCTCTGCCCAAGCTGTCCGTCCCGAGCCAATGGGAGAAGCTTGGCGGCTTGTTGATCATGGCCGTATTAATCTTGCCGGATGCGTACGGAGAAAAAAACGGACCGATGAAGCATCCCACTGCCATAACGAGTAAAAACACAAGTCCAACCATGGCCAGACGCTTCTTTTTCAGTCGCAAAAAAGCCTCGTGCCACAAGGAAGAACGCAACGTTACCTGCTCCGGTCTCGTCACCTCCGCTACTTCACTTACCGTTGATGCCATCGTATTCCCTCCTATTTCAACCGAACCCGCGGGTCAGCCACTCTGTACAGCAAATCAGCAGATAAGTTTCCGATGACGGTGAGAATCGCCAGGAACATCGTAAAGCCCATCAAGAGCGGGTAATCCCGTACAGAAAACGCCTGCATGTACAACTGTCCAACACC
Source organism: Brevibacillus sp. HB2.2 (assembly GCF_013284275.1). NCBI lineage: Bacteria > Bacillati > Bacillota > Bacilli > Caryophanales > Paenibacillaceae > Brevibacillus > Brevibacillus sp. HB2.2. Next base: position 35,739 of record NZ_JABSUV010000013.1, read on the forward strand.
AGGCCAGTTAAAGATTTTTTCCGTGATGATCGCCCCACCAAACAAAGCTGGCAGCTCAAAGCCTAACAGTGTAATGGCAGGCAGAAGCGCATTGCGCAGCGCGTGCTTGTGCAGAACAACTTTTTCCTTCAGCCCTTTTGCCCGGGCCGTGCGCACGAAGTCTTGTTGAATGACCTCCAGCATGTTCGTGCGGAAATAGCGGGTCAGCGTCCCGACGCTCAGCAAAGTTAGCACCGTCACAGGCAAGAACATATGCTGAACCACGTCCCACGCATAGGTGAGCCCTGTTTCCTTGCTACCGATCATCATCATGCCCCCTGCCGGAAATAGCTTGGCATCGACGGCAAACAGCTTGATAAACAGCAGCCCAACGAAAAAGACAGGCAGCGACATCGCAGCAAAAACACCGATCGTCACGAGCGCATCGAACCAGGAATGCTGCCTTGCAGCAGACAGAACTCCGATTGAGATCGCGATCAGCCATGTAAAAAAGGTGGAGGTAATCGCCAGCAAAAACGAATTCCAGATGTAATCGTTTAGCAGCGACATCACCGGCTGTTGGTATTGCAGAGAATAACCAAAGTCGCCTTGGAGGGCGTTTTTCATCCAAATGAAATACCGTTCGACGACAGGCTTATCCAGCCCGTACATCGCTTTTAGCTCCAGCTTTCGTTCGGCTGTCAGCTTGAGACTCGTATCGACGAAATCACCGGGCGTTAGGGCATACAGGAAAAAAATTAAAATGGATGCGCCGAAGAGCGTCAATGCCATGTAAAAGACCCTTTTCAGGAAGTAGGACGTCATCGTTTGCCTCCTTTCATGCTTTGGGAAAAAAGAAAGCCCAGCCCCAGGGCCGGGCACAACATTCGTGAGTCAGTTACTCGAACTTGTTACTCGATTTTGATGCCAGGCAGGCTGGTCGAAATGCCCGTGAACGGATTCGGCTCCAAGCCCTTGATCTTGCCGTTGTGCGCAGACAAAATTTTGCGGTAGCCGAGGAGGATGTACGGTGGGTCATCGCTCAACTCTTTGTACAGGTCTTTGTAGATAGCTTTGCGCTTCTCGATGTCCAGCGTAGATAGACCTGCTTCCAGCAATTCGTCTACTTTGGTATTGGAGTAGCCATTCGTTCCGGTAAATCCGCTCTTGCCCTTTTTCGTCGAGAAGGCGTCTACACCGTCATCTGGATCGATCAGCATCGTGGTTGAGAACGAAGCGAGGTCGTGATCGCCTTTTTCCGTCCGCGCCAATACAGCGTTGTAGTCCATCATTTCTGCTTCAAACTGGATGCCCAGCTCTTTGTAGTTTTCTTTGGCAATCGGGATCAGAACTTCTCCCAGCTTTCCTTTTGTCGTGTAGTAATGAACGATCAGCTTTTGTCCGTCTTTTTCACGGATTCCATCCGCGCCAGGCTTCCAGCCTGCTTCATCCAGGAGCTGCTTCGCCTTTTCCGGATTGTAGGCGTACGGATTGACATCCTCCGTATAGGCCCAGGAAACAGGGCTGATCGGTACATTGGCGACTTGCGCGTATCCTTGGTAGGTCAGATCCAGAATCTTTTGGCGATCCAGTCCGTAAATGAAAGCTTGGCGGACGCGCTTGTCTTTGAAAAATGGCTTGGAATGATTGAACTTGATGTACGAATAAGCGCTGGATGTGTACAGATTGATATTCACGTATCCCAGCTCTTGCAGCTGCTCGATGTTATCCGAGTTGACGGTAAAGGAGTTGTAATCCATTTCCCCTGTCTGGATAAACTGTAGAGCGTCGCCCTCTGTCGTCTTGTAGATAAAGTGCTCAACTTGCGGCTTGCCCTTGTAATAGTGCTCGTTTGCGAGATAGCGGACTTCTTGACCAGGAATGTACGCTTCCAATGTATAAGGTCCAGCTCCCAATGGCTTGCCGTGTAAGGTGCGGAGATACTCCAAATTGCCTGGTTTGTACTCCTTGCCGTAGTACGCTTTGGAGAGCACCTGCCCGCCTAACAGGACAAGAGACTTGGCGTTCACTTTTTCCGTCGTGATCTGGATCGTCTGTGGATCAATCACCTTGATCCCTTCGATGGTGTTCGTTTTTCCTTCCTTGTATTCACGACCACCCTTGATACTTGCTACGAAAATGTCCGTTTCGCCGTCGTACGTTTTGTCGTGTAGAATCGTCAGTGTAAAGGCTACATCCTCTGCCGTCAGCGGTGAACCATCGCTGAATTTCAGATTCGGTCTCAGGTGGAACGTATACGTGAGCTGGTCAGGTGATACATCCCATTTTTCCGCGAGCTTGGGTACTGGCTTTCCTGTCGCATCGACATCCACCAGTGATTCGAAAATGGCTGAGGTGACGTTGCCATCGTAGCCGTTGTGGTAAAAAAACGGGTTAAACACGCCGCCCGGCTCTGTCAGTCCCGCAATGAATGTATCGGTCCTTTTGGCTGCTGCTTCCGGTAGCTTGGATAAATCCGTAGCCAAATTGATGCCGTCCTTTATGTCTTGCACCTTACTGGCAGCAGGTGCTGTTGCATCTGCCGACGGAGCTGCCGTTTGTGTCGAGGTAGCTGGTGCGCTGCCTTCTGAGCTGCACCCTGTGACCAGGAGCGTCCCTAGCAGTAAAGTTGAAATGATTTGCGAAAGCTTTTTTTTCATGGTGATCCTCCTTCATATGCGCTCACTCAGTGAAACCGTTCCTCCGGTGGTCCGGTCGGATCAAAAGATGATAACTCATAATTCCTACATGTTTACTATGAATTAGATTATAGGTATCTACACTTGAACGGTCAACATTTTTTTCCAAACAAAAAAAAGCCCCGATTATTCGAGGCTCTCATAAGTGGCATGTCTTTTATACGGAATGCCTAGTTTTTCACACGCCTGCATCACGAATAGAGAATGTCGCTCGCGCATGGTTTTCTCCATACTCTTTTCCAATCCCCAATCAGATAGATTCGAGGCTGGCCGCAGTGCAGCAACCAAATCCCAATACGGAAGCTGGGTATAATCGAGTGTCTTGCTGCCAGATTGATAGCAAAGGGTAAAATCATTCATAGCCTTCACTCCAAATGCCCACAAAATCTCCAGTCTGGCATTGCCGAGATCCGACAAGGGGTCGCCTGTCGCAGCGTCCTCCCAATCGACGACAGCAGCCAGCTTCTCTTCCCTCCACATTGTATTTCCCGGCCAGAAATCGCCATGCAAAAGCGATGCTACATTCGCTTGGGGCAGCGGCCAAACGGACTCCAGCACTTCCCGAATGAGTCCCTCATCCAATGATTTATCCAGAATCGCAGGTCTTTTGTAGAGCTTTTCCGTTATCGCTTCTTCTTGTTTCGGCAAATAAATGCCCGCCAGCCTAGAAGCGTCTACCGAATGGATGCGAGTCAGCACCTCAGCTGCTTGCTGTAGATAGCTGGATAAGTCGGCTGGTTTGGTGACTGTCTGGCCTTCTATGAATTCGATGACAAGGCACGGTGTGGGAAATATCTCGCTGGATGCTTCGAGATGATAGGGCGTTGGAGTCGGCAAGTCAGCGGACTTCAGTATTTGTAAAAGTTTGAATTCATCTGATGCGATCTGCGGATTTCGCTTGAGGTCAGCCTGACCGTGCTCGCGAACGACTACTTTTTTCTTCGTGCCGTCAGGGGTCTCCATTTCTAGCGCTGTGACCTGTGCAGAAATCCCTCCTTTTAGCTCCCATGCACGGAGGAGCTTGGCAGACGGGTTCATGTTATGTACCAGGCGCGTCCATCTCTCATCCATCATGTTTCCCCCTTTATTCTCCACTGTCTGATTATCTATACAGCCCTACCTTCATTATATCAATGTACGATTCTATTTCTGTAAAAAAGGATTGGACATGTGCGAAGCATTTATCGTTGGCTACGTAGTTTTCGTCATTTGATGACGATGTAGACAAAAGATATATTCCATCAGTTGTGGTCGGGAGAAGCCCTGCCACATGTTTTCCAGTCGCCTGTATCCTCTCTGCGTTCGGGCGGTCTCCTTCCAAACATGTGACAGGACTTTCGTACATCTGTGGATTCATGCGTGTTTTTAAAACGTTTTGCAAGTTAACACCGGGAAGCTTCTGAAAGAAAATTCGGTTGAAAATAAAACATCTTAGAACCACTTTCAATGATTTAACGAATAGCTACGCCGGAAGAAGCGCATTTCCGGTCCAAGCGCCTCTGGAGCCCATCTTAGCTTCGGAAAAAATTGCGGGGGTTTTCAGCTTCACCTATGAACTACCTCCTCGAAACTTCTACGTTTGAAGCGCTTCCGCCATTTTTTCCGAAGCGGACAGTGTATACCCCTTGCTGGGCGTAGACTGGAAATTCGCTTCTTCCCCCCACTACAGCAACGTTTATAAACATAAAAAGTGCCGGTACCAAGAGGTGTACCGGCTTTCCAATATCATCTTTTCGGTAAATGAATCTGCCATGATAATCCGTAACGATCTTGAACCCATCCGAACTTTTCGCTGAATGGATATTGTCCGAGAGGCATGAGTACTTGTCCATCGGAGGAAAGCTGTCCGAAAACCCGGTCAACCTCTTCCTCCGTATCGCAGTCCACAAACAACGAAATCGCCGGAGTAAAGGCATGATAGTCACCGTTCGTATTGTCGATACACATGAAGGTTTGGTCTTTTAAGGTAAAGGTAGCGTGCAGGACTTGTCCATTCTCGTGATGCATGATCCGCTTGATTTCGGAGCGACCAAAAATAGAAGTGTAAAACTTCATCGCTTCTTCCGCTTGTCCGTGGAACATGAAAAACGTAGTGATAGCTTGCACTGACAATCACTCCCTTTCGTGATGTTATACACCTCCATTCTGCCCATTCCTCAAATATGCATAACTATGCCCCATCCGGGATATACCATACTTTTTTCTCAAGGTCCCATTTAGCCCCCGGACTCTTTGCATAGTCTTTCTCAACAAAGGGATTGTTTAAAGTCATTGCCGTTATAACATCCTTAACTGAATACTATCTCTCTTTCTCATTTATCGTGATTGATAAAAATAGTATCACCAGGACTTATATCATAAACTGTTAAATCTTTAACATCAGAAAGCAAAGCAGAGAGTTCGCTTGGCTGACCAGTTAAAAAATCAAATACGCCAAAATGTGTCGGTATAACATTTTTTATATTTAGCAGGCGGACTGCCTTAGCAGCCTCTCGGGGGGACATCGTATAAGCATCACCGATAGGCAATAGTGCCAGGTCTGGAACGTATAATTCAGCAATTAGAGCCATATCACCAAATACGTTTGTATCCCCAGCGTGATAGACAGTGTATCCATTTTCGAATTTGATTACGTACCCCATAGGCTCCCCGCCATAGAGAATCTGATCACCATCAACGAAAGCCGAGGAATGGTCTGCATGTACAGCAGTAACCGCTATATCTTCAAATTGTCGAGTTCCACCTTTATTTATGGCAACGATATTTTGAACACCTTTTTTCTGGAGAATAAAAGCCAGTTCCCAGCCTGCCAATACGCTGGCACCTGTTTTTTGCGCAAGCCAAACGACATCTTCAGCATGATCTCGATGTGCATGTGTTAAAAAAATATAATCTACTTTTTCTATGTTTTTAATCGTTTCGGGACAGGAGGGATTGTTTTTAATCCATGGATCAATAAGTATTTTTTTATTTCCAGATGTTTCTATATAAAATCCACCAAAACCAATCCAGGTAAAAGAAATATTTCGGTTTAACATGTTGATACTCCCCTTTTATAAATTTCTAGCTGTAAAAACTTCCTTAGCTGCATTCAGTCCATTCAAAGCGGCGGGGAAACCAGCATAAACGGCCATTTGCATCATTATTTCCATGATCTCTTCTTTTGTCCATCCAACATTTAAGGCACCGTTAATATGAACTTTCAGTTGAGGAATTGCGTACCCAAGAGCGGTTAAGGCTGCAACGGTCGCAATCTCACGAGATTTCAAGTCCAATCCTGGTCGGCTATAGATGTCCCCAAATGGGAATTCAACTAAAAAACGTTCAAAGTCAGGCGCGATTCCTTTCAAAAACTCGCGAGTATGAACACCAGATTCTCCGACAACCTGATTCATTACTTGTGAACCGACTTCATACCTTATTTCAGCCATCTTTAAAATCCTCCACTTCATTGTTATCTGTACCTTCAATGTAACTCTCATAAAATGAAATTTTTTGAGTTACAGCATTTATAAATAATTCAATATTTCGTTGTTGTTCGAGCAACTTATTCCGATGATCCATAAGAATCGAAAGTCGATTCCTAACTGGTTCTTTGGGCATCTCCCCGGATTCCAAACGTTCAAGTATGCAGCCATCTTTTGTGAACTCCGAAATATCTTCAAGTGACATCCCTGTTTTTTTGAGAGTTGCCATGAAAATAAGAAAGTTTACATCAGAATCCCTAAATTCGCGTATTCCATTTTGGGATCTCTTTATTTTAGGAAATAACCCACTTCTTTCATAAAATCGAATGGTATGTGCAGAAAGTCCGGTTCTTTCCGCAACTTCTTTAATATTCATTTCGAGGAGCTCCTTCTGTTGTCGACTTGGTCCAATCTTACACCTTTGAGTTGACTCTAAGTCAAGTTACCAGTTTGCTTAACCCATTCAGTCAAAAACGTTATTTTTGGAGTCGAAAAAGACAGGCAAACGCCTGTCTTAGTTAATGTTTTTTCACACGCAGAGAAATGATGCGACGACTCGCTATTGAGGCTTAGACTCCGTTACTTCCCCTTTTTCGGATATGCTCGCCCCATAGGAAATGCGGTTGAGCTTGTCGATGATCCGCTGTTTGTTTTTCTCGTCCATGGGAGCAGGCTGACCATTCGTGAGCTTCACCGGGATCACGCGGCTCTTGCTCCCGTCTTTTGTAAACGTCAGTTGGACCATCATGGCTTCGCGACCTTTCGGATTGCGCGAGGTGGTAAACACAAAATTCCCTACACTGTAGTAGATTGGCGCCTTTTTATAAAACTCAACGCCCATAATCGAATGGCTATGCGACCCGACAATGGCATCCACGCCGCTGTCGATCAGCTTTTTCGCCATCTCACGCGCATATGGTTCTGGGTAATCCTTATATTCCTGATTCCAGTGCATAACCGCAATCGTAATGTCTGACTCTGCCACTGCCTTTTTTACATAGGACAGCATTGGCTCATACGAGTAGGCATGCGCGAGACCTGGCTTGTTTTTTCGCGCATACCAACGCTCATTTGGAAGGACACGGCTGATCCCGATGATTGCCACGCGTTTTCCCTTGATCGTTTGGATGTAGGGAGCGAATGCTTCTTCCTCGTTTTTCCCTGCCCCCACGTAACCGATCTTTGCCTTTTTCAGATGCTCCATCGTGTCAGCGAGTGCGTCCATTCCGTAATCCAGCGAGTGATTATTCGCCAGGTTGACCACGTCGATGCCCGCGTTCACGAGCCCCTTCAAGGACTCTGGCTTCGCACGATAGGTATATTCCTTTTTCTCCGGACGTCCCCGCGTACTGACTGGTGTCTCCAGATTGCCAATCGTCAGGTCTGCCTGTTTGAGAAAATCGGCGGTTTTTTGAAACGGATAATCTACGCCGTACCGTCCGATCTGATTCCCGACGCTCTTATCGAAAATCATATCCCCGACAAACGCTACCTGAATGGAATCCTGCTCCTGCAACTCCCCTTCGCTGCTCGCCCCGACGGCGCCAGAAGATTCCGTTCCCATCGCAACACAGAGCATCCATGTAGCTACCACCATTACAGCGTGTTTCCATCGTCTCATCTTCATGCCTCTTTCGCCCACTTCTCTTTTTTGCTTCCATTCTAGAAGCAGCGGGATGTGAAGCCTGTTGAAGCATGTCTGGCTTCCGTGGAAATTTCTCGCCGAAAAGTGACGGGCATGCAAAAGATGGCGGTTTGGGGCCTGCTCCCCAAATCAAAATATTCCTCATTTTTCCAAATGTCGATTTTTGCCGATTACAAGTATAATGGACACATAAAATTCTAATACATAGGACGGTATAAACATGCTCCATCATTCCATAATGCTGAAAACGAAAACAGCTATGCCCGCCGTTCGGTCGAATAGCGTTCACAGGAGCCGACTGCTGCAAAAAATGGACGCTGGTCTACAATGCCGACTAACCACACTATACGCCCCAGCCGGTTACGGAAAAACGACCTTGCTCAGTCAATGGGCTCATCAGTACGGCGGTTCCACCGTATGGCTCTCACTCGATGAGATGGATAATGACCTGATTCGCTTTTGGAGATACATTGTTTTTACCCTGTCTGAAACTGGCTTCGCTGAACTCTCCGAGCGAATGGAACCAGCCATGAAGGCAACCAGTCATACCTCGATCTTTACCTTCATCGATTCTCTGCTCAATGAACTCGCTGCTACGACACAGCCACTTGCTATCATTCTCGATGACTATCACGTAATCTCGGATGAGACGATTCACAACAGCTTGGCTTATTTTTTGGAATATCTCCCGAGTCACGTCCATCTGTACATCGCCAGTCGCAACACGTTGCCTTTTTCTACAGTCAAATGGAACGTACGCCATGAAGTATGTCACATTGAGGCAGGACAATTTCTTTTCAGTTATCAAGAGACAGATAGCTTTTACCGGCAGGTTCACGATTTACCTCTGACCGAAACACAAATTGAACAGCTGGTGAAAAGTACGGAGGGCTGGATCGCCGGCTTGCAGCTCGCAGCTATTTCACTGGTGAATACGGAGAATCACGATCAATTTTTCGCCGGATTTACTGGCTCTCATCGCAATATTTCGGAGTATTTGTTTCATGAGGTAATCATGCGACTTCCCGAAGAGGAGCGCAGCTTCTTGCTCAAAACCTCTGTGCTGGCGAGAATGGACGCTCACGTATGCCAAGCGCTGACCAGCCTGCCCCAGTGCCAACAAATGCTGACCCGTTTGCACCGCCAAAACATTTTTTTAATCCCGCTGGATGATTATGGGACGTGGTATCGATACCATCACTTGTTTGCCGATTTTTTGCGCAGTCAATTGGAGCAGACGGCTCCCGGAGAAGCACGTAAGCTGCATCGGCTAGCCAGTGAGAGCTATGCGGAGCGTGGAATGATGGACGAAGCGATCGAACATGCGATTGCCGCTGCCGATTATACGCTGGCTGCAAGCTTCCTTGCGCAACATATTCCGGTACTGCTCCAACGCGGCGAGTTTTCCAGCTTTCTCAGAACGCTGGACAGCATCCCTGATCACGCGAACCATTTCTCACCACTTTTTCGCCTGATCTATGTGTTCCTCTTAGTTGCTTGCGGTTTTACGGATCGGGCAGAGCTTGCCCTCACCCAATTGGAGCAAAGCGCAGCGAGCCTAGAAGACTCGACGGAGCATCAACAGTTTTTGAGCGGGCTGTTTTTTGTGCGAGCGAATCTAGTATTTGCAACCGGAGATTTTGAGAGCTGGATTGCCAGTTCCTCACAGTTAAGTGGTGAGCTGCCAGAGAGTCCGTTGTTTTACCATTTTAATTACAACACGACTGAACCGTTTATTCGCCGTACGCGATTCGGGTTAAAAGGGATGCTGTCCGATCAAACAGAGGCTGTCGGCAAGCAATTCTCCAGCATACTCGAAGCTCATGGCTGGAAGGATTCTTTGATCAACCTGTACACCATTCAGGCGTTGGCGGAGGGGCTGTATGAGGAAAACAGGCTGGAAGAAAGCCTCGATCATCTTCAGCGAGTTCGTTTGGTCGCACTACAAAAGCAAATACCTGGCCTGCTCGTCCCCTATGCGCTGACTTCCTCCAAGCACAAGTTAGTGGAGGGGAATTTTGTTGCGGCACGAAAAATCATTTCAGAGACACGGGAGACGATCACAAGCTGGGGTGGTTCTTATTGGTTAAACCCATTACAAGCATTTCTCGCACACATCGCGATCCAGGAAGGGGACATTGCTTTGGCGAAAACGGAGTTGTTCAAGCTTCCCCCTTCCATTTTGAATCAGCCTAGTATTCAGAGAGAATTAGAGGTTTTGACCTATGTCCGTTTGCTTCTCGCCCAGCAGCAGGAGCAGGAAGCCTTGCGTATTTTAACGATCCTAAAGCCATCCAGTATTCGCGAGGAGCTGTTGATCAGCCAAGTAGACATCGCCATTCTGCAAGCGCTCGCCCATCAACAGTGCGGCAACAAAAAAGAAGCACTGGCTTTCCTCCACGAAGCACTCTTGATTGGCGGAAACAACTGCTACGTCCGAAGCTTTCTGGACGAAGGTACGGCGATGTCTCACCTCTTGCACGATTACCAGCTACGCTTGAAAAAACGATCCCAACAGCCAGGTCCGTCCGTATCGGCTGCGTACGTCAACCAGCTGCTATCTCTTTTCCCTAAGAAAATGGAGAAAAGAAAAGCTCCTTTGATCGAGCCGCTAACTGGAAAAGAAATGATTATCCTTTCCATGCTGGCCGAAGGAGCATCCAACAAGATGATCGCCGATGAGCTAGGGAATACGCTCGGGACCGTCAAGGTGTATTTGCATCGGATATATGGCAAGCTCGGTGTCACCAATCGCACTCAGGCTCTTCTGAAAGCTCAAGAGATTTCGCTGTTAGAAAATAGCCCTGTTGATTAACGGAATTTTTCAATGTGTTCTTGCAGAAAAGCGTCCAGCTGGCGAGGTTCTCTGCCGAGGACACGCCATACATCGTCTGTCGGCTTTTCCGGGATCGCTACTGACATCGCTTGAATTTCAACGACATGACTGGCGAGCCACTCCGGCATGTTTCCGTACTCCATCAGATCACGTCGGAGTGCTTCGCTATCCTTGTTGATGTACGTTATCGGGCGGTCAAGCAGCTCGGACAGCTTGCTCGCAATTTGCGAATAACTGAAAACCTCAGAACCCGTCAGTGTGTATACACGACCTGCTTTTTCGGGATGGGTCAATGCCTCTGCGGCAACATCGGCGATATCCCGGCAATCGATAAAGTTGCAGGCTGTTTCGCCCATCGCACCGAAGAAAACATGTTGCGTCTGAATTGTCGGTGCGAAACGGAGCAGATTCTGCATAAAGGCGTACGGTCGAAGCACAGTATTTTTCATACCCGATTCTAATAAAGTTCTCTCGATTTCCTGGTGCCATCTCGCTACGGCGACTGGCGCCTTTTCGTCGTAGGCTGGACTGGATATTTTCACAATGTGTTGGATTCCAGCCTCAGCTGCTATGCGAATCATCGCTGTTTCCAGCTCGACCTGATCGGGACTGTTTGAAAGGGAAAGGAAGAGCTGATTCGCACCTGCGAACGCTCGGCGCAATGATTCAGGGTCAGAAGCTTCCGCTGCTGCGACTTCCACCGTAGATTCTGCCCGTTCTCCCATTAGCATCTGAAGTTTTTCCGGTGTTCTGCTCAATGCCCGAGTTGGGACACCAAGCTCTATCAATCGTTTCAAAAGTGCACGTCCTATGGTTCCTGTCGCTCCCATAACTACGATCATTATCTATCTCTCCTCCGTAAATGATTCCATTTTTATTGGTCATGGCTGATGGCACTACGCCACCGCCATGTGATTAACGTGCTGGCGATTATCGCTGATAGCGGGAAGTCGATCCAGACACGGCTTAGCCAAGCTAACGATTCACCGGGAGCAACGATAACGAGTAACTCCGTTGTTAGCCATGCTGCCAACAGACCGATCACCGCCATTGTCATCCCCATAACCGCTACCAGCGCCAAATGAGGCGTGTGGGTGACCCAACGTTTATGTATACCTTGGCTCTGTAACCATCGTCCAAGCAGTGCTGCAATCAATGCAGATGTTCCGCCAATCGTGGTCAATGCTCCTATTTGCAGCCCTTTGTCAGCGGTGATCCATCCTCCAATGCTCGCCATGATTGCAGGAGACAAATAAGCCATAACGACCTCTCGCCATAAAACAAACAATTTTCGCTCGGGACTTGCCCTCTTGATCGGATAAACACCTCCCGATTTTACAGGATCATGCATGTTTTTCACCTCCTTTCCCTTGTTCTGAATAAGTGATTAGGAACCTAACTATATAAGAGTGAAAATGGGCTAGCTGCCTAGCCCGCTTTACTGCTTACTATTCTTCTGTCAGTGCCGAGATGCCTTGTGTCACGCGGCCTAGCAGGTCGAGAAACACACTGCGCTCCTGAGTATTGAGCAATCCGACCATCGCTTCCAATCTCGCAAAGTGCTCAGGCGCCATTTCACGCAGCTTACTAGCCCCGAGCTCCGTTAACATGACCGATTTTTGCCTGCCATCTTTTGCACTCGCTCGTCGTGAGACTAGGCCGTCGCGCTCGAGGATGTCGATCAGACCGGTAACAGTTGCACGTGTTACACCCAGATGCTCTGCCAATTGTGACGGCAGTACTTCCCCTCCGTTATCTTCAAGGTCTGCCAACAACCGATATCGTCCCGTTGATAAGCCGAATCTGGCAAAATGTATTTCGGCCGCATTCCCTAGCTTGGCTCCTGCCTCCATCAGCCTGGCGGCGACGAGTATAGCTTGTGCATCAACATCGAGTCCATACCGGTCAATCTGGCGTTGCGATTGAACTAGCGATGGGATCGCATCTTCTTGTTTTCTTCCGTTTGAATGGTTTGTCATGAATATAGTATGGCACCTAACTATTTTCTTGTCAACACGCCCCCTCTATTTCGGTGCCATCCTGATTGCCCCATCCAGTCGGATCGTTTCTCCATTCAACATCGGATTGGTGAGGATGCTGTTCACCAGCATCGCGTATTCTTTCGGGTCACCCATGCGAGCGGGAAAAGGAACAGTCGCACCCAACGCTGCTTTTTCAGAGCGCGGGAGCTGATCGAACATCGGCGTGTCAAATAGCCCTGGAGCAATCGCCATCACGCGTATGCCATACCAAGCCAGATCTCTTGCTAGCGGCAGGGTCATACTTACAATTCCGCCTTTGGAGGCGCTATACGCAACCTGCCCCACCTGTCCTTCAAAAGCCGCCACCGATGCGGTATTAATGATGACACCTCGCTCCCCCTGTTGGTTCGGCTCGTTTCCTACCATTTGCTCCACCGCCAACCGAATAACATTAAAAGTACCGATCAGATTGACTGAAATGACTTTGCTGAAGGATTCCAGTGGATGTGGACCGCTTCGCGACAGCGTTTTTTGTGCCAAACCAATCCCCGCACAGTTGACCACAGCGTGAATCGTACCGAATGTGCCAGCAGCCTGATCAATGGCCTCCCTTACACTCGCCTCACTCATGACATCGGTATGCACGAACAAAGCATTCTCGCGCCCCAACTCATTCGCCAGCGCTTGCCCCTTCTCCACCGTCAAATCAAGAATGGCTACTTTTCCCCCGTGTTGAACTACATTCCTCACAGCGGCTTCTCCCAAACCGGAAGCACCACCTGTTACAATGGCAACCACTTCCCGCATATCCAAGCCATTCTCTCCCTTCCTCTGCTATTGCATCCACATTCAGAAAAAAGCTCTGCAAGTTGGATACCAACCGAGCTCCCCCTTGTCGCACGTAGTTTTTCCGAAGCGACAAGCAGTCTGCACCTTCTCAAATCCAGACAGGTGTGAGACAGCTGTGTCCGGGCAAAGGACAGTTGTGCTTATCCAGCTTGTTTTTATTTGTGACCGGAATGTTGCTTTATCTCGCTGGTTTAAAACATGGGTAAAAACCGGACATTAGTTCGAGAGAGGACCGTTAGAAAACTTCATGCCTAAAATAAGTAGGTAACCATTCTGTGGGTTCATCCGTCTGCTATATAGGAGAATTTTACTAATCATACATACACCTATTTCGAAGTAGTCAGACGAACTGGAGATGATCTCATGAGTCCTATGGTTTTTTTCAAAAAGGCTGTCCCCGCGAACGCGGAGCAACTCACCCAAATTGCCACTCGCTGCTTCGCAGAAGACGTCCAAAAGTACGGAGAGGGCCCTGCCGGACATGACCAGCCTGACCAGCATATTTTATTCATGCAAAAGGCCCATTACTATACGATCTTGCTGGATGACCAGATCGTCGGCGGTTTTTGCCTTATTCCAGTCGACCATGAGCATTTGGAGCTGGGGATCATTTATGTCGATCCTGATAAGCAAAACATGCGTATCGGAAGCCAAACCATGCAGTTCATGGAGGCCGCGTATCCACACATCAAAAAGTGGACGCTCGATACTGGCTATGAAGCAGTACGCAACCAGCACTTTTACGAGAAATGCGGTTATAAAAAGGTCGGCGAGACCGAGCCAAACGCAACAAATGGTTTTTATAAATTCAGGTACGAAAAACGGATACCTAAATAGATAGATGGAAACGGGAGAACAGCTACAGGCCATTCTCCCTTTTTCTTTTGTCGCCCTTATTTTCGAATGCCCTTCTTGGTCGCCAATTCCAAGTAGTATGTTGTTTCTGCCTGTGTTTCCTTCGTAAATGCTTCACTTACCGCATATGCCGGCTCCACATGGATTTCACTCAGCTTTTGCAAAAAGGCTGGGTCTTTTTCCATCTTGGCAATCGCTTCTTCCCACTTGCGGATAATCGACGCTGGCGTTCCTTTGGCAAAAGACACTCCCGTCCACCAGAAAACCGACAAGCCTTGAATCCCTTGTTCCTCCGCCGTAGGAACGTCAGGCAGGAACGGACTTCGCGTGTCACCGGATACTGCAAGGATTTTGACCTTGCCCGCTTTCAGCATCGGCATGATCTCCCCCACTGTATGCACCGCCAAAATCGCGTGCCCTCCAGCGACTTTCGGGACGGAGTCGGAGGCGCCTTTCGTCACGATCATTCTCGTCTTGGCGAAGTCAGCCCCGATCACATCCAACCACTCTGCTACCCCAAAAGCGGAAAAACCTGCTGGCCCTACAGAAGTCCATGTTAACTGCTCCGGATTCGCACGAACCCACGCGGAAAATTCAGCGAAATCTTTCCAAGGTGCGTCGGCTTTCACAGCAAAAGCAAGCGTCCCTTTGCCAATCCTAGCTGTATAGACTTGATCCTCGTTTGTAATCGGCGGTGTTTTCATCCCGGCAGCGAGCATCGTCGTATTGGATACATTGACAGCAAGCGCTGTGTAACCATCGTTTTTGGCTTGCTTTAAAGCATACTCCGCTCCTACCGCTCCACCACCTCCCGCCTTGTTGACGACGACGATGGGCTGCCCCCATTCCTTGCTCAAATAATCTGCTGCCGCTCTGGCCACGAGATCGACTCCGCCCCCGGCAGAATACGGAACGATATACTCCACCTGCTTCGATGGATAAGCCGACTCGGCTGCACCTTGATTTCCACATCCGCTAACGGCTGCTGCCAAAAGTAACGACAGGATGACAGCTGCCCATTGTTTATACCCTTTCAATGACCCTTCCTCCCTACGCGACGACATCTACTCCCCGGTCTCGCTCTTCTTTCAGCCGTTGCTGTGTCCGACGGTTCAGCATCATGGAGATGATCAAGAGTGCTCCAGCTGCCAGCAAGATGGTCAACGATAGAGGTCGAAACAAAACTATACTGAAATCACCCGCGCCCATCGCCATCGTTTGAATGAAGGATTCTTCCAGAAGAGGTCCAAGAATGAAGCACAACACCAGCGGAACAACCGGCCATTTATATTTGGAAAAAACATACCCAAGTCCGCCAAACAGAAACGCTACCCACACATCAAACATGCTGTTGCGCACACTGTATGCCCCAATCGTGCAGAACATCAGGATGATTGGAGCCATGATGCCATACGGTACCCTCGTCAATTTGACCCACACCCATACCATCGGGAGGTTCAGCACGAGAAGCATCGCATTCCCCACGAACATCGAAGCGATGACCGTCCAGACAAAGCTCGCATTTTGTTCAAACAAAACAGGGCCTGGCGTCAAACCGTAGATCATCAAGCCTGCCAACAAAATCGCCAGTGGCGGTGAGGAAGGAATCCCGAGCGAAAACAGCGGGATGAAGCCCGCACTGCTCGTCGCATTATTCGCTGCTTCTGGTGCTGCCACCCCTTCGATCGCTCCCTGACCAAACTTCTCGGGATGCTTCGATAGCTTTTTCTCCATATCGTACGCCAAAAACGACGTGATCGCAGCCGAACAGCCCGGCAGCAATCCAAGAAAAAAGCCGATAATTCCGCCCCTCAGCATAGGCCCAGCACTTACTCTCAGGTCTTCCTTTTTCGGGTAGACACTCCCTGGCTTGCCAAGCAGGGTAGCTGTGCGTTTTTCATCAATCCCTTTGAGGACTTCCGTAATCGCAAACAACCCGATAATGATGCTAATCATGTCAAAACCGCCGACCAATGCGGGCACACCGTAATCAAAGCGCGGCATGCCCGAAGAGGGTCCCAGTCCAACTAGTGCGAGCGTATAGCCGAATGCCCCCATCAAAAACGATTTGACCAATGATCCTCCTGATAGACTGACCATCAGCGTGAGAGCCAAAATCATCAGCGCAAAGTATTCAGGCGGTCCGAATTTTAAGGCTTGATCTGCCAGAATCGGAGCGAAAAAGACGAGGCCGATTACCCCCAGTACCCCTGCACCAAACGAAGCCAGTGCGGATATCCCCAATGCCGGCCCACCTCTTCCTTTTTTCGCGAGCGGATAGCCATCCAAACACGTGGGGACTGACGATAGCTCCCCCGGGATATTGAGCAGAATGGCAGTCGTCGAACCGCCGTACATGGCACCGTAATAAATTCCTGCCAGCATGATCATCCCTTGTGTCGGCTCCAGTACGGCTGTCACCGGAAGCAGAATCGCGATGGCAGAAGTGGGACCGAGACCGGGCAATACGCCTACAAAGGTGCCAATAAGAGCGCCGAGTGCTGCCATGAGCAGATGCTCCGGCGCGAGGGCTGAAGCAAAACCAGCCAGTAGTAATTGGAACGTCTCGATGATCAGCACCTCCTTATCATGCTTGCTCTAAAACCAATCGCCTCCAGGCAGCGTGATATGCAGCGAGTAGATGAACACCACATACAGCCCCCCTGTCAAAAGGACGGAGTACACGATGGACGTACGCCACCGATAGCTGCCGATCAATATAAAAAATGCAAAGGAGACAAAGAGCGTCGCCATTGTGTAGCCGATCGCGCCGAGCAGCCAGACATACAGCAACAGGAATAAAAAGCAAAGCAGCAGGCGCAGCCTTTTTCCAGGAAAAAGCGGTCTGGGATTTGGCGAAGAGGCTTCCTCCGTCACGCGGAATGATTGGACCAGCAGCACACCCCCGAGCATAAAAAACAGTAAGCCGAGAATAGCAGGCAACGTGTGATCCCCCACGTACAAGGACGTCGAGAATGCCTCCAGACGATAGGCCTCGAATGATAGGACGACTCCAAGAAACATACTTAGGAGGGCACCGATAAAATCTGGCTGATTATCCGGGCGTCTCATGTGTATCACCTCAGCAAAAAAGCTACCACCAGCCTATGGCACATGCGCCCATTGTGTGCGAGAGCATAAAAAAACTACCATAGCCAGTCCGTATGGGACACAGCATATGGTAGTCATTTACATCTTGATTTCAATTTCGTTCCATTTCGATTTGGTCGCTCAGACGAATAATGGCGTGAGCGACCTTCGCTTCATACGTCTCATTGCTTTCGAACTCGCTCCAAACCTCTTTGATATCGCCTTTCGAAACATCGTGGATCATGAGCATTTTCAAAAGCTTCTCCATATTGGCTTGATTGCGGATCAAATGAGGCTCCATCCGCTTAACCACCATCCATAATTTTTGCGAATTGACCATCGGCGTCGTCACCATCTGCATCCGCTACCTCCACACCAATTATAACTACATATAACTAGTTATAATTAATTATAACGAATTACTCAAGTAAAAATCTTGTCTTCCGAAGTCACCTTTTTGCGTATAAGAAATGCCCTCCAATTGGAGGGCATTGATTGTATGGTTCAGTATGTTGTTTATGTTTCTACTGTTAGAGAAAAAAGATGATTACCAAGGCTCCGGCCAGCCATATTGTATAATCAGATTAGATTGCTTGGCTGGTTGTTCTACTAAAACTGGCATTGTAATGAAGGCGGTTAACATACACAAAGACAATATCCATTTCTTCATGACCTATACCTCCTGTTTGGATCTATGATTACTTCCATTATACACGTTTACCAATTTATGGAGTATACCAAAAGGAAGATTTTTTTTCTTTGACACATAGAATTCAAAAAGTACGCTCAGACTCTTATCTGCTTGTTTTATCTCATTGATTGCGCGATAGTAATTCACGCTCTCCACGAGACTATCGATCCCTAAGTCTGCTTCGTTTTTTTGAATGTAAAAGGTGCCCTTTGTTCGGAAATACAGTCCCATTTGATTGTATTGATTCGGAGTAGTTAAATTCTCTGGCAAGATCGATGCTTCTGCCAAAAATAGTTCACGGATTTGCTCTTCTTCTCCTACCTGGATATAAATCTCTAGCAAATCATTCGCAATCACAATTTTTTCATCCTGTGCTTGTTGCGCAAGACACTCTTGTAATACCGGAATGGCTTTATCAAATTTCCCTGTCTTTCCGTATAGTTTCCCCCGAATATGTCTGGCATGTTTATGTACCTCGGGATAATCGAACATTTCGTATCTCTCCAGATAAAAATGTCCTAATGTGTAGTCCTCCAACTCAAAATAGGAAATGATGATCGCAAGAATCGCTGCTGCTTTTTGCTCACTCTGACTATGGTCGATTTCAAGTCCTTGTTTACACAGATGAATACAATCTGAATAAAATCCAAGACGCAAGGCATGGAAGGAAAATTTATAGTAGGTCAAAATTCGCTCATTGATATGCAGATAGGACGTGTAGTGTAATAGCTCCTTGCCTTCTACATAGGTTTGATCTAATTGGCTTAAATTTTCACGTCGAATCATGTAGCGTTGGAAAAGCGATCTTGCCAGATACAAAGGAATTCCGTGTTCACGTGAGTAATCACAAATCACGTCATAAAGAGCCAAGCGCAGTTCTTCATTCCCTTCCATTCCCGCGCTTTGATACAGATAGTCTAAAGAAAGAAATGTATTGCTTTTGGGACAATTTAGCAACTGCAAAGCTACTTTGTTGGTAAGAACCACATTCTTCTCTTGCATCACAGCCTCTAATAGAGACCGAAGTGTCGCTTCGCGCTTAATTTTATATAAATAGGGTACGATCGCTGTATAAAGTGGAATATCTAGTACTTTTGCCAGCTTCATTACATGCTGCATATTTGGTAAAGTAAAGGCATCGGATTCTATCTTACTAATGGTTCCAGAAGCTACACCTGTTCTTTCTGATAACTCAGTCAGTGTTAAGTTTGCTCTATTTCGATATACTCGTAATATGCCCCCAAAGGTCTTTCCCTCTGAAATCACAGCAAATACACCCTCCTGATGATTCCTTTTTATGGATATGATAGCACATTAAACCACGAATGATATAATCGATTTGAATCATTTTTAAATAGATTACACTTTTTTACTAGAGTGGGGAAGAGATGGAAAGTTTCCATAGCTTCATCAAAATCGAGTGGATAAAGTTTTTATGCAAGCCGAGCAATTGGTTTATTGAATGTGACTTAAGGTTGTGCTATCGAGTTAAGCATGTCAAACATAATTTTGATAAGAATAACTTGATATGAAACTATACTCATCAATAATTTACTGTCATAACACCCAATATTGGTATGGGTATAGATCAACAGCAATCATATTTATGCGTACATGAAGGTATTTACGAAAAAGCAGCTTAACTAAACAAGCGGCTTTTTGTGGCTATCTACTTCTGTCTTCTTTAATACTATCCGTTCTTTCAATCATTTCGTAGAATCACGTTGTTGTTGTCGATGCTCATTTAGAGCATCCATCCAAATCGTAACGAGCTCTGCAAAATACTTTGTTTCAATGAACGACTCCAATTCCTCGCCAGTGTCTATACCCGCTTCTAGCTGTTCCTCAACGTATGAGTTATAAATTCGAGTATAATCCCTCCGTATTTCGGAACTGTATAAATTTCCAGTACCATCTGATACTTCTTCTTCACCAGATACCGCTCTTTGTATCCTGTCTAAAATTAAGTTCTTCGAGAGTTCTGATCGAACCTCGACTTCTAAAAATTCTTCTACAATCGATAAATGTTCTGGTAAGCAAATTCGTAGTTTATCTGCCTTATCATCGAAAACAATTTCGTAAGGTATCATAGGGTTCCTCCTAGATTACGGTTCATAAATTGGGTAAGCTGTAGTAATCCTTCCATCTTTGTCTAGCCACATTTCAATTTAAATGCCAGAGGAATGCCTACCTTCCCATTTTTGTATCATTTCCGTTCCATTTCACTTTATGGAGGGGATTGCTCACGATGCCATCCTACAGCTCTTCCTTTTTCGTTAATTTCTCCTTCAAGGATATGCCTTCTAGCATTTGGGGCAAAGTACTTTTCAATATCATCCCATTCGCAATTGCCGATATTATGAACCCAAATTTGGGTGAAACCACTACCAAGCCATTTTCATTCATACAAATAAAAAGCTGTCGCCCAGCCCATGCTTACGAAAAGCATAGCCCGACAACAGCTTCAATCTATCCTTCGATTACTCCATCGTCAAAACAACCCGACCATTGATTTGACCTTTTTCCAAACGCTCCAATACATCGTTGATCTGATCCAGCGGCTGCGTCTCGATGATCGCGCGAACCTTGCCGCGTGCTGCAAAATCAAGTGCTTCTTGCATATCCTTGCGCGTCCCCACGATGGAGCCTTTCACTGTCACTCCATTCAACACCGTGTCAAAAATCGGAATCGGCAACTCTGCATTCGGCAAACCAACAACGACGAGAGAACCACCACGTCGAACGGATTTGTAGGCTTGTTCAAACGCCTTCTTGGTAACGGCCACGCTGATCGCCCCGTGGACACCGCCCACCTGCTCTTGAATGGCTTGTACCGGATCTACTTCACTGCCGTTTACTGTCACATCTGCCCCTAGTTCTTTTGCCAAGTCCAGCTTCTCCTTGTGAATATCGACAGCTACGACGTTGTAGCCCATCGCCTTGGCATATTGGAGAGCCACATGTCCCAAGCCGCCGATGCCGTAGATCGCCACCCACTCACCCGGCTTCACGTTTGCTACCTTCAATGCTTTGTAAGTCGTTACCCCTGCGCACAGGATCGGTGCTGCTTCCACATCACCCAGCTCGTCAGGAATGCGTGCCACGTAAGCAGCAGGCGCTACACAATATTCGGCATAGGCACCGTCTGCGGAATAGCCCCCATTTAACTGCTGCAAGCACAGTGTTTCCCACCCTGTCAGGCAGTAGTCGCATTCGCCGCAAGCGGAGAATAACCATGGAATGCCTACCCGATCACCAATTTTCAGCGAGGTTACGCCTTCCCCCAGCTTTTCGACAACACCTACGCCCTCATGCCCAGGAATCAAAGGCAGCTTTGGTTTCACAGGCCAATCCCCGTGTGCCGCATGCAGGTCCGTATGGCAGACACCACATGTCTTGATTTTTACCAGAACCTCACCGTGTCCAACCTCTGGAATGGAGACTTCCTTTACTTCCAGCTTTTGATGGAACTCATTGACTACTGCTGCTTTCATCTTGACCTTCCTCCTCTTTTTTCCCCTTCAGGCATGTGCGCAAAGGGCAGGTGTTCTTCCTGCCTCCTATTAATTGCAAACAGTATGCCAAAATGAAAGCGCTTTAAAATCGAATGATTATGCGGTTTCCTTTCTTCCATGCAGCCGATATTGCGGCACATGAGCCGAAAAAACGGCCCCACTTGCCAACCTTTTGGCCGAAAAAGGGTATTCCTCCCTGCCTGCGGTATTACTACGTAGTGGAAAAAGGGGGCGAACGCATGCAAATATCCAAGTTCATGACGCCGGAAATTATTTTCGGGAACCATTCTCTCGGACAGGTAGGGGAAAGCTTGCGCAGATTGGGAGCTTCTCGCGTCTTTCTTGTCAGTGATCCGGGGGTGGCAAACGCAGGATGGGTCGAGCGGATCATCTCTTACTTGCAGCAGCAAAAGCTCGATTACCATCTATGGACCAACGTGACAGCCAATCCGAAAGATTACGAGATTCATGCCGGTATTGCTGAATATCGAGCCAAGGAGTGCAATGCCATTCTCGGTGTTGGCGGTGGCAGTGCCATCGATGCAGCCAAGGCAATTGCACTGTTGGCTACCAACGAGGGCAGTATCGTCCAATACGAAGGCGTCGATAATATCCAGCATCCTCTTCCTCCCATGGTGATGGTACCGACGACAGCCGGCTCCGGTTCAGAGGTTTCGCAATTTTCCATTATTGTGGATAGTACACGCAAGGTGAAAATGACGATTATCTCCAAATCGCTCATACCCGATATCGCTATCATCGACCCGCAAACCTTGATGACCAAGGACAAGCTGCTCACTGCCAATACAGGCATAGATGTGCTGACACATGCCATTGAATCGTATATTTCGCTCGCCGCAACACCGCTGACCGAGGTGCATTCGCTGCAAGCCATGCGTCTCATCGCCAAGCATTTGCGCCCATCTGTTGCCAGTCAATACAATACAGAGGCTAAGCAAGCGATGGCCATGGCGAGCCTTCAAGCCGGAATCGCTTTTTCCAACGCCATACTCGGTGCTGTGCACGCCATGTCCCATCAGTTAGGGGGATTCCTCGACGCTCCGCATGGCGAGGTGAATGCCATCCTGCTCCCCCATGTACTCGAGTACAACTACATCGCCGCACCGGAAAAGTACAGGCAAATCGCTGAATGCCTCGGTGAAAACACGGCGGGCTTAAGCACACATGCCGCCTCTCGTCTCACACTCAAAGCAGTCAAGGAGCTGGTAAGCGATCTGGATGTGCCCCAATCGTTGTCGGCCATCGGGTTGCATCCAGAGCAAATCGACCTGCTCAGTTCTCTCGCCGTACTCGACGTGTGCATGACGACCAATCCTCGCGACATGAACGTCCACGATGTCGCGACGCTGTTTCGCCAAGCCTTGTAGGAGGTTCGCGCCATGCATACCAAACAAGAGATTCTGGAAAAATTGACCGGGATTCAATCCTCGCGAAAAAGCTATTACAGCGAGCTCGTCTATCTGATCGAGGAGATGAAAAAGAAAAACAAGCAGCTCGCCGTCATTAACCAGCTGACACAAATCCAGATCAACGCCACTTGGCAACAAACAACCAGTTATATCGCCGCACAGCTCTCGCAAATTCTCATATTCGAGCATTTTGCTCTGACCATCGTGAAAGGAGGCATGCTCTCCTCCTATCTCGCCACGTGGAATGACGGAGATTGGCAATGCCATACGCTGACACAGAACATTGCAGTAGAAGCCCATGTGCTCACCGAGCAGGTTCATCTTACCATTGCCGAAGTGCTGCCTGAGCATTACGCCACCTCTGTTCCACTGCGCAGCCAGTTGAATCAGACCTTTGGATTTCTGACGCTTTTACGCCAATCAAAGCAGCCAGTCGATCGGGACGAAGCCGAATTGATCCAGCTTGTCGCCAGCCATATCGGTGTCGTCGTAGAAAACAGCCTGCTTTTTCAAGACGTGAATGAAAAGATCAAAATCGAAGCCCAACTGATTCAATCCGCAAAAATGGCTGCGATTGGCGAGATGGCTGCGGGCATTGCCCATGAGCTAAACAGTCCGCTCACGGCCATCCTCGGAAACTCTCAATTGCTCATGCGCGAGATGACAGATGCAGATGCACCAGAGGCTCCTCTGATGAAAGACATCTATCAATGCGGGGTTCGCTGCAAAAAGATCATTCAAAACCTGCTCACCTTCTCACGGCAGGAAGAGTACTTATTTTCCACTACCTCTATTGACGAGGTCGTAGAGGACGTACTGGGGCTAATTGGCTACCAGCTATCTGTTTCCGGCTTGACCATAACCCGGGAAATGCACGAGCCTCCTCTGCTGATTCATGGAAGTCGTCATCAGATTGAGCAAATTGTGATCAATCTCCTGTTAAATGCACGGGACGCTGTGGCAGGCAAGGAAGCTCCACACATCGTCATCCGTTCCTTCCTCGTACAAGAGGAGAATAGCTCTTACGTAGGCTTATCCGTGTACGATAACGGCACAGGCATTTGTGAAGAGCAGCTTTCGCAGATTTTTCAGCCCTTCTTCTCGACGAAGGAACGGACAAAAGGGACTGGTCTTGGACTTTCCGTCAGTCTTGGAATTGCAGAAGCTCACGGCGGGAAGCTGTTTGCCGAAAGCGTGGAGGGAGAGTACAGCAAGTTTACGATGCTTTTGCCACTGTTAGCTGACGAGGAGGACAACGATGGAGAAAAAACGGATTTTGATCGTAGATGATGAAACAGAAGTGACTACCTTTTTCACCTATTTTCTCAAGAAAAAAGACTGCGATATCGTCGTTGCCAACTCTGGTAAGGACGTGGAACGGCTGCTTCACTCGGATTCTGCCGGCTTTCACGCTGCACTCGTGGACCTGAAGCTGCCAGATGCCGACGGGTTGACGCTGCTCAAACAGATCAAAGCCGTATTCCCCGCCTGTGAAGTCTTGATCATGACGGGCTTCAGTACGATTAAATCGGCTGTGACAGCGATGCAATGGGGTGCTCGCGATTACTTGGAAAAGCCTTTCGACGATCTGGACAGTCTGGAGCAGGTCATCGACACGGTGCTCTCCCCTTCCAGCAAACACAGCGATCACCTATCCCAAGAAGCCGCCCAATATGGTATCGTGTATTCATCTGACAGTCCGATGGCTAATGTGACCGCAATTGCCAAAAAATTAGCAAAAAAGGCGATCCACGTCCTTATTGAGGGCGAAACGGGTACCGGCAAGGAGCTGATGGCCCGTTTTCTCCACGGAGCAAGCAATCGCGCACAGCAGCCTTTTGTCGCTTTTAACTGCGGGGCCGTGCCGGAATCCTTGCTGGAAAGTGAGCTGTTCGGCTATGAAAAGGGCGCTTTTACCGGAGCGCTCAAATCACGCAAAGGCTTGTTCGAGCTGGCACATAACGGAACACTGTTTCTCGATGAGATCGGGGAGGCTCCCCCTTCCATCCAAGTGAAGCTCTTGCGTACGCTGGAGACGGGAGAATTCATGAGGGTCGGTGGTGAGCAGATCGGTCAGAGCAATATTCGCTTTATTTCTGCTACGAACCGTGATTTGGAGCATGAAGTCGAAATGAATCGTTTCCGCAGTGATCTGTTGTATCGTCTGGAAGGGATCAAGCTGTCGATTCCACCTCTTCGCGAACGGATTCAGGATATCCCCACAATCGCGCGCTACTACTTGCAAAAGCGCAGTGGAGAGCCATGTGAAATCGAGCAAGATGCCATTGAGCTCTTGCAGCGCTACGATTGGCCAGGCAATGTCCGCCAACTGATCAACGTACTCAATCAAACCATCGCGTTGCACGAATGCGAACGACTGCGTGCCGAGCATTTGCCAGCGAATTTGCGGAGCCGCACGATACAGGTGCAGCCGCCCACTGTCCCCAAACGGATCGAGCAGATCATCGATCACGAATGCGAGCGCTTTGTCGATACGATCAGTCGCCTTGTCACCTCTGTAGACGGGATCGACTTCGATTATTTGATCAAGCGGATTAAACAGCTCGAAGGCGAGATCGGGCGAACGATTATCGAAAAGGGCTTGACCGAAACGAATGGAAACAGACAGCTTTTAAGCAAAAAATTAAACATCACCAAACGGACGATTCGCTACATTTTGAACGAAAAAGCATAACGTCTGCATTGGCGCATCTAGGAGGCATTCACGTCGTGGTTCCCGAAAAACCTTTCTCGACCCTAAAAAAAATCCCTGCTGACTTCTCTCTATCTGCCGTTATTGTAGGACTCATCGCCACGATGGTCTCCTATGCAGGACCATTGCTGATCGTCTTTCAAGCTGCCAAGGGTGCAGGACTCAGCGATGCTGTCCTCGCCTCTTGGATTTGGGCCATCTCGATTGGGAGCGGCTTGACGTGTATTGTGCTCAGCATCTGGTTTCGTACCCCGATCATTACGGCTTGGTCGACTCCGGGGGCCGTTCTGTTAGTCACCAGCTTGACGGTATACTCCTTTCCCGACGCGATTGGCGCGTATATTTTTTCGGCCGTGGTCATTACGCTCGTCGGTGTTTCCGGTTTATTTTCCGTCTTGATGAAATACGTCCCGCAGTCGATTACGACCGCCATGCTCGCGGGGATTCTCCTGTCTTTTGGCGTAGAAGTCTTTGTTTCCATGCAGCACCTGCCTGCATTGGCTCTGCCGATGATCTTTTGCTATTTGTTCGCCAAACGCTGGTCGCCACGATATGCTGTCGTGCTTACGCTTTTCGTCGGCTTGGGTGTCGCTTTTCTTTTGGGGCGCTTGCAAATGGACAATGTCCAGATGTCCCTCGTCCAGCCCGTCTTTACGATGCCGACGTTTTCTCTCGATGCGATCATCGGCTTGGGGATTCCATTGTGCATCGTCGCGCTTGCCTCGCAGAACGCTCCAGGAATTAGCGTTTTAAAAGCAGACGGGTACGATACACCTGCTGGACCGCTCGTAACGACAACTGGCATCGCGTCGCTCTTGCTCGCTCCTTTTGGTTCACCAGGAATCAATCTCGCAGCAATTACAGCGGCTATTTGCACGGGAAAAGAAGCTCATCCGGATCATACCAAGCGCTACATTGCCGGGATTGCCTGCGGGGGCTTTTACTTACTCTTCGGGATGTTTGGCGCTACGATGGCTTCGGTGTTCGCTGCTTTGCCCAAAGAATTGATTGCTGTCATTGCTGGTTTGGCTCTGTTTGCCTCGCTCAGTTCCAGCCTCGCACAGGCGATGAGCGAAGCGAAGGAACGGGAATGCGCCTTGGTTACGTTTCTCGTCACGATTTCCGGCATCTCCATTGGCGGAATCGGCGCTGCTTTCTGGGGCTTGATTGCGGGGGTGATCACCCATCTGATTTTGAATGGCAATGTGAAAAGCTGGTTTGGGAAAAAGAAGAATACGCAGCCGTTGGCATAGGTGCCTGAACGTGAGGAGAGAGTCCCGTGAAAAAATGGTTGGGTGTCATCACTCTTTCAGCTTTCCTTCTAGCGATCAGCGCTGCTTGCACGACGAAGGAGCCCACACACTCCTCAAGTGGTTTTGCGCTATCGAAAACTATTTCATCCACAGAAGAAATCACCTAATGGGTATGAAGTAGCCGTGGACAACATGTTTCAAAACCTCACCGATCACCAGATTAAGGCACCGAGTATAAGAACGTGTTTGTATCAGACGAGATTCCCTCTATTACGGAAGAGAAGGTACTGAATGCAATCTAAGAAACGGCTCCTCGAATGCATCTGAGGAGCCGTCTTATATGTTCCCTGAAAACTAGCGGTAAAACCCTTGTTCCTCTGCGTAATTTCCCCAATGCGGGCGGCTACCATCTCGATCCGTAAAAAAATACTCGTCCGACAAGCCCCATGTACTGAGCGTTTTCCCTGTTTTTTCTGCGACTGCCGGGTCCGAAGCCAGCGCAACCACTGCTCGACCGATGTACGTCGGTGTTTCCGACATGAGGAAGTGCTTGTCTTGCTTCGCTGCCTCTCTCCACGTCTCTTCTGTCACGCCAAATTGATCGAGCATCGCTTCTGAGCGCAGGAAGCCCGGTGTTAAAGCCAACGCGGTAACCCCGTGCGGGCGCAGGTCCTCTGCCATCGACACTGCTAGATGAATCGTCGAGATTTTTGCCAAGCTGTAGTACAGATTGCCGCGGTACCGATAGTCGATTCCGTCCGTGATCTCGATAATCAGCCCTTTTTTCTGTGCGACCATGAGTGGAACCGCATAGTGACTGGTAATCATATGCGTACGAATGGCGCGTTCTTGCATCAATAGCCCGTCTGCCAATGGCTGCTCCCAGAACGGCGTCCCCCAGTGAGTCAACGGATCTCCACCCCAGATGTCATTGACCAAAAGATCGAGTTGTCCATTTTGCTCCACCTTTACTCGCTCAAAGAATGCTTTTACCTCTTGTTCCTGCGTATGATCGACTCGCACAGCGATCCCGTTTCCGCCGCTTGCCGTCACGAGCTCTGCTGTCTCTTCAATTGTCTCCTGTCGTGCCATATCAGAGTGCTGACCACGCACCGTGCGTCCCGTCACATATACCGTCGCCCCTGCCTCTCCCAGACTGACCGCAATCCCCCGTCCTGCTCCTCTTGTACCGCCTGCTACCACCGCAACTTTGCCTTGTAATGGCTTCATTCGTCATGCCTCCTTATCGATTCATACATGAAGCATAACGAAGTAAATATGACAACTGCTGTCATATTCGTTACGATACAATCAAAGTAATGTTGTTTTTACTTCTAGGAGGGCTTTTTATGCGGGCAGATCGACTTCTTGCGATTTTGTTACTCTTGCAAAACCACGGTCGTATGACTTCCAAGCAATTAGCTGAAAGGCTGGAGGTGTCCGAGCGAACCGTTCATCGTGATATGGAGGCTTTGAGTGCGTCGGGCGTTCCCGTCTATGCGCTGCGCGGTGCAGATGGGGGCTGGGCATTGGCAGAAGGGTATCGCAGTAATTTGACCGGAATGAAAATAAATGAGCTGCAATCACTGCTCGTAGCGTCCCCTGCCGCCTTGTTGAATGATCTCGGGCTGCATGAAAACTATGAAGCTGCTTTTCTCAAGCTGCTATCCGCGCTGCCAAAAACGGTTCAGCAGGATGCCATCCACGTACGTCAGCTCCTTCATATCGATGGGGCTGGCTGGCATGAATCGACGGAGACGTTTTCTTTCTTATCGGTGGTTCAAGATGCCGTATGGCTCTCCCGCAAGCTGTTCATTCGTTACATGCGCGAAGAGGTGGCTGTAGAGCGCATTGTCTGCCCGCTCGGACTCGTCGCCAAGCGAAGCATTTGGTATTTGGTTGCAAAAGTGGACGAGGATATGCGGACGTACCGGATTTCACGACTATTGGATGCACAACTCCTGGATGATGGCTTCGTCCGCCCCAGTGATTTCGACCTCGCTTCTTATTGGGAACAATCCACAATGGACTTCAAATCCAGCCTCCCACGTTATCCTGCGCGGTTACTCGTTAAAAAAGGAACGTTACCTGCTGTAAAACAGGAGCGTTATATAAAAATAGCTTCCACCCAAGCCGCAACAGACGACTGGATGGAAGCAGAGGTTGAATTTCATACACTTGCATCAGCATGCTCGCTAGTGCTCAGCTTCGGCCCGCACATTCAAGTGCTGGAGCCACAAGAACTGAAACGTGAGGTCCTAGAGCAGGTGCGTGCTATACTTGGCCTGTACGAGGTCCCGAATTAGCAAGGACTTTTGTTTCTCGTCCGTATATGAGCAGGACGATTGCTCCCACGATCAGCACCGCGGTAAACATACTAAAAATGAACGTGTAGCTGTAATGATGCGACGAGTAGTAACCGACGAGATACGGCGCGATAATACTGCCGATTCTTCCGACACCGGATGCCATACCGGAACCGGTAGCGCGCAGCGGTGTCGGATAATTTTCCGGCGTGTACGCGTACAAAGCACCCCAAGCACCCAGATTGAAGAAAGACAAGAAGGCTCCCGTCACCAACAGTTCCATGGTGCCACTGCTTTGTCCAAAAGCGAACGCCATCACACCAGTCATAAACAAGAAGGTCGCCAGCGTCCATTTCCGTCCCCATTTTTCCACGAGATAGGCTGCCGCGAAATAACCTGGCAGTTGGGCCAACGTCATGACCAGTACGTACTGGAAGCTTTTGATCATTGTAAAGCCTTTGTCGACCAATACAGATGGCATCCATAGAAACATGCCGTAGTACGAGAACGCAATTGCAAACCAGACGACCCACAGCGTAATCGTCTCAGTGCGATGAGACGTCAACAGCTTTCCAACCGGAATCTTTTCGGCCTGCTTTTGAAACTGCGGAGATTCAGGAATACTCCTCCGAGCGAACCAGGCGTACACAATGGGCAACGCCCCGATCATGACAGCCACGCGCCAGCCATAGTCCGGAATGATGAAATACGATATGACGGCTGCCGCGATCCAACCGACCGCCCAAAAGCTCTCCAACAGCACAACCGTACTTCCTCGCTTCTCCGGTGGCGCAAACTCGTTTACCAGCGTTGAGGCTACTGGCAGCTCGGCACCCAGACCGAGTCCCATCAGGAAGCGGAACAGCAGCATGGTCGCAAAGCCTGTTGCGAAAGCGCTCGCAAAACTCGCCAAACCAAACAAGATCAGGGTTAACAAAAACACTGGCTTGCGGCCAATTCGGTCAGCCAAATAGCCACCTGCAATCGCTCCAATCGCCATCCCGACGAGATTGCCCGTCCCGAGCAACCCGGCCTCTTCCCCCGTCAAACCCCATTCCTGTCGTAATGCCACCATAATAAAAGATAAAAGTGCAACATCCATGGCATCGAACATCCAGCCAAAACCGGCTGCCCAAAAAACTTTTTTGTAAGGCTTTGACATTCTCTTTCCCTGCTTTCCTTTCTTTTGCGCATGATCTTCACGCCTAGTTATCATTTCACTTTTTCGTCCAATATCCTGCTCGTGGAAAGAAGTTCGACTATTGTGATAGTAGGTGCAGTCCCATGATTCGTACGACCGCCATTTTAAAATAAGGGATTCTTGTTCTCTTATTTAAGGAAGCCCCTGAATGAATCTATTCATGAGCAAAGAAAGAGAAATCAAGATGGGAGGGTCGTCCGGATGAGGCACATGAAGAGTAACCTGCTGATGAGGGACGATCGCAGTTGGTGTGACAATGATTGGTTTCTTGGAACGTGTGCGCAAGGTCTCGTACGGCAAGAGAAAATCCATCGCCTGCATGCCCCAGGCAACAGATGTCGCCATCAAGTAATACGTGCCCGGCTTGACATTGGTAAAACAAAAATCTCCTAACGAGGGCAGCAATGTTCCGTATAAAGGAAGACCTTCTGGAATCGGCTTGGCAAACAATCCAATCAAAATGACGCCTTGAAAAGGCTCTGTGGACTCGATTGTCCCTGCAATGGTCATCGGTCGCTCAGGGGCCGGATGTAACCGCCTCCACTCTGTCAACTGCTGCAAGGAACGAAGTCGGTCTTCCGCTAGCTGAGCCGTTTCTCGAAATTCGCTAGGCGATACCCCGACACGCTCCGTAAAACGGGTAGAGAACGTACCCAGACTCTGCTGACCAATTTCCAGACCAATGTCCCGAACACTCATGTTTGTGCGTAGCAGTAAATCCTTTGCTCTTTGGAGTCGCATAGTCGATACATAATAAAGAGGTGGGAGACCGATTCTTTCTTTAAAAATTCGCGCAAAATGATACTGACTATACGCAACATGATTCGCCAATCGAGAAAGTGGCAAAGGCTCGTCTAAATGCCGATGTATATAAGCAATCACTTCGTCAATTTCGGTATACCTGTCCATCAATCGAGCTACTCCCTCCCTCTTCTGCACAGCGAAATACAGAACGTTTGTTCTGAAATAAAATTTACCATATTTTTCTGAACAATGGAAGGAGTAAATTGCAGCAGTTACGCTTTCGCTTTTTGCAAACGGATTTCGTCCAGAAACGCTTGCATCGTGTTCGTTACAAATGAATCTTTTCTACGAATAAAAACGGTTGTCACCTCATGATAAGGCTCCGGGATGCGATGAATATGAACCGTTCCGCTCTCGACCAAGTGATGTACGGCCGACTTCGGCAAAATGGTAATACCGATCCCCGCTGCTACGCCCCCGATAATGGTCTCAAACGTTCCGAACTCCATCACTTTTTTCGGAATCAAGCCCTCTACCTTCATCCAGGTCTCTAACCGTTCTCGATACCCGCAGCCCTTTTTGTAGAGCAAAAGAGCTTTCCCTGTGATATCACTGGCGGTGAAGGAACTGTTTTTCGTTACCAACACCAGCTCCTCTTGAAATACTTGCTCCTGCTCGATCAAAGGATGGTTGATTGGTCCACTCACGAACGCTCCATCCAGCGCGAGATCCAATACTTTTTGTAGCAAATGCTCTGTCACGCCCGCCTTCAGTGAAAGATCCACATGCGGATACTGGCTGCAATACGAGGATAGCAACCTCGGAAGGGCATTGATCGTCTCGACCATCCCAACCTCCAGCACCCCGGACGGCTCGGAAGCCCGATGAAAGTACTTTTGCATTTCTTCGAATTTGGCGATGATCTCTCGTGAATATTCGAGCAGGCGCTTCCCTTCCGTATTCAAGGTCATGCCTCGCTTGTTGCGATAAAACAAAGGTGTCCCCAGCTCTTTTTCCAGCAGCTTAATCCGCGCCGTCACATTCGACTGAACGTAGCTCAGCTCGGCTGCGGTCTTGCTCACACTGCCCAATGTGGCGACCATCTGGAATATTTTCAAATCATTGATCTCCACGTTTCTCCCCCTCTTTTCATCCATCACTGAAAATGATAGATAAAGTTATTATCAATCATTATACTAACATATTTCTATCCAGTATGATGTGGTAAGTCAACATCTAAGCATCTAAGAGAAAGTTCAAAAAGACGTCTTTTTGAACACATAGGAAAAGGGAGAAATCGCATAATGAACAAGCAACTACTTTTGGGGTCTATTTTCTGCATGGTCGCCAGTATGTCATGGGGGGCGATGTTTCCAGTTGCGCACATCGCACTGCAAGAGATCGATCCATTTTACTTCTCATTTCTTCGCTATTTTTTCGTAACGGTCATTTTGTGCGGTTTGCTCTGGGCAAAAGAAGGCTTGTCTGCTTTTCGTTTTGAGGGGCGCGGGAAGTCTCTGCTGTTTTTTGGAACAATGGCGTTTACCGTCTACAATATGGGAGTATTTCTCGGGCAGGATTTGATGGGAGAGCCAGGCACGATTGCCGCGTCCATTATGGAAGTGCTCATGCCGATGATCTCGATTGTACTTTTGTCCATTACCACTAGAAAGCTGCCGCCGTCCTATACGTTGGCGACGATTCTCGTAGCCTTGGTCGGCGCTGTCCTTGTGATTACCAATGGCAATCTTACCTTCTTTACTACTGCAAGTGAGCATTTGATCCCGTTGGTCTTCATTTTCATCGGTGTCGTGGGTTGGGTTGTCTACTCGATCGGCGGCGGGCGTTTTAACACGTGGTCCACGCTTCGCTACTCCACGTTGACGTGTCTCTTGGGAACAGGAGTGAATTTCGTGATTGTCACGACTTCCTCACTCTTTCAATGGCTTCCGGTTCCTACAGTCGAAACGGTGATGTCCATCAAATACGAAATGGCGTTCATGGTTCTTTTACCCGGCTTTGTCGCTCTTTTGAGCTGGAATGCAGGCATTAAGCTGCTCTCTCCGCTCAACGGCATTTTGTTTATCAACCTGGTTCCGATCACGACCTTTGCCATGATGGCGTTTCAAGGATATGAGATCAGTCGTTACGAATTGTGCGGCACCTTGCTCGTGATCCTGGCCCTGATCGGGAACAACCACTTCCAGAGAAAACAGCTGCAATACCGTTCAGTCAAAAAGCAACAACCGAGTGGAAGAAAAGTTCCGTCCATGTAAGTAAGAACTACAAAGGTGAAGATTAACTACTGTCTTGCGTCCCACAAAATTTATGGATAGAAATTCAGCTAACCCTGGATCTCTATCCATTTTTTATTTAGTAGGAAAATTGGTTAAATTCGCCATGTTTCGACATAAACGAATTCAGGGTATCTATTAACTATCTAATATATTAACGCAGAGATGCAGACAATGGAGGAATTTTATGGCATGGCGTAACACTATCTCATTCAAAATGATTTTATCGCTGACATGCGTCATCCTCATTACCTTTTCTTTGTTGGGCTACTGGATTTATTCAGAAACACGCGCGTTAATTGTGAGCAATGTTGAAAAAAGTCTCCAGAAGAACAGCGAAAGTATTGTCGCAGATGTAGATGCTCTGTTAGAGGAGAAAGCGGTTCTGGTACGGCAAATGGCGACCAATCAACAGTTTCTCAAGCTGCTTGGTTCCGACCTAGACAGGGATACCGTTCAGACGGATACGCGTTATCAAGATGTGATGGCTTCTCTTGATGCGATAGCTGGCACAGACCCGCTGCTGTCGTTGGTATGGATTGCCCATGAACGAGGGAACTTTTTGTTGGGGAACGGGAAGACACTTTCCAAACCGGATTGGGATATCCAAACACGCCCATGGCATGAAAAGGCTGGAGCAAAGGACGACGTATGGTTTTCCGATCCTTATGTGGATGCGATGACTGGCAAGCTGGTTATCAGTGCCATTCTGCCTGTCAAAGACGGAGGAAAAGTCCTTGGATTTGTTGCAATTGACCTCCTGCTGGACAAGCTGCCGGAAATCATGAACGTCTATAAGCTGGGAGAATCGGGACACAACTTCCTGCTGTCCACAGACAGTACGGTCCTGTATCATCCGCAGACTGAATTGGTGATGAAAGCCAAGTTTACAGAGCAGGAAGGGGATCGTGCCCGTATCGCCACCAAAATGATTAAGGGCGAAAGCGGGATTGAGGAAGCCGACATCGATGGTGTAAAAAAATATGTTGCCTACTCTCCCATCCCTATAACCGGGTGGTCCGTTGGGGCAACCATTACCGTAAAAGAAGCGCTGGCAGAACTGGAGCAATACAACACGATCCTACTGGTGGGGATGGTTTTATCAGGCAGCGGACTTGTGCTTGTGGTCTATATCTTGACTCGCCGTCTTCTCAAGCGTTTGTTAGGCTTGACTACAGTCCTTCAGGTATTGTCCACGGGCGATTTGACTGTGAATTGGCGTGATTCTTCCCGGGACGAGCTGGGGGTCGCTGCGGATAGTCTGAATACGATGATCGATTCGTTCCGCACTACGATTCAGCAGGCGCATGACACAGTTGCGATTCTTGCAGGCTCTTCACAGCAATTGACGGCAGTCTCGACAGAAGCCGCACAGATGGGCAACCGAATCGATGCGGCGATGAGCAGTATCTTGCGAGGGACAGAATCTCAGCATGAAGGGGCGCAGCAGACGGCGCTCGCGATGAACGAAATGGCGGAAGGGGTCCAACGAGTAGCTACATCTGCAACTGAGGTCTCCGCCTTAACCCAGGACTCACAGGTAATCGCAGAACAAGGGAATCTTTTGTTGCAGCAGGTTGTCACCCATATGCACGGTATTCGCAAAACAGTAGGTCAATCCTCAGAAGACATGGACAAGCTGGAACAAATGACCAAACAAATCGGAACCATTGTGGCAGTCATCAATGAGATAGCCATGCAAACGCAATTGCTTTCATTAAACGCCTCGATTGAAGCGGCTCGCGCGGGCGAAAACGGCAGAGGTTTCTCTGTCGTGGCGAGCGAGGTGAAAAAGTTGGCGGAACAAACAACGAACTCCCTTGGGGATATCACCAGCATGATACATGATATTCAGTCCATGACCGACAAAGCTGCTGCAACTCTTTTATCAGGCGTAGAAGAAGTGGAGCAAGGCGTGCATCTGATCGAGCAAGCAGGAGAAATGGTTGGGGGCATCTACCGAAATATCGTTGAGATTACTGGACAGACCGAAGAGGTTTCTGCATCTACGGAAGAAATCTCGGCGGGAACGGAGGAAGTGGCTGCTTCCATGAACGAGATCGTTGCGATCAGTCGCTCCGCTTCCGAACATACGCGGGAAGTAAAACAATCAGTAACATCACAGCTGACAGCGATGAAAGAGATTGCGCAAGCAGCTGAGTCTCTCAGTAATACCGCTGAGCAGCTTCAAGAAAGTCTGTTCCACTTTTCGGTAGAAAATGAGGGCAAGGACCAGAATTCGCAAAAATAATACGAGATAAAACGGAAAAAGCTTCCTGCAAATACAGGAAGCTTTCCATCCATTTAGCACAGGTGATCTGCATATTGCCGTGCCAGCACCTTCGTCGTTTCAATCCAGAGCTTGCGGTGCAAAATCGTCGGCCCCAATCTTCTTTCCATAAACCGCAGCATGGGCTCGTTATCATGCTCGATAAAGCAAATGCCAAAAGGAAACGCTGGCTGCGCCTGTGCAATGGTTTTCATCAAAAGCGTAATTCCTCTTGCCTGCTTCTGATACTTTTCCTGGACAAACATCGTTTTGTATAAAAGCAGATTCCCAGCCATTCGCTGTACGATCACCCAGCCAATGACTTTCCCCTGATAACGCAAGCCTGTACTGTAATCGGGATCGAATTTTCCTTCTTCAAAAAATGGCGACAAAAGCGACGTGTACCATTGCCCTTCACCTTGCTCAATTTCTAGACGCTCTGCTGGGGTCAGGTCTTTCCACGGAAAGAGGGTAAAACCTTCAGGAAGAGACAGCCTCTCTACCCACTGGCACTCTCCCAGCCGCATCGAGCCGAGTGTGTACATAAAGGTTTTTACCTTTGGCAACTGCCAGCCTTCCCTGATCGCAATTTTGGAGAGCCACGGAAAATCCTGCGCTTTGATGAAGCCTGCAAACTGTCCGTCGCTGATGCCTTGTTCTCTCATTTTTTGCTCGGCGTGCCACAACAGCTTCATGCCCATTCCCCGCCGTTGATGCCCCTCTGCTACCACAAGCTCGATGATCTTGGCCTGTCCTTCGCTTACAGTAGATCGCCCCAAAACGATGCCCGCAGGCTGATTGTTGTTAGAAGCCCCGAATCCCCAAACAGATGAACTGTTGATCTGGTCCAGCCACTCCAGGTGCTTGGGGTGCACCAACGATTTATACGCCCGTGCAGTGCTAGCAGTCAGTTCTTCTAGTTGCAATGTTCGTACCTCCTCGATGGACTTTGGCTTACTCATTGCTTGGGTTTTACAGATGCTGTTGCTGTACCTTGTATGAGGTTCCCAGCCTTATCTCTTATGAAGCCTGGCTCAAAGGAAACCTTGCTCTGTTCTGTGATGAGAGACCCGAACATGTTGTAGAACGTATCCTGAAACGTTACGCGAATGGTGTTTCCTGATACCTGGAATCTGGCATACCCCGTCACTTCGCTCTTGTCGTCAAAATTCCCGGAAGGTGAGAATAACAACCGCAAATTTGGATTTGGATCATTACGTAGTGGCTCTGACGCCGACAATGTATAAGTTGTTCCCTCTTCGGTAACGTCTGGGGACAATTGTGGGTTTGTAGCATCAAACCCGACACCGATCTCCTCTGTATCCAGCAAATCTTGGCCGCGATACAGCTTGAACACTGCATAAGAGTTGTCATCTTCTGTAACCGCTGGTTTGGCCTTAAACGTCACTCCATATTCTCCATGGGTCATTTCCAGTAAAGACTCGTCGACCTCGACGGTGATGTACTCCTTTTCATTGATGACAAAACGATCCAACTGCTTGTCATAGTTGTACGAGAGAGGCTGGTTTTTTACAGATACCTCAAGATATTCGCTCAATGCCCTTTTGTCCATTGCTGGCTCCCATTTGTCGCCAATCGTAACTTGACGGTTCTGAGTCGGAGCAATTGGCAGCTCGATCTTTGCATCCGGCCAACGATCTACGCGTGGATTATTGAACAACATTTGTGCTTTTTCTACATAGGACATCCAGTGTGTTTTTTCTGGACCTTCACGCAGAAGCTCGACCTTGGAATAGGCTGCGTCGA
This sequence comes from Brevibacillus sp. HB2.2, assembly GCF_013284275.1. Taxonomy (NCBI): domain Bacteria; kingdom Bacillati; phylum Bacillota; class Bacilli; order Caryophanales; family Paenibacillaceae; genus Brevibacillus; species Brevibacillus sp. HB2.2. The sequence goes on from NZ_JABSUV010000013.1 coordinate 73,324, forward strand.
TCATTTCCTGAGTAACCTTGGGCCTTAGTTCGATCATATCATTCGTTGTAAAAAGTCCCTCAACTGCTCGCTTCACTTCCTCCGGGAGATTATTCCCTTGATCCAATAGCTCCTGTGCTTTTTGGATGTCTGCCAACAGCAATACCTTTGCCTCCGAACCATCCTTTAGCTTATCTACCTTTTCCTTCGCTGCATGGATCGTGCTTTGTATCACTTCCGGTTTTAGTGCTGACTGATTTGAATCGGTGAACAGGTCACGCACGGCTTTTTTAGCTTCAACGAGCAGCAAGTCGTCATACTGGTCCTGTGCCTTCTCGATATCGGCTAGCAGACCAGGCTTTTCCTGCACGCTATTATCCAGACCTTCGACCAGCTTCTTGGCATCATCGATCTGTTTCTGGGTCGTCCCTTCCCGCAGCTCCTCTTTCTTCCCATCCGTAAACAACTCTTCAACAGCTCTCTTCGCCTTTATCAGAGCCGGGATCGGTGGAGGATCGATTGGGGACGGAATCACAATGACGGGGTCTCTGAAACGGATGGAAAAACTGTCACTTTTGACATCTTTCTGTGCTCGTTTGATGTTTCGCTTGTCGATCGTGAAGCTGACCTCTTTTACAGTGTCCGCGACGGTATGCTTTTTGGCCTGTCCCGTGAACAAAATGATGAGCTCGTCGTCGCTCTCTTGGTTGACCTCAATACCCAGCCCATCAGGCAGATTATGTACTTCGATATCATCGGCTGATAGTTCACCAAGGAACTTGCCATTTGATAGCTTGAGCGTTTGTTTGGCTGTGATGCTACCATCATTTGCCCCTGCTTCTTCTATCACTGTCTCGCTGACAGAAAGCGCTGGCAAATCAGGCAGCTCGGCTCCATCTACGGCTATCTCAAAGACGGCTTCTGCATCGTCCATTTTTGCTGTAATTTCAACGAGTCCTTCGTTCTTGGCTGTTACCTTGCCCTCGATGTTGACGGACGCAATTCGTTTATTGCTAGAGCTCCAGAGCAACTCCCGTTTCATAACGATACGGTTATTTTCATCGAATGCAACGGCGACCAGCGGCAACGATTTATCCGTACGATCCTTGGTAGATAGCTGGGCATCCTCTGCGACCGCTACCAGCTCGATCCGCTCTGCTTTTGTCCCTTTTTCCGCGATCACGTATGGTTCAAATTCTTCTTCTTCACCGTCATACTGCAAGCGCAGGGAAACGGTCTGTTCTTTTTTCGTGGCACGAATCGGTGAAAAACTGAGCAATACAAGTTGCTCTTTCTCCAGCCAAATAAAATTTATGATTTTGATCCGTGTAGGATTTCGATCATCTATGGCGGCCGTCAAACGGAAATTCTTAGCAGCAGGTGCCTTGTCTGGAGCATTCTCCAATCGATAGGCAATAAATCCATTCGTCGCTGTGTGCCCCTCTGACTCTAGCAAGGACTCCCATGACTGGTTCTTTTCTACTACTACTTCCTCTGATGCCTCTCGTACTTCCCTATCCGTTTGCTCTTCTGCTACGGAAGCGCTGGCTGTCCCAATTGTCTGGATCTCTTTAATCGGATAGGAAACGGCTGCATAGGCATTGCCGACAAAAGAAAGCAAAAAACCCGTAGATACAACCGCTGTTAGGATTGTTTTGGCTTTTGGCTGCTGTTTGCCCATATGTAAATACCCCCTCTTTTTCTTTTGTATGACAAAATCATGCAAACTAATGCTATCAGAGGGGAAAGTGAAAAAAACCTAACAAAAGTTAGGTTTTTGACGTTCTTTTTTTAGACGAGTAACAGATCGATAAAAGATGCTTGATCCAGATTCCCGAAAAACTCCTGCAGATTGATGTCGGCGAGTCTCTCACTGATTGAGGAGCGATCGTACGGCGTATCTCGCAGCACGGCTTCCAGCTCCGCTATATCACGTACACCGAAGAAATCTCCGTATATCTTCGCTTCTTTCATTTTGCCCTTTTCAATATCAAGCTGGATCTCCACGGTACCGATATCGAAACGTTTGGATTGACGATAATTGCTTTTCGGTGACTTGCCGTAGTTCCACTCCCAAGTCTGGTAACGGGAACGGGAAAGCTCGTGAATGTTCTCCCAGTCCTTTTCAGTCAGCTTGTATTCTTCGATCTCTCCTTCTCCAAAAATCGAACGGAGAACCGCCAGACGGAACTCTTCAATGGTCATCTTCGTCTCCAAAAACTCTGAGATGTTGGCGACACGGCTGCGAATCGATTTGATCCCTTTGGACTGGATCTTCTCTGCGTTTACCTTGAGAGCAGACACGACGTTTTCCATCTCCGAATCAAAAAGCAGCGTGCCGTGGCTGAACATGCGTCCTTTGGTCGAATACTGTGCGTTGCCAGAAATTTTCCGTTCCCCGACCTGTATGTCATTTCGTCCTGTCAGCTCTGCTTCTACCCCTAATGTTTTCAAGGCTTGTACCACTGGAGCCGTGAATTTGCGGAAATTGTGGAAGGACTCGCCATCATCATTCGTTATAAAACTGAAGTTGAGATTGCCCAGATCGTGATAAACAGCACCACCGCCAGACAGTCTGCGAACGACGTGAATATGGTTTTCTTCTACATAAGTTGCATTAATCTCCTCAATAGTGTTTTGGTTTTTTCCGATAATAATAGAAGGTTCATTGATATAAAACAGCAAATAGTCTTCACTGTTGGGCAAATGCTTGAGGGCGTACTCTTCAATCGCCAAATTAATGCGCGGATCTGTAATCCCTTGATTATCGATAAATTTCATGAGAGAGCCTCCATCCGTAAGCGTTCTATCTTCCTAATCATACCACTTCCTGCCGGTCTGTACTGCTTTCGAATCTACTCATGTATGAAGCATTATTTCCTAATCTAATTTTTTTGTTGATTTTTTAAAAATCCTCTATAAAAACGTTTTCAGATTGTCGATAATTGACGTAAGTCTAGGGGCAATCATCTTGGTGTTTTCTTTTCTAGATAAAATACTATGGATCAACGAGGTGTTCTTTATGAAAACAGCCAAGTTCTCCCGTTCAAGCTCTCTGCGAACTAAGCTCGTCCTGTTATGTCTCCTGTTATTGGCACTTCCTTGCCTTAACATCGGAATTCAGGGCTATTATTCTGCGAGCTACAGCTTGGACGACTTGGGCAGCCGTATCTTAAAAAATAACGTGAACTTGACGATTGAAATGATTGATGTTCTCCAGAAACAGGTCGAAGCTGGAAAAATCAGCAAAGAAGATGCACAAGAGCAAGTAAAACTTCATATCCTCGGCCCCAAACAGTCGGATGGAACCCGCTCGATTAACAAAAATGTCGATTCCGGTGCCAGTGGATACATGTTCGTTCTGGATGAGAAAGGTGTCATGCTCGCCTCTCCTTCCATTGAGGGGAAAAATCAATGGGATACAAAAGATCCTGACGGTATCTTTTTTACCCAAGAAATGATTAAGCGCGGTCAGGAAGGCGGCGGCTTTACATACTATCAGTGGTCGAAGCCAACGGAGCCCGATGTTCTCTATCCGAAAATCGCCTATTCCAAGCTAGACCCTCACTGGGGATGGATCGTAAGTGCAAGCAGCTATATGGAAGACTTCAATGCCCCTGCTGAAAGTGTACTGTCTGATTTGCTGATCGTGCTGGGAATCTCCTTGATCGTCGGATTCGTCGTCTCGTGGTATGCCTCCGGGTTCATTTCCAGACCTATTGCCCTGGTTGCCGAGCGCGTGAAAGAAATTGCTGGTGGTGATCTGTCCGGGAAAGACATCGTGGTAAAAAACCGTGATGAAATCGGACAATTGGTCCATGACGTGACCCATATGACAGAGAATTTGCGCGAGCTCATCTCTCGCGTCCGCATCAGCTCTCTGCATGTCGCTTCTACCTCTGAGGAGCTGACGGCAAGTGCAGAACAGACGAGCAAGGCAACGGAACAAATTGCCGTCACGATGCAAGAGATCGCTGTTGGAGCAGAAGATCAGTCCAAAACGATCGATGGAACGGTCAAGACAATCAACGACATGTCCTCGAGTCTGCAACAAATTGCATCCAGCTCCGAACAAGTCTCTCTGACAGTCGATACAACGAACATGCTGGTCTCAAACGGCAATGAAGCAATTGTCGGTGCCATCGCTCAAATGAATTCTATCAACACAACTGTCCAAGAGCTGGCAGAATCAATCAAAATGCTTGGTCACCGCTCTTCGGAGATCAGCAATATTGTCGAGGTCATCACCTCGATTGCCGAACAAACGAACCTGTTGGCGCTAAATGCTGCGATTGAAGCGGCCCGTGCTGGAGAGCATGGACGTGGATTTGCTGTCGTCGCCAATGAAGTACGTATCTTGGCTGAACAATCAGCAAAATCTACCCAGCAAATTAAAGACCTCATTAGCGCGATTCAGGTCGATACGAACAAAGCCGTATACGTGATGGAAACAACGACATCTGAGGTTTCGGCTGGAATCGAAGTCGTACATGAAGCTAGCAAGGCTTTCCAGGAAATTTTGTCTGGAACGACAGAAGTAGCACGTCAGATTCAGCAAGTTACCACATCCACTCACCACATGACAACCGGAGCAGAGCAAGCCGTCCATTCCATTGAAGCGATTGCCACCACTGCGGAGACAACGGCTTTCGGAACACAAAACATTTCCGCCGCCGCTGAACAACAATTAGCCTCTATGGAGGAAATCTCGTCCTCTGCTGCTTCCTTGTCAAAAATGGCGGACGAGCTGCATGAATCGATTCAACAATTTAAGGTGTAAGAATCATCTACATCTCTGAAACGAAAAAGGCTGCCTTTGCTGGTCACCCCTGACCTCGCAAACGCAGCCTTTTCCTCTCCCTATCAGCCTATTTAAATCCGAGGCGATTGCTCCGCTTCCCACGTAATCGAAATCGTCGTCCCCTTCCCGACAGCTGTTTTCACCTCGAGTGAACCACCAAATGCTTCCACTAATGCTTTTGTAATAACCATCCCTAGGCCAGAGCCTTCCGTGCGGGACTCGGTGTCTGTGCCACGATAATATCTCTCAAATAGTCGATCTGCTGTTTCTTCGTCCATCCCACTACCATTGTCGCTAAAAATGAGCAAAGCTGTGGATGGCTCCACTGCTTGTACGCTGATGGACACAATCGTACCGCTCTCGTTGTGAATCAAGGCATTGGCAACCAAATTATCCACGATACGCTGAAACCAAGGCTTGTAGACGAGCATGTAAACAGGTTCGGGAGAGGGGGTAAACCGGATGCAGCCTTCCGGGTACAACGGATGTTTTCCTGCTTCCGTAATGGCTTCAGCTGTACAACCATTCAAGTCAACGAGCTCGACCGTAGGAGCACCTTGTCCGTTCCTTAATCGATACGTCAACGCCAAATCGTTGATCAAGTCTTCCATATACGCTGACTTGTCCAAAATAATTTTGGCGAAAGTATGTACCTCTTCTGCCGTCCACGTATACTCGGCATTTCCTAATAGATGCGCGTACCCTTTGACAGAGGACAGCGGCGTTTTCAGATCATGGGAAACGCCAGCGATCCACTCATTTCTCAATTGCTCCGTTTCATGACGAAGCTTTTCGTTGCGGTTAAGCGTTTGCGACAAGGAGTCCATCGACTCGATTACATCTTGGTAGATACGGTATTTGCGCTTTCTCTTCCCTCGCTTGTCTTGGCTGAGCGGAACACCATCCGCATTGGCAGGCTCCTCGTACTGCCCCCCACGCAGAAAGGTCAACCACCGTAATACGTGAACAATCGGTGCGCCAAATCGCTGTCCGAACAAGTAGGACACAATCCCGAAGACGAGCATCGCCGACAAGAGCAACATGCCCATCCCGATATATAGGGCCTTACTTTCCGGTGTCAAAAGCGGTTCTTCCCCGGGAGTCGTTCCTGGCAACGGATAACTGAGTACCCAGGTTTGGCCGCTTTTTTGATCATAATGCGATACGATTGTTGCTCCGTAGCGATCCGGGTATATCGAGCGTAGCGCCAGTTCTTCCACGGTGAAATCCTTGATTGCTTTTGCAGGCTTATTAAAGGAAGCCAGCTCTCCCCCTTTCGGATCTAGGAGCTGCACCCAGCCCGCTTTCCTCTTCAATTGATTTTGGATGCTTGGAGGAAGCAGGATCTCGTTATTTTTATGATCAGCCTCCTCGATCACCTGTTGCAAGAAGTCGTCATCGCGGTTCGTCATCCCATACAGCAAGGTGTGAACCACGCCGTCTTTTTCCTGTATCCATAACGATAGCTGATAGGGGAACGGGCTTTTTCGGAGCCAATAAGCCGTTAATTGGCCAGGACCGTAGTAGCTGGGTACGTCAGGCGGGGTAAAGAAAGAGTCCGTGACATACCCCTTTTCATCAATCCGCTGAAGCCACCCTCCGCTATCTCGGACCTTCTCCAACAGCTCGGGGTCAAAGCGGACATCCTCTCCCTCTACTTCTATGGTCTGAATCAGCCGCTGCAAGCCGACGCTCTCAAATTGACGTGAGGACTGTACTTTTGACATTTCTTCAAGCGTCCAATATAACGTAAACCCTGCTAGCACAAAGAGAATGAGGCCAACCAGCACCAACCACATGACCAGATGGAGCGCAATTCTGCTCTTAATATTCATAAGGAAGGCCCTTTTTCACCATTTTGTACCCGAGTCCCCTGACGTTCACCAAAAACTCTGGCTGCGCTGGATCGGGCTCGATGCGCTCCCGAATCCGATGGATATGTACCATGATGGTGTTATCGTCACGTAAGCTATTCACGCCCCATACTCGTTCGTACAGCTCGCTTTTCGAAAATATCCGATTCGGATTTTTGCACAAAAATAGCAACAGTTGAAAAACAAGGGACGGACAAGGAATGACTTTCCCCTCCACACAGAGCTCCCCTGCTGCTTCATGGACTTGAAACCGCCCAAAATCATAGACCCCTTGAACGGGTGCTGTCGGTACAGCCGCGTTCGTTTTGCGTGTACGGCGAAGCAATGCCTTGATGCGTGCAACAATTTCCATCGGGTTAAACGGCTTCGTCACGTAATCATCCCCGCCAACGGCAAATCCGGTCAGCTTGTCAAAATCGGTGTCTCTTGCACTCAAGAACAGAATCGGCGCATCCGTCAGACGGCGGATGAATGGGCAAGCTTCTATGCCGCTCATATTCGGAAGCGTTACGTCCAGAACGATCAGGTCATAGCTTTTTCGTTCGCATGCACAGAGCGCCTCCTCGGATGTTTTCACCTTGTCGATCAAGTGGAATCCTTCTTTGTGCAGTACGGTCTCAAGCAATTGGAGAATCGCTTGCTCATCGTCCACGAGAAGGATAGCTGCATCTTTCACGATCACTTCGCTCCTTTTGCGCTTTTGCGTTATCCTCCATTTTATCATGCGTACTGTCGGCGCGCGTCCGCAACAACCTTAACGGAATCATAATTTTGCCGCGACAGATTTAAGCATCCTGTAAGCCAGCGTTTCATGTCCGATAAGAGTGGCTTTCTATAATGAAACGAGCGCTTAGAACAAGATAGGAGTGGCGACATGAAAAAAGTTTGGATTTCACTTGTAGGAGCAATTCTTTTGACAGGATGTGCTGCGCAATCAGAGGCAACCGCAATCCCCTCTACTACTGAATCCCTCACAAAGAAAAAAGAAGGTGCAAAGACGATGACGGATCAAGCGGAGTCGATTGTGCAAACTCTCCTTAACGGAAAAATAGAGGAGGTATATGAGCAAACAAGCCCGTCATTCAAACAGCAGGTTTCAAAAACACAGTTTGTAGAAGGGTATACTGCTTTTAGCTCGGGGGTGAAGTCGTGGAATCAATATTCCCACACGTCCGTAAACGGCAGCTATTATGGTACCTGGGTGGATCAGGACGCCAAACGGGGCCTTGTCCTTACGACGGATGAAAAAGGAATCATTACGGGTGTTTTATTAAAGCCGCTGCAAAGCTACCCTGACACCGACAATGCTTTGACAAAGCAGGCGTATAGCGCACCGTTTACAGGTGAGTGGTATGTGTTTTGGGGAGGTCAGAATGTCCTTTCAAACTATCACTACGAGGTGGAGAGCCAACGCTATGCATACGATCTTATTCAGGTTAAAGACGGATTAACCTACAAGGGGGACCCTGCGAAAAACGAGAGCTATTTCGCATTCGGGCAAGAAATACACGCACCGCAGGCAGGAACTGTCATACATGTCGTCCAGGATCTCAAGGATAATGTCCCTGTCGGAACGATGAACGCACAAGAGCCCGCTGGCAACGTCGTCATCCTCGATCATGGCAATGGGGAATTCAGCTACTTCGCCCATTTGAAAGAAGGCTCCGCAAAGGTAAAGGTTGGCGATCGTGTGGAGAAAGGGGATTTGCTTGGACTATGTGGCAACTCTGGCAATTCCAGCGAGCCTCATCTGCATTATCAGGTCTCTGACGGCAAAGATTTGTTCCAGAGCAAATCCATTCGCGTGCAGTGGGAGAACGGATTGAATCCGCGTCAAGGTGAAAGCATTACCGCAAAGTAAATGGTGTAGCTATCAAACAGCGGCAATCCATCCTTTTGTTTTGTATCCAAAGGGATGGACTGCCAATTTCTTTAGAGGACAATATCATACTCCATTATCTTAGCAGTCTGTTCTGCTACTTCCGCACCTACTAATCGTTTGATAATGTGAAAGGACATATTGATACCCGCTGAGATCCCAGCAGATGTCACGATATTTCCTTCATCCACGAATTTTACTCCTCTTTGCACAACGACTTCTGGAAATTCCTTTTCCATTCGATCGAGACTTGCCCAATGGGTCGTTGCCTTTTTGCCCGATAATAAGCCTGCCTTTGCAAGTAAAAAGGCTCCTGTGCAGACGGAGGCCATCAGCTCCACCTTTTGCATTTGCTCACGAATCCATTGGATCACCCGCTCATTATGTACTTCTCGCTCCCTCGCACCTATTCCACCAGGAATGATGAGAATATCAAAAGCAGGCATATTCGCAAAGCTGTAATCTGGTTGAACCTTCAGACCATTCAGCGCTTGAATCATGTTCCCCTTTTCCGATACCGTTTCTACACGAAAAGGTGTATGGCTGTCATTTTCCATAGATGTCACCGAGAATACTTCAAACGGACCTGCAAAATCCAACACCTCCACATCGTCAAACAAAAAAATTCCTACTCGCCATTGCTTAGTCTCCATGTGGCTCTCCCCCAATCATGTTTGGATTTATATTACAATAGCTTCTCGCGAACATCTCTAGTTTTTTTAGCTGCAAGATTCTGCTAGAGTCATTGATAGAAGATAAAAAATGATGGAGGAGGTCCGCTGTCTGATGAGTACCAGTCCGAATATTATAGAGGTCGCGTCCCTCATAGGAGAACCATCCCGCGTCTCCATCCTGATCAGCCTAATGAACGGCAAGGCACTCCCCGCCAGTGAACTCGCACGAAACGCAAAAGTTACCCCCCAAACGGCAAGCACGCATTTGGCAAAGCTGGTAGAAGGCGGTCTTTTGGTCAGCGAGTCACACGGTCGACATCGCTACTATCGCCTAGCCAGCCCTGATGTCGCCCATGCCCTAGAATCGTTAATGACGATCGCAGCACCTAAGCCGGTTCGTTCCTTGCGCGAGTCTGACCAATTGCGAGCCATCCGCTATGCGCGTACCTGCTACGACCATCTCGCTGGTGAAGTAGGCGTTGCCCTGACGCAGAAAATGCTGGAGATGCAGTTGATCGAGGCATCCGATCAAGACTATGTGCTCAGTGAAGCGGGAAAAAACAAGCTGCAATCACTCGGCGTAGACCTTGTGGCCAAGCCAAAGAGCAGACGTCGCTTTGCCCGTCCGTGTTTGGATTGGAGCGAGCGTCGCCATCACTTGGCAGGTAGCCTCGGAGCCTCACTCACCAACCGATTTTTTGAGCTTGGCTGGATCGAGCGAGTGCCAGGAGGGAGGGCAGTCCGTGTCACGCCGTTAGGCAGCTCAGGTTTTATGACCGAGTTCGGACTGCAAGTAGATGAATGCAAAAAGCACAGCTAGCTACTCTGCCAGCTGTGCTTTTTGACTGACTTGCCTGCGTGGGGCAAACGTCCAGTTCACCAGGAAAATCCCTGCGAAAATCAACACCCCCCCCACATACACATGCCATTGCACGACCTCATCCAGCAACACCCACCCCGACAAAACACCAAAGAACGGAGCAAGGAACAAAAAAGCACTCGTCCTGCCCGGGTCTCCGTGATTCAGCAAGTAAAACCACGTCGCAAACTGCACAATGGAAGCCATGATCGCAAGCCAGAGGACGACGAACACAGCGGTCGGCGTCACAATCAGCTTCGGCGTTTCGAGCGTGACCCCCATCACGAGGAGCAGAATTCCTCCGAACAGCATCTGATAAGCTGTCAGCACCCACACATTGAAGCGGACTCCCCACCTTTTAACGAGAATCGTAGCCATTGACCACGCAAGAGCTGACCCGATCCCAAACAGCGTTCCCGTCTCCCATTGCAGATGGAAGCCAAGCGTGATGAACACCCCTACCAGTCCAACCAGAACCCCCATCCATTGCGTCAGTCGATAGGATATTCCGAGAAATAACGTGCCCCATATGACCACAAGCAGTGGGTTCATGAACGTCAGGATCGAGGATTCACCCGCTGTGATCGTACGCAGACTCAAAAAGATACATCCCATGACGGCAGCTGTCTGCAAAAATCCGATCAGACACAGCTTCCCCCAGTCACCTGCCGACTTCGGGAGCGGCTTTTTCCATACCCACGCTCCCATGATCAGTCCTGCCAACGTAAAACGCAGTCCTACCAGCAGCAATGGTGAAAAATAGGCCAATCCAATCTTTCCTACCGCAAAAGACGAACCCATCAATGATGTCGTCACGACGACAAGTATCCCGAACAAAATTCGATTCATGGCGTTGTTCCCCCGTTTCAGGCAAGCTACTTGCTTCTTCTTACATGCAGTGTACCTGACGGTTAGTTCGATGAGGGTCGAAGTGTGCTAAAGATTTACAGTCTGTACTTCTCCACCATCTTGATCCCGATTTGATTCAGCAAGACAGCGAGCACCTTCCAGACCGCTCGACGATAAAACGGCAAATGTTTGACATATATCGCTGTATATTCCGGTTCTCCCTCGGCTCCTCTGTCCGCTTTGAATGCACCTACACCCGCACTTTGATGGAGCAGGATGCCCTTGCTCTGTGCTTCTTGTACCAAGAGGCACGACAGCATCCGATACAGCCCAGTCTCTTTGGTGAGAGTCGTATCATAGCCAAATAGCGGTGTCGTCATCACACCATTTCGTTCAAAATAGCCAAGAATGCCGTCCAGCTGTCTGTCTTTTTCCAAGCCGATGAGGGTCAATGTCCTCTTTTGCATCGCCAATCGGACGAACTCCACCGAAAACTGTGGATTATGCCGGGAGTATTTATCCAGATACAACGCGTTATATAAAGCAACGATTCGCTCGACATGCTGTTCTCCCAGCTCCTCATGACGCAGGATACGATAGCCCGATTTGGCTAGCATTTTTCGATCGCGGTTGAGCGTATTGCGGACCCGCCACTTGCCCTGTGCGGGCCAGTCGGGATGAAAAAGGTAGACATAGCGGCTGGGGACCATGAGATAGCCCTTCTCTACGAGCCCCTTGTGAAAATCCGGGTAGAGCCTGCGACAAACAGATCGAAACGCGATGATGTGACTAGGGAACTTTTGGATGCAGCTTTCCGTGATGTCCTTCACTTCATCTGCACGCACATCATGATACAGATTGGTCGATAACAGCCAGTTGTTGACGATGACCATTTTGTTGCATTGGCTTTTTTTCATCCAGCGTCCAAGCCCTGTAAGTACAGTCGACAGTGCTTGCCTCAGCACCGCTGAATCGAGCATGCCTAGCTCTTCCTTTGCATACGTCACGTAATGGGTAAACACCGAACTGACATACGAATTGTCGTACTCGTTATCGTTCACCGTTATGGGCATGATCCGATCACCTACACGGAGTGCAACCATCCGCGTCTGTACATTTTGCACATAGCGGGATGGTTGTTCCGTCATCATGGGCAACAAGTAGCTTTTGACGTAGTCGGCATCCTGCGCCTGTTCCCAAGGGATTTGCTCCGCCGAAGTCCCTTCATACCATTCAATCAATGGCCTGCTCACCTAGAACAAACATCCTCTCTACCCGCCGCAATTTTTTCGTACCGAGATTCAGCTCGTACGGTGCAAACACAATCGCAGGCAATTGTCCTTGCTGATCGGCAATGACTCGCTCAAGACTTTGGCGTACTCGTTCCTGCTCACGCATGGACGGTCCTTCCCCATCCTTCATGAGTAGTGCTATCTCAACTTGCTCGTAGCTTAGCTGCCGTACCGTATACTCTTCAATCGCATCAGACGAGGTAATGACGGCACGCCGGATGAAATCAGGAAAGACCGATATCCAACTCGCTTCGTTTTCATGGCGAAAAACAAATAGATCATCTGCCCTGCCCTCAATCGATTCCAGCGCCATAAACACCGAGCCGCATGGACATGGTGTGCGCTTTTCCGTCAAAATGTCGTTCAATCGATAACGGATAATCGGCTGTGTCATCCGGGAAAAGTCTGTGATGATCGGAAAGAATCGCTCCTTCTTCTCATCGAGATATTCCTTTTCCACCACCACGAGGTCTTCATTGACATGCAACGTCCCGTGTGAGCAGCTCACCGCAATCAGACCTTCTGTGCATTGATAAATTTGATGTACGATTTGCCCGAACACTTCTGCGATGTATATTTGATCCAACGGGTCAAGCACTTCTGCCACCGAGATTACTTTGATCGGAGATATCCGCAATTTCCCCTGACGCTGGGCAGTCGCGAGCATTCTCAACATCGAGGCTGGCGCAACCAACACCGTTGGCTGATACTGGTTCAGGTGATCCAGGTGCTGATCGAGCGGTATTTGCAAATCGAAGAACGAGAATTGAATGCGACGCCTGTTGACCGCTGTATACAGGTTGCTATTCGCTCGCAAGAAAAAAGCAATCCGATGCGTCGACCATAGCTGACCAGGCAATGCTTTCGCCAAAATCACCCCTGCCCATTTCGCCTGCTCCTGCGGTCCCACGAGAAAAAGCCCGCGATTGCCAGATGTCCCAGAAGACAAGCCTACGGTCACGCCGTTTAATTGGGGAGTGAAATCGCGTGTCGTTTCTGCTTTCAGTGCAATCGCAAATGCTTTTTCCTTCTTGATCCCGTACGTGTTCAGCTCGTCAAAATGGTCCATCATGCTCTTTTTATCGATTGGCTCCATCTGTCTCCAGCGTTCTGGCGTTCCCAATCTCTTTCGGTAAAAAGGAGAGGCTGGGAAAATGCGCGTCAACATTGCTCTGACCTGCGCTTCTTGCCATTTCACCAGCTGCTCACGCGAGGAAAACCGACGGGCAAGCCACTTCGTTTTTACATACTGCTTCAAGATCGTCATGATCTCCATGTGAACGCTCCTCTGCTGGCCTGCCAGACTTCCCCGCAGTGTGTCGGCATGATTTTCATGTCGGGACGTTGGCGGGATAGCACATGCAGCCTGTGCAAATGCTCGCGATACGCCTGTCGATCCGCCATGATCAACATAGCCAGCGGGTGAGGCAACAGGTTGCCGCGATAGGCCTCACTCGACCAAGCAGCATCCGCGCACAAAAATACATCCCCATGATCCCGATCACGCAGGAACACACCAAATTGCCCGATTGCATGTCCGTTCAGATCGACGATGTACAGACTCTGGTCCGCAAACAAATCGTAGCCTTCCGTGTATGGCGCGTAAGCTTCAGGCAATGCCACAAGCTCTCCTCGATCAATGAAAGTCACCCGCTCTTCGAAATCGTCAGGCATCAAATCAGGCAAGTACGCCTCCCGCAGCGCCGCCCACCCCGTCTTTCCCTTCACGTGATTGTAGGCACTCTCGAAGCAGTATAGTCGCGCATGCGGAAAATCACGCAAACCGCCGATATGATCCGCATGAAAATGGGAAATGAGAATACCCGCTATGTCTGTCGTTCGGATTCCGCGTGCTGCGAGCTGCTCAGCAATACTCTCATGTGCCTTTGAGAATACGGGTGTTATTTTGCCGTACAGCGAATAAGGAAGCTTGCTCGTGGCTTCAAAAAAGCGCTGCGCATAGCCCGTATCAAAGAGCAGCAAGCCGTGGACGGGATGCTCGATAAGCCCTGCGATGGCGTGAAACGGAATGTTTTTCATCCGGCCGCCCTTTCGTGAAAACATTTCGAGCTGCTGGCAGTAGCCCGTGTCCATCAGCGTCAGTTTAACGTCCATCCTGCGTCCTCCACCATTCTGTAAAGGTCTCGATACCTTGGGCAATGCTCACCCGTGGTTCATAGCCCAGATCGCGCTTCGCCTTTGAGATATCCAAGGTTTGTGATTTGGCGAGCACACCGACCGAGTAACGTGTCAAAACCGGCTCGCGATAGCCCAAAACGGTCTTGGAGAGTGTCTCCAGCACCCAAGCCGCGGCATACGCCTTCCAATATGGCAGCTCGCGCGTTTTCAACGGAACCCCCAAGCGCCGAAACACATCTGACAATACCTCGATCATCGTCACAGGCTCCCCATTTGTAATGTTGTAAGCCTCTCCCAATGTGTGCGCTGGAGAATCCATGCACAAGATCAGCGCGTCCACGACATTTTCCACATACGTCAAATCAATGATCGCCTTGCCTCCGTCGATCAGCGGGACGAATTTCTTTTCATTGGCGCGGATCAATCTGGGAAGGATTGCATTGTCTCCTGGGCCAAACAAGGCCCGCGGACGAATCGTGATCGTCGGTAGTCCTGCAAGAAACGCCTTGTCGACTTCCAGCTCCGCCTGGTATTTCGTTTGTGCGTATGTATTGGCAAACCGAACGGGCATCGGTTCATCTTCGCGGATTCCCAGCTTGTCGTCAAAAGCAAAATAAATACTTGGCGTCGATACATGGACAAGACGCTGGATGCCGT
Organism: Brevibacillus sp. HB2.2; assembly: GCF_013284275.1. Taxonomy (NCBI): domain Bacteria; kingdom Bacillati; phylum Bacillota; class Bacilli; order Caryophanales; family Paenibacillaceae; genus Brevibacillus; species Brevibacillus sp. HB2.2. The sequence goes on from NZ_JABSUV010000013.1 coordinate 88,327, forward strand.
GCAGCTTGCAGCCCTCGATGACATGAATGGTTCCTGTCACATTCGTCTCGTACATGTCACGGTACGTTCCCCACGGGGAGGAAAAAGCAGCAGCGTGATGCACGATATCCTGATCGCGGCAAGCATTCACCATGGCTTCTCTGTCTCTTAGGTCTGCCCGAAGGAATCGAATGCCTCGCTCCTGCAATAGCTGGCCGATTCGCTCGTCTCGTCCTTGCGCTGTTACGTCATAGCCCATTACATGTAGTCGTATAGCCAGCTTCTGTCCGAGAAACCCAGTCGCCCCTGTTACTAGAATTCGCTTGTTCATTTCTTCCTCACTTCCTTACGCCTCTTCTCCGTTCCATTCGATATCGCTCGTACTGCAAGCAATCATGCTTTTTCCCGTTCGAAAGCTCTGCCAAGCCAAATCTGCCAGCATGGAGAACTGATCAAAAAAAGGTCGTGGATCATCCCACCTAAACAGAACATCCCTTGCAGAAAGCAGGTCGCTCACCCAACGTTTTGCCTTCTGTCGATTTGTCATGCCAGCAAGGCCGTATGTCAGCATCGCCATCCCTAGCATGCAAGCTTGTTTTCCAACAGGAAAAACGGTTTTTCCCCGATCAGAAAAATAGGCAGTAGCCGCGTCGTGCTGTCCTGTAAACAAATGCGCACCGCTTGTCAGGCGTGGATTGCACTCAATCACATACAGCTCTCCCTGCTCATTCTCAATGAAATCAAATGCGATTTGTCCACGAAACGTATGCCGTTGCACAAAGCGGCTAACAAAATCTCTTACCTGTGGATGGTCTGAATAGGCGAAGTAAATCGAGGCACCCTGCCCTGCTGTATGTGTTGTTTCGTAATCGGCGTACAAAGTGAGCTGTCCATCCAGAGCAACCGCGTAGCTGCACACCTGTTTCCCTTTTATAAACTGTTGAACTAGCCATGGTTGCCCAACTGTCGGTTGGGGCAGTGAGGACTGCCCTACCGCAGATAACGGGTCAGCCACGATTTGTACATGAGCTGCGAAGCGAGAATAGACGGGCTTCAGCACCACAGGTCCTCCTGCTCGCAGCATGGCCTCCCGCAATTGAGCCGAAGATTGTACCCGAACCGTATGTGGGACCAGTGCTCCCACTTCGCGCGCCATTTCGGCAAAAAGCCATTTGTCGTGCAACGAACGCAATACCTCGATTCCTTCCACTAGCACTTCACCATAGTCAAGCAATTGATCCCGCCCCTGCGATACGTAAAAGATCTCCTCGCAAGTCGGGATCAACAGATCGATACCCTCACGCTGCATGATTTCACACAGCTTTTCGATATAAGCATCGGGCTGCTGTCGGGGTGGAGGCACTTGGTAGGAGCGCTCTACATAACGAGAGTGCTGGCAAAGATGTCGCCGCGCACTCTCCGCTACAATCACTCGATGTCCCGCAGAACCCAGCAAGCGCGCCAGCTCTAACGTAGCTGGAGCTCGTCCTCCTGTCAGCAAGACTGATTGTTTAGTATTCAAGCACAATTCCTCCGAGAGACAAGCCAGCAGATGTGCCCAACAGCATCAGGTGATCTCCTCGCTGTACCCGATTTTGCCCAATAGCTTCATGCAGCGCCATCGGAATCGAAGCTGCAATGACATTTCCATGATCCGCCAGAATGTTCACCATTTGCTGGTCGCTAAATCCGAGCTTGCCTGCCATGATCCGCATCGCCATCCCACTGGCCTGATGAGGAATGACAGTACGGATTTGCTCCATGGTTACGGAGGCTGACGACAGCAAACGATCCACGAATCCGGTAATTAACTGCGAGGTCAGGCGAAAAATTTTCCGTCCGTCCATATCAAATGCAAAGTCTGCTTCTCTTCCTTGGGCAAATTGTCTCGGGTGGATCAGCGTGCCGCCACCCCTTATTTCGGAATAGTGCGCGCCTTCACTGTATGTTTTCATGCTTGAACCCAAGATGCGGGAGCTCTCTGTTTCTGGCGTCCTGCCAATGACAACAGCCGCCGCCCCATCTCCGAACAGCACACAGCTCTCTTTTTGCTCCCAATTCAAACCTGCAGAGGATATCTCTGATGAAATGATCAAGACTCGCTCGTAAATACCAACCGCCATCTGGCACGACATCACATCCAGCGCAGTGACGAAGCTGAGGCATGTCGCATTTATATCAAAGCAGGGAATGCCTGATTTGCTTAGTTGAAGCTCTTCTTGAATTAAAGCAGCCGTGCATGGGATTTCCTGCTGCGCCGTTCCGCTTGCACACACGATACAATCGATATCATGAAGGGAAAGTCCCGCCGCTTCCAAAGCACGCTTAGCAGCGATGGCTCCCATCTGTGCTGCCGTTTCATTCGTCACAAAATGTCTGACGCTTACCCCGGACTTTTTCTCTACCCATCCAGCCGCAAGTCCCAGCTTTTCTTCCAGTTCTGCTGCTGTCACTCGCCGAGTCGGCAAGTATTTCCCTGTTCCGAGGATTTTGATTTTTCTCTCCATATTCTGTGTCTCCCTTAGCTCGCATTCCTACACACTATTCGACATCTGCCATTTATTTTACCTAAGTTTGTCGATTTATGGGAAACAGAATAAACACTTGGTACGAAATACCCAAGTGTTTATGTATGCTGCATTTCTTCTCCCACTATAGTAAAAAGCGATAACCGACACCCCACACCGTCTCGATGTATTGCGGCTTAGCCGGATCACTTTCTATTTTTTCCCGCAGCTTGCTAATATGCACGGTCACCGTCGCGATATCCCCGTACGAATCGAGACCCCAAATTTTTTCAAACAGCTCCGTTTTGCTAAACACCCAGTTGGGGTGGGTTACCAAAAAGAGCAGGAGGTCGTATTCCTTGGAAGTGAAAGCTACTTCATTTCCATTGATATAAACTCTCCTCGCCAGCTTGTCGATGCGAATCCCACGAAGCCTGATCTCCTCTTTTGCCGTATGCGGTTTGGAATCGGAAACGAGACGGTCGTAACGGGCCAAATGGGCTTTGACCCTCGCTACCAGTTCTCCCAAACTAAAAGGCTTGCTGATATGATCATCGGCGCCCAGACCCAGTCCACGGATCTTGTCGATGTCTTCCTTTTTCGCGGAGACGAGCAGGATCGGAATATTTTTGGCTTTCCGTACTTGCTTGCAGATTTCGAAGCCATCCACGATGGGGAGCATCAGGTCTAGAATCAGGAGGTCATACTCCTCTTGCAATGCCTTTTGCAAACCCCTATCGCCGGAAGTAGCAACATCGACCGAGTAGCCGTTTGCCTCCAAGTAATCCTTTTGCACCTCTGCAATCACCGCGTCATCTTCAATGATTAAAATGTGCTTCATTCCGTGTTACCCCCGACTCTCTTGATATCTGGCAAGGTAAAACAAATACGGGTCCCCCGTCCGCTCTCACTCTCCACCCATACCCGACCACCGTGCCCCTCCACAATTTGTTTGACGATGGCGAGTCCAAGACCGCTGCCTCCCATGGCCGAATTACGTGCAGGGTCCGCCCGATAAAAGCGGTCAAAAATATGGGGCATTGCTTCTTTTTCAATCCCTGTTCCATTGTCGGAGATCGCCACTAGCACATCACCGCTGGCTTTCTCCACTTCCAATCGAATCAGCTTCTCGTCCTTGTTCAAGTACTTCAAGCTATTGTCCACGATATTCATGAGCACGCGATGGAGTTTTTCCCAATCAGCCATGACTGGAATTGGACTTTCATGATGCTCGTCATAGCGAATAGATACGCCGTGCATTCGCGGGTCTAGTCGCAGCTCTTCGGCAAACTGTGCCATATAGGCTCGCATATCGACTTCTTCAAAGTGAAAGGGAAGCTTGTTCATATCCAGTCTCGAGAATAAAAACAGCTCATCAATCAGACGGTCCATCTGCTCTGATTTGATGGCAATCATCTTCATATATTTTTCTCGCTTCGCTTCCGTATCCGCAATCCCTTCCTGCACCGCTTCCACACATGCCTTGATTCCTGTGATGGGTGTTTTCAGATCATGGGAGATACTCGAAATCAATTGTTTACGATTTTCTTCATACTGAAGCTGCAAATGGATAGAATCATACAATCTGCTGCGCATCTCTTCAAATGCTTCTCCCAGCTCTCCCAGCTCATCTTTGCGATGGAGTTGAACAGGACGCTCCAGATTGCCTTCTTTGATTTCGTACGCTGCTTGCTTTAAGGCGTACAAGGGTCGAATGATACTGCGTGAAACAAGAAACGTTAATACACCGTTCGTCAGCGCCACAATCGTTAGAAGACTGAGAATCAATGCGCTAAAAAAATAAATGCCTGTCTGCATAAAGGGGAAAGAATTCGCAAGGAAGTAGAGCTTTCCTTTCCTCTGATCAGCAAAAGTAAACTCGTACGTATCAAACGTGTAGCCGTCCTGTTTAAACGGCTTCCAGCTATGCATGCGCCCCTGATCCGGCTGATCCTGCAAATAATCAGGCACGTCAGCGCTATCAATCGACGGGGAAACAAATAGCACATGCTCGTCCTTGGTCAGAATCAATGCTCCGCCAACTGCTTGTAGCTCCTCATCCGTCTCTGTTAGCAGCTTCTGGTTCATCAATTGATTGGGAGCATATTTAGCCATGAATGTGACACCAGCAAACAATTCGTCTCGTTTGTTGAGCGTATCACGAAGAAGCGGTTTGCCTGCTTCTTGTTCCCCCCAAAAGTAATTCGCCAATCCCGATGCCACCAATCCAAACAAAACAAGGGGGATGATAATCATGGCAATATAGGAGAGCAAAAGTCTTGTTTTAATTGACATGTTTCATTCCCCCTTGCAGTCATGGTTTACTCGGAATCGGAATGCTTCGTCCAGTCTTTTCTCCATTTGTTCTTCATGTCCTCGCGGGAAACCTTCTCGACTTGCTTGCCCGTAAGATCGATGCGATCCGGTGTGGTCGTACCCAAATCGGACAGGCGGATATCCAAAGAAAGCTGGAGCTTGTGCTCTTTCCCAGACGTATCTGTTCCCGAAAGTTGTACCACAGCAGATTGCTGCTCGATTTGATTTTCCCCATCGATCTTGGCATTCAGCAATACTTGGTCCACTTGGAAATCCTCTTGCAACCGGGGAAGCTTCACAGATAGCCCGTTCTCAGAGGAAGACGCTTCTTGACTATGTTCGACGAGCTTATCGTAAAGAATAGGTCCGGCTGCCTGGATAAATGCCGGAATTTGCTCTTCGGAGAGCTGAAGCGACGTACGCTTGCCTCCATCCGGTAGATTTTCAACGGTCGCGTTTTTTCCGAGATCGCCGAATACCGTAGTAAGCAGCTTATGCATCATTGCTCCGCGTTTGTTATCGGCGTCATTTTCTGACTGGGGTCTTCTATCCATTTTTTCCATGACCCTATAAATGTTACTATCCCCTTTTTTAACCACAACTTGATCCTTTTCCAGAAAGGCTTGCACGCTTTTCTCGCCCAGCGTGTCTGTAATAGTCGCATCGACATTCCCGATGTGCTGGTTATGATCGATCTTTGCAACTCCCTCGAGTGTGAGCAGCTTCGTTCCGTTGTCTGTGAGTGCTAGCTGCGCGTGGGCCGTCATGCTCTTCGCTTCCTTCGTTTGTTGCAGGGCTGATTTATACACGCTCATCGTCGTGCTATCCGCACTCGCTGAAGCCCCGTATCCCCAAATCAATGCTCCTGTGATCCCAACAGACAAGCCGATACCCAACCATTTTTTCCGCATGCTGATCCCTCCTAGTCTCATCGAAAGCAACTGTCATCGCTTCCTATACCAGTGATGATAAATAGTGGGTCTAAACATGCTCTAAATCAATTCTAAAAAAAGTGTAAAAACAATTCCATATGCTATATTGAAAGGAAGAGAGATCAGTATGAACCTGAAGTGGAGGCATTATCGATGAGTATGCAAGAAGGCTATATTGAAGTTCCTGGCGGCAGAGTATGGTACAGTCGTGTCGGCGAAGGGGAGAAAACACCTCTGATCGTCCTTCATGGCGGACCTGGCAATACGCATGATCCGCTCAAATCAACGCTTCATGTCTTAGGCGACGACAGACCCGTCATTTTCTACGATCAGCTGGGATCAGGCAATTCCGATCGCCCGACAGATCTGACTCTTTGGAAAACCGAACGCTTTGTGGAGGAGCTCGCTTGCATCAGACAAGCCCTTGACTTAAAAGAGGTACACATCCTGGGACATTCGTGGGGTACGATGCTGGCAGCAGCTTATTTGGTGGACGCCAAGCCGGAGGGGGTACAGAGCATCATCTTCTCCAGTCCATGCCTGAGCGCAGAGCGTTGGAAACAGGACGCAGATCGTTTAATCGAGCAATTGCCAGTAGATGTGCAACAAACCATCGCCACACACGAGGAGCAGGGTACAACTGATTCACAAGAATATCAAGATGCCATGAAGGAATACTACAAGCGCCATGTGTGCCGCCTTGATCCAATGCCAACCGTTATGACAGAAAGCCGTCCAAAAGCGAATAAAGAAGTGTACATGACGATGTGGGGACCGTCTGAGTTTTGCCCAACAGGGAATCTGAAAACATTCGACTACACACCCCAGCTGCATCAAATCAACATCCCGTCCCTGTTCGTTTGCGGCCGCTATGATGAAGCGACGCCTGAATCGACTGGTTATTATCAGTCTCTGGTGCCAAACGCCGAGCTCCATGTCTTTGAAAACAGCTCGCATGTCGGCTATCTGGAAGAGACAGACGAATACGTGCAAGTCATCCGCCGCTTTTTGCAAAAAGCAGATTCGAAATAAAAAAACGGAAAAACTTCGTATCACCGCCGATGCGAGTTTTTCCGAACCTCTCATTCTTTTTTTAAGTAAAGAAGGAAATTAAGGATGTTTAACCCTACAATGATGAAAAACATATAGGTAGACATAGCGTCTCCACCTAGGTTCAATTCATCAGCTATATAACCCATCATCATAAGATTCGTTCCAGAAACGGTTACTGAAATTGCTGAAATCATGCTCAGTGTGAATCCATTGACAAGATTACCTTGTTTCTTTTGAAGCAATAAAGCAACGGAAATAACGACTAAACTTATGATAAAAGTAATCATAACGAATCTTAATAAATCGTTTATCTCCACTCCTGCCATAATCATCCCCCTAATCTGTCAAATGGCTAAACGAAGCTGTCCGAAGTAGATCCTCGGCAGAATCACTTCGAACAGCTTACTATTTCAATCCGATATGCTTGTCATACACTTCGTACACGGAACGTGAAATGATCGCGGCCGATCTTCCCCCATAACCACCCTCAGGAACGATTACGGCTACTGCCAGGACCGGATCGTCGACAGGCCCATACGAAATGCTGACACCATTCGTAATGCGGGCGTGCATTTTCCACTTTGTCTTTTTCTGTCCTGTTTTCTCGTCTGTCACCGTCACTGGTACATAAATGTCTTGTTCAGATGTACCTGTTTTTGCTGCTACCTGAAACGGCATTCCCGCATACGCGCGGACTGCTGTTCCCCCCGGTTTCGTCACCATCACCATGCCTTGCTCCAAGACATCCCAATACTTATCTGGGTGAGGAAAGGTGCTCATGGTTTTTGACGTGTACGCTTTCACCAGGTTTCCTTTTGCGTCTGTGATCTTATCTACCATCTGCGGCTGCAAACGTACACCTTTATTCGCAAGTGTAGCCGCATACTGTGCCAATTGCATCGTCGTCGCCCGAACTTGCTGTCCGAAGGAAGCCTGCACCATCGATGCTAGTGGACCGTAGTTTTCATTCATCACTAAATAATCTTCTTTCCCCTTGTTTTCATTCGGTAAATCTACACCCGTCTGAACGCCTAATCCGAACGCATGATAGTACGATTGCAGGACGGACGCTGACTCTTTTCCTTTTCGACGGGACAGCTCCTCTCCGATTCTCGCCATATATGTATTCGATGACTTTTGCAGGGAAATCGCTGGGGTAATCATGCCATGCGCTTTGGAACTGTCGTTTTTAATCCGATCCGTACCACGTCCATAGTGATACACACCTCCATCATTCCAACGATCGGAGGGAGTAATAATGCCTTCCTGCAAACCGAGCAATACCGTGATCGGCTTGATGACAGACCCAGATGGCACAATTGAACCCGGGTGCTTGTAGCCCTCCTGGATGGCCGCCTCGCCCTTTAATGGCGCTGTATTGTATGGGGCTTCCCGAATGGTTCCATTCGTCACCGCCAGCTTAATCTGGTCATACATTTTTTGATCCGGTCCCTCAATCCATACGTTTGGATCGTATTCAGGATAGCTGACCATCGCGACGACCTTGCCTGTCTTAACCTCGACTGCCACGACATATGCTCCCTTTGCCCCCCTCGCCTCAGGGATGGTTGCACGCAGCTTCGGAAGAAACTCTCGGATCGAATCCCGGATACCTAGCTGTACCCGCTGATCAATGGTGAGATACACATGATTGCCCGGGACGGATGGAACTTCCTCCACTTGCTTCACAACTGTCTGATTTGCTGCGACCTCATACATCCGGTAACCGTTGCTCCCGCGAAGCTCGTTTTCGTAAGACAGCTCAATCCCATCGAGCCCGACTAACTGGTTCGGCAAATACCGCGTACTCTCATCCTTGTAGGAGGCGAGCTTCACATTTTCAGCAATATGAAAGGGCCGGACATATCCAACCGCCTGTACAGAGATTTGCTTCGGATCGTATTTTCGGATCGGTTTTGTCACTACCTCAATCCCCGGCAGATCGCCACGATGCTCACCCAGTACCGCGATTTCTTTAGCCGTCAAATCCACCTTCAGCTCTTTCTCCAAATAGCGCGGCAATTGTCGTGCCGCTTCCACGTACTTGCCATTCTCGTAGGCATAGCCGACATCCATCTTTTTTAACAGTGTGGCCTTGTCGAGACTCAGTATTTTCCCCAGCTTTTCCACCAGGTCAAAGTACGCTTTCTTCTCCATGATCTCTTGTTCACGAAAGACGGCGAGATGAGAAGGCCGACTTTCGGCAATGACATATCCGTTGCGGTCATAAATGTTTCCTCGCATAGCGGGAATGTAATCTTTTTTGTACGATCTGTCTGCCAGCTCATTTGCATAAATGCTCCCTTGCTGGATTTGAATTTGCGCCAATCTCAAAATGATACCCACAAACATCAGAAATACGACGATATATACGATTTGCAGTCGTTTCACACGATCGTTTTTTGCTTCTTTCATACTTGCTCTCCCTAATTTTTCAGTACCTTCGTGAAGATCCGTTTGATACGTGCATCGAGTACATGACTGCCACCCCTACCACGGACATCCTCTATCATCATGGTAACCAGCAAACGCGGATCATCTACATTAAAAACGGCGTACCATCCGTTTTCCAACCCAAGCTCGCCTTTTTTCTGTTTCATCTCAGCAGTTCCAGTCTTACCCGCCATGCGAATACCAGGGACGCGTGCTCCTCGACCGGTACCGCGCGGGTCTTCCATAACCTGTATCAAATGCTGCTTCACCGTGCTCGCCACATCGGCAGGTATGACATTCGTCTTCCAATACCCATCTTTTTTGTCTCCCTGCAACAGAGATGGATTCACGATATTCCCGTCATTTGCAAAAGCGCTGTACACCAACGCGAGGTGAAGCGGCGTCATCGTTACCTCGCCCTGACCGTAACCGGAGTCTGCCAATTGAATCTCGTTTTTGAAACCGTCGTTATACAGCTTCGACTTTTCTAGTGGATATGGAATCGGAAGTGCTTCATGGAATCCAAACAACTCGCTCTTTTTCACGAATGGCTCCTCCCCAATGGAGAGCGCCGCTTTCGCAAAATAAATATTGTCGGAGTACACCAATGCTTTTTCCAAATTGACTGGTCCCCCATAATCGCTGACTCGCGTTACCTCGTATCCACCCCAGGACACATCCTTTTGCCAATGCAGTCCGCGGACGTGGATACTATCCGCAGGGGTAATGGCTCCTGTCCCAAGGCCAATCGCTGCCGTAATCGGCTTGAAGGTGGAGCCCGGCGCAAACCCGCGCGCGAATCGATTGAGAAGCGGCTTTTGCGGGTTTGCGTTCAGTTGCTTCCATTCTGTAGCCGACATCCCAAGCACAAACGCATTCGGATCAAAGGACGGAGAATTGACGAGGGCCAGTATTTCTCCTGTCTTTGGTGAGATGGCCGCAGCCGTCCCTGCTTCGTTTTTCAGCTCCTGGTAAATGGTCTGTTGTACTTCTGCATCTATGGTTAATGCCAGTGGCTGTCCATGCTTGGCGAGGCGTTCCACCACGGTCTTTTTTTCCGTTCCATCTGCATCCGTGATGACGATACGCCCACCTGCACTCCCTCTTAGCTTCTCCTCAAAAATCTGTTCCAGTCCTGATTTTCCAATCACATCGGACGTTTTATAGCCCTGATCCATTCGCTTCTCGTACTCTTCCTGATTGATCGCTCCTACATAGCCAACCAGATGGGCCGTCGCGTCCTGATAGGGATAGTAGCGGACTTTCTTTTTTTGCAATTGGAGCCCTTCAGTTTTTTCTAATTGTTTGATGCGTGCATCGTTCTGCGGCAGCGTAGCGATCCGGATAAACTTGGTAGACTTGCTTGTCGTAGCTTGGACCTTCGAGGTGAGGTCATCCAACGGAATTTGTAAGAGCTTGCTGACCGCCATTTTCCCGGTTTGTGACGTCTGGTTCCATTCTCCCGGATTTATCCCGATATCTATCACGACACGCTCTGTTGCCAATGGACGCCCTGCCCGATCCGTGATTTCGCCTCGTCGGGGATACACCGTATTGGCTCTTACTTTGTCCCCTTCTTTCATTTCGGGAAAAATAAAAGTAGGGTTCCAATGAATGTACCAGTCCTCCAAGTCGTTCTGCGTTTCTTTGACAAGTGTTGCTTTCCCTGTAAAAGAAATCGGTTCGACGAAGGTTTCCATCGTCAGCCGATAATGAAAGTTGATCTGTCCATCCTCACCTGGCATGACGTCACCATTGTACATCGGCTCGACCACAATCGCTTTGGCCTCGACTCCTCCGTAAATGTTTTGGTAACGCGAAACGAATTCTTCTTTACTGATAGTCTTTTTTGTATGTAAAGAAAGCTGCTCGTACATGTCAGAGAACTTCTGTTCTTTCCATTTTGTCGTATACGCTGTGAATGCGGCCTTTGCCCTCTCACCATCCGACTGCGTGGTATCCTTCCAAAAGTCCCAGAAAAGATAGAAAAACCCTGAAAGAACAACGACAAAAATCGTCCAAAATACTATCCATGTCTTTTTCACTAGTCATTCACCTTCCCTACCACACGATATTACAGTCACATACCATAATATATGGAAAAAAGATGATGGCAGGATGAGACTATTCTCATAGTACGATGATAAGTGTCAGATAGTTACATCAAATGCAAAAAAACACAGGAAATGCATCCTGTGTCTGTCGTACCACCTACTATTCTTCCCACATGTAACCAAAGCGCGGGATCGTGGTGACATTCTCGCCATATCTACCCAACCGCTTACGCAAGCGATAAACGAGCGCGTTGATCTCGGCTCGTCCAACATCGGGAACGCTGCTTACCGTATTCAGCAACCTCTCTGGCCATACGAGTACCATGATTTCCTCATAGCTGACCGCCTGATTCGCACGTTGGTACAAAAGCATGAGCAAGTCCATATCTTTTCCGGTCAAATGGATTCTTGCGCCATCGAGACGGATTTCCCTGCGTTCCAGATTGATGACCAAGCCGGAAGTGGAGGTGGTTTCTTTTGGATTCATCAAAGGGAATGAGAACTCCCGCGTCACATCCATCTCGCTACCCTCTGCGAAAAATATCATTTCGACCACGCCTTTGGCCAGCGTAATATGATCACCATGATAAAGAAAATGGGGTGCTTGCTGTATCGGCATTCCGTTTACTTCTGTTCCATGCTTGCTTTGCAAATCAGAAATCGAATATTGATTATTGATTTTCCTTATCACTGCATGCCTTCTGGATATATACGGACTGGAAAAAGCAATGTCTGGTTGTAATTGATTGCCCCGTCTCCCAATCGTACACTCTTCCTTATGTAGAAACTGACGCTTTTGAAGCTGTTCTGGGTCTCCCTTTTTAATCAATACATATATGCCGTCGTCCAACATTCATCACCTCGAAAAGAGTTGGAGCTATCATCTGTATTTATTACAGTACAAATTACGTATAAGTCAACACTTTTCTGAACATATATTAATAGCAAAAAAGCCGCCAATTGTCCAGCCAACGAAAGTGACCGGTCGATTGACAGCTCTATATCATCGCTACCCACAAACGAATAGCGCTCGATTTTCTATGTTGATCGTCTTAGGAGCAGCGCTTGAGAGCAGCAAATTTTTTCGGTTCAATCGCCAGTAGATGACAATCGCCATTCGGGATAAACAGCTTGTAGGACACTCCCTTTGGCACAACGATAAACTCTCCGGCTTCCACCCATATATTACGCTCGTGGTACATCAGCAGCAGTCTGCCTTTGACGACAAACAGCAGTTCATCTTTTTGATCATTTTGTTGCCAAGGATACTCACCTTGCAGCTTCTCTAGCTTAATAGACGTATCATTCATCTCTCCGACAACCAGAGAGCTCCAGGAATCTTGCAAGCGTGATAAATGTTGTGCGACGTTCACCTTTTCCATGATGATCCTCTCCCCTTTGCACTCTACGATAATATAATTTGCAGGAGAGAGACATAGTAACGAAATGATAAATTATCTCATAAGGAGATGATAAGATACTGAAATTTCTGATATAGTAAACAAAAGTAGGCAGTTACCCTGAAGGCCTGCCCGTTAACTAGACTGTTCATCTTTATCGTCTCACTACTCTGTCGTGCCAAACCGTTTGGCGTTTCTTGCGCGAGCTCGCTCGATTTCGACTTCTCGATTGCGTGGGTCTGCATTCGTCACGAGCGAATCCAGGAGATTTTTTGCAACAACGGAGACCTCTTGGACCGCACGATGAAAAGCCTCTTCATTGGCCTTCGAAGGCGTGTTGAAGCCCGAGAGCTTTCTCACGAATTGCAGGGCTGCTGCTTGAATCTCATCTTCTGTCGCAGGTGGGTCGAAGTTGAATAAGGTTTTGATGTTTCGGCACATCGCTTACACCTTCTGTTCCCTTTTTTGTATCATTCTACTATACGTAAGCAATGAATCCTAGGTTGGGCTGATTGTGCTTCAAAAATCTCACTGACGAGGCGTCGTAATGTCAATCGTTTGGGGGTAATTGGTAATCCCTGATAGAATAAATATGAAGATGATCGAGTAATAAATTTGTACACATAAGGAGATAAAACTAATGGCAAATAACAAATTACTAAGAATGGACAATGTTGGTATCGTTGTAGAATCCCTTGATGACGCAATCTCTTTCTTCGAGGAGATTGGCTTGAAGCTCGAAGGGAGGGCTACCGTCGAAGGTGAATGGGCTGGTCGCGTAACCGGGCTGGGTTCACAATGTGTAGAGATTGCTATGATGGTTACCCCAGATGGCCACAGCCGACTTGAACTTTCGAGATTTCTCACCCCACCTACTATATCCGATCACCGAACTGCTCCTGTAAATTCCCTCGGTTATCTGCGCGTCATGTTCACCGTTGAAGACATTGACGAAATGGTATCCAGACTCACTAAGTATGGCGCTCAGCTCGTCGGCGAAGTGGTTCAGTACCAAGACTCGTATCGGCTCTGCTACATTCGTGGAATTGAAGGACTTCTAATCGGTTTGGCGGAACAGCTTGGTAATAAATAAGTGACGTTTAAAAGAAGACTTAACTGAAATATACATTACTAAACACCGCGTTCACACTCAGGGATGCATGAACTTTTTAACGGAAATCAATGCAAAATCAAATGAAAGGGATTTAACTAACAGGGGCAATTGTTTAATAAATATCTAAAGCGCGGCTGCCGGTATAGATCGGCAGCCGATCTGCGCTAACGGGCAAATTAGTAGGATGGAAGGCGTTAGCAGTATAAATCACCTCTTTTTTTAGATTTCAACAACAAATCAAATATGAACTGTCAGAAAAAGAGGTTCGCCGAAGTCTATAATATGAAAACGATTATTTTTAGAAAGAGGGAAAAATACATGTTATCTTACATTGGAAATGGTACGTATGCTACGCAAACTCTCATCCATACGTTTGGAGACGATTGGGAAATCCAAGCATGTTGCTGTAATGGAAATTCTTGATGGAGATGTTTTCGTATGGATTGGAAAGTAAGCTATTCGGGGAAGTGGTTACAAATTGAACGTAAGATTTGCCGTGGTTGAGGATATGAAACAACTTGAGTCATTTTTTTCAAAACATATCACTCGCGAGAATAAGGCAGTGTACAATGAGGAGTTTCTTTGCCCATTAGGACTTCGAGCGGCCGTAAAAAGACGATCTGTTGTTGTTATGAATAGAGAAGACATCATTATCGCAGCAGCAAGAATCTACCTAAAGAAAAACGGCACAATCTCTCTTTATCAGTTTGCCGTAGAGGAACAGTACCGTCATAAGAATCTCATGAAATATCTACTATCACAAATTGGTTACCCGATATTCTCCGCATGCCCGTCAAATCTTGCGTTCAATAATTATTATATGGACTCGAAATGGTCGTTTGTTGAGACGAAGAAGGGAATGAATATTTGGAAGCTTGAACCAGACTTACTTTCTGAGTCAACCTTTCCAAATTGATCGTTGAAGTAACGGGGCCAATAGTACGGTGAACCGTATCACAAGTAACGGTAAAGTTGTTTAACTAAGGAGGTCAACCAGTAAAAACTGGCTAACCTCCTAATACGAAAGGGTAGTACAAGAAGGTTCGCCATAGAGAACCTATTTAAAAATACGATCAATTTCGTTGATTTCTTCTTCTGTCAGGTGGACGTCTACTGTTTTTAAATTATCCAGCATTTGCTCTGCTCTTTGTGCTCCGGGAATGACAACATCAATTGAATCATGTGTGAAATACCAAGCAAGGACTATATGGGCAACTTCGGCATTCTTTTTATTTGCCATTTTACGGAGCTGCTCTACCTTTTCTAGATTTTTTTTGAATTTGTCGCCCTGGAAGTGCGGCATATCTTTGCGTAGATCATTGAATGTCATATCCTTCTTGTATTTACCGGCAAGCAAGCCTGATGCTAGTGGAAAGTATGGAATAAACGAGATGCTATTCTCTGTCGCATATGGAAAGAATTCTTGTTCTGCTTCACGCTGCAGCAAATTGTAGTTTCCCTGCAATACATCGACATACCCATCCTTATTTGCTTCTTTCAATTGTTCCAGTGAGAAGTTAGAAACGCCAATTGCTCTAATTTTACCTTCGTCCTTTAGCTGTTTTAAGACTCCAACCGCCTCATCTTTTGGTGTATCCTGATCTGGCGCATGAATATAAAATAAATCTATGTAATCTGTTTGTAGCCTTTTCAAACTATCTTCAACGGCTTGTTTTAAATAAGCAGGCGAATTATCCATGGTAACATCATTGCCGACAAGTGTAAGGCCACCTTTTGTTGCAAGGATGAGTTCATGACGCTTTCCTGCTTCTTTTATCACTTCACCTATTAACTCCTCTGAACGTCCTGTCCCATAAAAAAACGCTGTATCTAAAAAATTTACTCCATGGTTGATCGCAGCCCGCACCAAATCTTTTCCTACTTCTTCATTTAAATTCGGATAAATATTGTGGCCACCTACAGCGCTTGTTCCAAGTCCGATTGGATTGACAACTAAATCTGTTTTACCAATTCGTGTTTGTTTCGTCATTCTCTTCAACTCCCTCCCACTTTTAAGCTTAGCGTACGTTTTCGCTCGAGGCTTTTACCGGTATCTACATCATAATTCATTACGTTACGTAAGCTTCAAGTGCAAAATGTTTTTTTGCATATACGTATCTCTGCAACTACAAAAGCTGCCCCTCACAACAACGGGCAGCTTCCTTTACCACGATTCTATTTATACTCATAAAAACAAGGATAAGAATAGGCGAGAAATTCAAAGCCTTTTTTCTCCAAAATCGGTCGACTCATCGGACTCGCATCCACCATCAACAGCGGATACCCGCGTTTCTCTGCTGCTTGTACCCGGACTGCTACGAGGGCCGTATAATAGCCTTTGTTTCGGAAGTCGGGCAAAGTAGAGCCTCCCCACAGACTGCCAAAGGACGTATCCTCATGCAAGTACATCCAAGCAGCACTCACTGCCTGATCGCCACTGTACGCAGCGTAAACGAGCAGGTGCTCAGGATTTTCGGCCAAATCCCGTTTTAATCTCGCAGCAAGCTCCTCATTAGCACTGCCCCATACCTGCTCCTTCAAGTGCATGATATCATCAATGCCCGCCGCGTCGGTGATTTGCCGTATCTCTGGCGGAATGACAAGGCTTCGTAACTCCTCTGCCTGCGCCACCTCCAACACAAGCGTCGCTTCCTCCTCATCAACTGTAAAACCATGACCTTTCAGCCTTTCAAGCAAATTAGCCGGTTGGTCATAGTCAAACAGCTTCCACTCAAAGGATTGCTGAAGACTCGAGAAATATTCGAGTTCCTGCTTGATAACTTCCTCTGCATTTTCTTCAGACAACCTGGAAAACAAGACGACTCCGGAATCATCCGGGGTGGGTGAGACGTGACGAACGAGGTGTTCTGTCTCCTCCCGGCGGAGGGGCGGATAGGTGATTTCCACCCTCATCTCTTTGTCAAAAAGCCGCAATACTTCTGTCTTGTTCATGTTTTCATCCTCCCTTGTCTACATCAGGACTAGTGCAAAATGTTTAGCAAAAACGTTAATGTTCCTATACTGATCACCGTTGTAACCAACACGCTGCTGGAGACGAATTGCGGTCGCATGTTGAATTGGATCGCATAGATCGCTGTAGTGGCGGCTGAAGGCATGGCTGCCAGAACGACCAACACCTTTTGCAGAAGCGGATCAATCGGGAATAACAGACAAATGAGGTAAGCCAAAAGTGGTGACGCCACTAGCCGAATGACGCTCGCAGCACTGAGTCCCTGCCACTCTAGCGCTTTGGTAGAAACATTGGCGAGCTGCATGCCCAAGATGAGCATCACAACTGGAATCGCCGCCTGTGCAACGAGATCAATCGCCTGGTAGTAGCTTTGTGGGATGACGATTTGCAGCTGTTGTAGCAAAATCGCGAGAACCACAGCGTAATTGGACGGCTGCTTGAAGATCGACTTGATGGCCGTCCCCATGCCATTCCCGCCTCGAGAGGCAAAATACACGCCGAATACGCCCATCATGATCGAGTGGAAAACCATGATTTGCACCGCATACGTAAAGCCGGCCTCCCCGAAGGCAAACAAGATAATCGGCGTTCCGTAATTGCCGCTGTTCATGAATGCGGTCGCGAGCATCAGTGCGCTTTCCTGTTGCTTGTCGTATTTGAACATGCGTGCCGTCAGCTGCGTGATCACAACGAGAGCAGCCAGCAAAAGCAGCGAAATCACCACGATATAAAATAATTGCAAGTCGAGCTCTGTTTTGTAAAACGTACGAAAGACGAGTGCCGTCGACAAGATGTAAATCGCTAAGGAAGAGATCGGTTTCAAATCCATTTTGAAAATGCGTTGCAAAATATAGCCGCTTAGAAAAATGAGTAGGACGGGCAGGATGACTTCCACAAAAATCATGATTCTTCCCTCCTACCGTGTTGCTTCCATGAAGCTTTTTACCTCGGACAGCGTAGGCATGGCGGGAATGGCACCTGATCTCGTTGTCGTGAGTGCACCTGCGGCATTCGCAAAGCGCACCATGTCCTCTAACGTGGCTTGTAGGATATCCAGCATACTTTCCCCCACCTCAAGAAGCTGATAGAGCAGCGCGCCCACAAACGCGTCTCCCGCGCCAGTCGTATCGATCGCGGTTACTTGAAAGCCACCGACTGTGCCGAAATGATTTCGTGTGCGGTAAAAACACCCCTTTTCCCCCAACGTGACAAAAACAGCTTGCAGATCATATTGCCCAAGCATCCACGCTGTCGCCTCCACGACATCCTCGCTCCCCACGAGAAAAGCCAGCTCTTCCTCAGACAGCTTGACGATATCTGCCTGCGCCATTCCTTTGAGGGCCAACGCCTTCGCTTCCTCCAGATCCTCCCATAAGGACGCTCGAATATTCGGGTCAAATGAAAGGAGCCGCTGATGCTGTTTGGCGTACTCGACTGCTTTCCAGGTTGCTGATCGGGCTGGCTCATGCGTCAAGGACAGCGTACCGAAATGAAAAATCGCTGCCTGAGCAATCAGCGACTCGTTCACGTCTTGCTCCCGCAGCAATATGTCTGCACCCGGATTGCGGTAAAAGTGAAAAGAACGATCGCCTGTCTCATCGAGATGGACAAAAGCCAACGTCGTAGGCGCTTCCTCCGTGAGTACGAGCCCTTCTGTGCCAATATTCAGTCGGATTAAGGTCTGTTGCAAAAAACGCCCAAACACATCGTTTCCTACCGCACCGATAAAGGAAGTCCGTTTCCCAAAGCGTGACAGAGCGGCAAGTACATTGGCAGGCGCCCCTCCGGGGTTTTGCTCAAATGCAATGCTGCCCGGCTTTTCCTTCTGCTGTACAGGTGTAAAATCAATCAATAGCTCCCCACATGCAACCACATCTACCATGTTGATTTCCTCCGATGACCGTGATAGCTCCAGTATGTCACAGGTTCTTTTTTTTGCCAATGAAAGCCAGCGACTGTAAAAAGAAATGGCTAAAGATCCAGACATGATCTGTGATCTCTAGCCATTTCTTTTTAATAGATCGTCAAATCCCACTCACTTGCCATATGCTTGAGCAGTGCTACCCCTGCTACGCTGTTTCCGTACGGGTCAATTGCAGGGCCATACACACCAATTCCGCAGCCGCCAGCAAAAGGCAGCTCCACGGAACGCCCACGCGGTGGTATGGCAGCCATAATGCCTCCTGACACGCCACTTTTCGCTGGTACCCCCACAAAAGCGGCAAAATTGCCGGAAGCATTGTACATGCCGCATGTAACCATCAGTGCTTTGGTTACACGAGCCAGTTCTTTGCCGAAAAGCTGTTCCTTGCCTATCGGATCATAGCCATCATAGGCCAGGATCAAGCCGATTTTTGCAATGTCCTCCGCCGTTACCTCTAGAGAGCATTGCCGAATGTACACATCCAAAGCATCCTCTACCGGACAACCCAAAAAGCCAGTAGCTGCAAGATAGTAGGCGAGGGAACGATTGCGGTTGGCCGTTTGCCACTCGGAGTGATACACTTCCTCGTTGATCGGATGCTTGCGTCCTGTCATGCGCTCGACCATGTTTTGGAAGGAACGAAATTTCTCCTGGACTCCGTTCCCCTGCAACAAGGAAGAAACCGTAATGGCTCCAGCATTGATCATCGGATTAAACGGCCTGCCCGGCTTGTGCATTTCCAGCCGAACCATCGAATCAAATGCGTCTCCCGTGGGCTCTACATCCACCTGCTCCAATACATTCGCAATCCCGTGGTGCGTGCATGCTGCGAGAAAGCTAATGACTTTGGATATGCTTTGCAGGGTGAAAGGAGCATCGTAGTTGCCTGCCCTGCTGATTTGTCCATCTGGCCCCATCACACAGATCCCTAGCTGTGTTGGGTCAGCCTCTTTCAAAGCAGGGATATAAGCAGCACATTTTCCTTTGCTGGACTCCCCACGATATTGCTCGATCCATTGTTCCAAGCAGTCTGTTTCGCTTGTTCTTGTTTGCTGCGCCACTTGACTAACCAACTTCCTTTTCACCATCGATTTACGCTTTTTGAGGCGGTTGAACATCGTCGGGAATGAGCGAGAAATATTCTTCCCCTTCCAAACGTTCCTGCAATTCGGCTTTTGCCTGTTCGATCAGCGCCGGGTTTTCCATCGCCTCGATCGCTGTAGCAGCGATAACTTTACCTGCTTGCAGCATCCCTTTGTGTGCGATTGGCATGGCCCCTTGCGAGACGACCTGCCACGTATGGAAAGGCGTTCCCAGTGCCCAGCACGTCGTCATGCACTGCATCGTCGGAACCTGCCAACTAACATCTCCTACATCCGTAGACCCGGCAAGCGTAAACTCGTACGTTGACAGTGGCCCGATCACATCCGCAATTGCTTTGTCCTTCAGTTGCTTCGCCGTTTCCCGATCTAACCCGAACAACGAAGCTCTCATATCCTCAGCTGTTAACGTTGCCTGAATTTGCTTGGCATATTGTTGGTCTGCTTCATCGTACGTAGGTACGCCGACTTCAACCAGATGTTTGTGCATGAGCTTTGCTAATACCGTATTCGGCACGAGATCAGAAGCTGTCCCCTCAAACACCGCTTCCATAGTGGTTCCCGTCATCAAGGCAGCTCCCCGTGCGATGTCGTAGACTCTTTCATACAGTTCCTTCACTTGCTGCTTTTTTGGAGCGCGAATCAAGTAGACGACCTCCGCAAACGGCTGGACGACGTTTGGCGAAATTCCACCTGTATTTGTAATCGCGTAGTGAACCCGTGCTTCCGGAATCATATGCTCTCGCATGTAGTTCACGCCTACGTTCATCAGTTCCACGGCATCCAAGGCACTGCGTCCCAAATGCGGAGCGGCGGCTGCATGCGCGCTTTTTCCGTGAAACTGAAAACGAACGGAGTAATTCGCAAGCGAGCTAATGTTCATGATGCTTGGCGTTGTCGCAGGGTGCCAGGAGAGCGCAAAATCTACGTCAGTAAATACGCCGGCTCTCGCCAAATACGCTTTTCCAGAACCCGCTTCTTCTGCTGGGCACCCATAGTAGCGAACTGTACCCTGTAAGCCGGTTTGCTCCATGTAATCCTTAATACCAACCGCTGCTGCCAACGCTCCAGCCCCTAGGAGATTATGTCCGCAACCATGTCCATGACCGTCAGTGACAATCGGATCATGATTAATGGCGCCTTTTTTCTGGCTCAAGCCTGCGAGCGCATCATACTCGCCCAGAATGGCTACGACGGGCTTGCCGCTACCGAAGCTGGCAACAAAGCCAGTATTCAGTCCAGCGATTCCTTTCTCCACTTCAAAGCCCTCTGCTGCCAGCGCTTGACACAAGTACTCGGCAGAACGATGCTCCTCGAAGTAAATCTCTGGTGTTTCCCAAATTTTATCGCTAACGCGAATATACGCTTCTCTTTTATGTTCAATTAACGCTGAAATGATCTCGGTTCTGTTCATTTCATACGCTCCTTTCTCTCGATGTTCAGGCGGATGCACTGTCGGCGTTTTGCTTCAACAGCTCGCCTTTTTCATAGTTCAACGATAATAGTGCGCCAATGCAGATGACGGCGAAGCCGATCAGCATCCAGAACGCTGCATCAAATGAACCGTTAAACGCTTCTACGATAAAACCAATCGCCATCGGCGTGATAAACCCAGCTAGCTGTCCTCCTGTATTCACGATGCCCATCCCTGTTCCCGCTACGGCAGCCGGAAGATTTTTCAGGACAACAGATGGCAACAGAATGATCACAAAGGAAAGGAACAGCGACACAATTGCTTGATACGTAATAAACATCGTCACGCTCGATGCAGTAAACATGGAGTACAAGAGGACCGCCACTACCACACAGGAGAAACTACCAATAATTTTTTCGCGACCTTTAGGCAGCTTGTCCAGTACATAGCCACTCACATAAATACCCACCAAAGTAGCGAAGCCTGGGATCGTTTGCAGCCAGCCGAGTGAAATCATATCCAGTCCACGTACCTTGCTCAAGTAAGTTGGCATCCAGGTTACGAGGCCCCAGTTTACTGCATATATGCTAAAGTAAGCGATTAACAGACTCCAAAGCAGTGGTGTTTTAAACAGCATAGCCACTGAGGTTTTTGGTTGATCGGAGCCAGTTGTATTCGTTGCGGATTCTGCTTGTGGAAGTTTAATATAGCGCCAAAACAGGAAAGCAATGATGGCGCCAATAGCTCCAATGGCGAGGAACATAGTTCGCCAGCCCATGGTTTGAATCATCCAAACGGATAAAATCGGAGAGAAAAGTCCAACAATGGCACTAGAGGAGAGCATCACGGACATCGCTCGCGAGCGTTCCTTGACAGGAAAGATAGTAGCGATAATCTTCGAGCTGGCTGGTTGGAAACCACCTTCGCCAATCCCGAAGAGAAAGCGGATGAGAATCATCGAAGCCATAGACCAAGCCGCTCCGGTTAGCCCCGTAAAAATAGACCACATGACAACAGAAGCGATGAGTACTTTTCTGGCACCAAATCGGTCTGCCAGCCAACCTCCAGGCATTTGCATGAGTGCATAACCCGCAAAAAAACTACTGAGCAATAATCCCGTAGATGAAGCACTCAACTGCAAGTCTTCTGTGATCGACAAAATGGCATAGTTCATGACGTATCGATCCAGGTTCCCTAATGCCCAGCCTAAAAAGAGTAACGCTAAAATCCAGTTTCTCGTGCGTGCTGATACCATGTGTGTGGATACCTCCTTCTAGATGCATGACTAAGCTAGTCTTTCATTTTGGCGAAAGCGTATTCATCTCGTTCGATAACTGACGATTCGCGCAAATATGGTCCAGCTCTTTTATTTACCGCATATATTACGACATGTCGTAATATACACTCTACGAAATGTTGAGACTATTGGCAACGTTTTTTTTACCATTCCGTTCTTGGCAATGAAAAAAGCACCCGTAACAGGTGCTTACAAAAGTCGGTATCGTTTGACGGGTCTTCCTCGCGTTGATTGTGATTCCTCCCCTGAGCTTTCCGCCAGCTCAACGGCGCACAAATCCGCGACGATTCGCTGTGCATTTCGCTCGCTCATTTGTAAATATTTTGCTAGGTCCTTTGTCGTGAAATCGGTCCAACCCATTTTTTGCAGCAAGGCATCGAGCTTTTTATAGCTTTTGACGCTGATGTTCCCCTTTTTCAGCTTTTCCAAAACCTCATCATCGTCAGCACGATACGAGTAGACGAGCTCCTCTTCCTGACCGACCCACTCTACAATCGTTCCGTCATCCTGAATCATGACAATATCACGCGCTGCTTTTTCCTTCGATTGGCGCAATGCACGGTGGGCATTCATCTCTGCTGCAAAAGCCGTCTCTCCAAAACCGATTCCGACAGCGACCGTCGTATCTGCTTCCTTCGCCAAAAACTCCACTGTGTTTTGCAAGGTAGGAATCTCTCTGTGAATTGTTCCGCGCGTACTGTAGATAACGTATCGGCCATTCCCCTGCTCCAGAAGTGATCCATCCACCTGCTCGCACAGCTTGATCAAGGCTTGCTTAATACGCAGCTCCAAATATTGCAAATGATACGGGGTCTTTGCACTTTCCTTGATTCTGTCAAATTGCTCGACCTCAATCATCTCGATCCCGATTTGTGTATCCTTGAAATACGATGTCCGCACTTTCTCCACAAACACGCGTACCGTTTGCTGGATCTCCATATGGCTGGGCGAGATCCAATAAGCTGGGATACCAGCTTCTACGAGCGCTTGATAGACGGTCGGATAACAGGTCATGGCAGCGTCTGTCTTTTTCTCATTCCATAGCGCAAGATGAAAATCGAGCAGCTCCTGCGGATTGATCGTAGCTTCGAACGTCTTCATATACATATCGCTCACAGAGATGTTGATACTGTGGAGAGAATCTTCCATGAATTTTGTGGATAAAAGCATATCGATACTGACGCGATCGATTAATTTCCGATGGGTGTAGACCATTTCCAAAAAGCCTTTATAGATGCTAGACTCCGTCGGGTAAATATGTTCCATCCGCTTGTCGTCATCTAATGCTTGCTTGGCAATCAAGTACGGAATCGGTCCGGAAAAAAGCCAATGATCCACGTACTGGTCATTTTCCAAGACGATTTTTTCTGTCTCTTTTGTCTCTGTATACGGATACGGAACAAAATTCATTCCTTCCTCGAATTCCTTTGCAACCGCAAGAATCCTTTCTACCGATTGCTTGGGACCAACCACGCCGATTTTAAACATCCATCTATCAACCTCTGCGTTTCTATTTAGACGAGCCTTTGCTTACGACCATTCTATACAGATTCACACAAACAAATCCACCCTTCTCCAAACAATTGGGAAGGGATGACGTTGGTGAAAAGCGAATAACTCCGGATTCCCTACTGAAAGGAGTCGTAGCATGAATTTTAATCTGGATGAAGCGATTGAGGTTCTAGCGCGTACGCCACAAGCGTTGGAATCCTTGTTATCGGGTTTATCGGATGGGTGGTTGCTGCACAACGAAGGCGACGACACCTGGCATGCCACCGACGTGATCGAACACCTTATT
Organism: Brevibacillus sp. HB2.2; assembly: GCF_013284275.1. Classification (NCBI taxonomy): domain Bacteria; kingdom Bacillati; phylum Bacillota; class Bacilli; order Caryophanales; family Paenibacillaceae; genus Brevibacillus; species Brevibacillus sp. HB2.2. Next base: position 112,619 of record NZ_JABSUV010000013.1, read on the forward strand.
GAAGCTGAGAAGACGAATTGGATCCCACGTCTGGAAATCATTCTGCAAGAGGGAGAGAGTAAACCGTTTCCTCCCTTTGATCGGTACGCTCACTTACAGGACAACTCGGTGAGACCGTTCGAACAAAAGCTGCTGGACTTCAAAACGCTTCGAGCCCAAAACATAGCCAAGCTGCGAGCGCTCGTGGAACCGGAGAAGCATCTGGAATTAACCGGACTCCATCCTGCTTTTGGCGTCGTAAAAGTACGGGAGTTGCTCTCTACGTGGGTCGTTCACGATTTAACGCATACGGCGCAAATCGTACGGGTCATGGCAAAAAGGTACACGGCTGATGTAGGGCCATGGAGCGAATATTTAGGTATTCTGAACAAATAATTGAACAGGCAAGGGTAGCTCTGAACCGAAGTGTACGTCATCGCTACCCCTGCCTGTCTTTTTACGGCAAAAACAACTGTGGAACCGTATAGAGTGCAGGGGAACCACCCGTATGCAGGAACAATACATGATCACTCTTGTTAAAATGCCCTTCGCGGATCAAGCCAATCAACCCTGCCATCGCCTTTCCGGTATAGACAGGATCCAGCAAAACTCCCTCTGTCCGAGCAACCAGCTGAACGGCCTCGATCATGCCATCCGTCGGAATTGCATAGCCTGGCCCGACAAACCTGTCGTCGCAAAGCACAGCTTCTGCTCCTATGTCCCCTTTCAAACCGATCAGTGCAGCTGTACTGTGCAGTAACCCCATCACCTTGGCTTCTTGTGCAGCCCGATCGCGGCTGACATTGATCCCGATTACTTTTGTGTTAGACTGACGCGCCATAAATCCTGCAAGTAAGCCTGCTTGGGTACCGCCGCTTCCCGTTGCCGTCACGACATAATCGTACGGAGTCATCGTTTCCCAAGCCTGCTGCTCGATTTCTTCCGCACACGCCATGTACCCCAAGGACCCGACTTCGTTGGAGCCCCCTACAGGGATCAGATATGGTTTTCTGCCTTGTTTTCGCAGACTTTCAGCGAGCTCTTCCATAGCTGCAAGCAAATCTGCCTCTGCGGGAATGACCTCGATTTTTTCTGCTCCGAGCAAGTGAAACAACAGATGATTGCCACTCGCTTGCGGTTGGTAGTCCCCCGTCTCAGGCGCGGACAGCACGAGCTGGCAGTGCAGACCTTCGCGAACTGCCGCCGCAAGTGTCAACCGGCAGTGATTGGATTGGACAGCTCCGCATGTAATCAACGTATCTGCCCCTTGCTCGATTGCCTCCGCCACCAAATACTCCAGCTTTCGCGTCTTGTTTCCACCTGCTGTCAAGCCAAGCATGTCGTCTCGCTTGATAGAAATACTCGGTCCGCCTAACTCTTTGGATAATCGCTCCAGCCTTTCGATTGGTGTATGACCCTGCGTGTATTTTCTGCGATCGCAACGGATTTTGTTCATGCTTTTCTTCCCTTCTTCTATCGTATCTTGGAATTAGCCCTGCCAACTTCCTTTGCAAAAATCGTAGTTTTCACAATTGACCTTCCGCCTTTCATTCTATACCATTATTTGGTACACACAACATTACGAACAGAGAGGTAAGAAAACACGAATGAATGTCCAAGTAGAAGAAACTGTAAAGAAGCCAAACGGATTGGGCGGCTGGTTAATCTGGCCGACCATTATGGTCGTTCTCAGCCCATTTTCCGTGCTTGCATCCATTATCGGCATTTTTCAAGATCATGCTGAAGCAATGGAAGGACTCCAACCGTTTATGGAGCAGAGTCTGTTGTTCACTTTGTATTACTATGGCAACATTTTGTTAGAGATAGGCTTGCTCGCATTTTCACTGACCCTTCTCGTTTTTTATTTCCAGAAAAAGAAACGTGCTCCCCATTTATTTGTTGGCCTGATTCTTTTTTATCTCATCTTGAACATGATCGATTTGTTGGCTTGGGCGAGCTTTGATAGTCTTTTCGGAGACACAAGTCAGCTTGTCAAGCAATCGGGACTAAGATTGCTCCAGACTGGCATTACCGCAATGATCTGGATTCCCTATTTCCGCTTGTCCCTACGAGTAAAGAATACATTTGTGAATGAATGAGAGTCCAGCGCTTCCCTCAATCGGTCCCGATGCACCCATAACGGCTTACGCAGTCCCGCCTTCTTCACGATGCCTTCTACAGTTAGCTCATGGATCGTCTCTGTTACGGTTTCACGAATACACCCCATCATTGTCGCCAGCTCCTGATGCGTCAGGTTCACTGCCAGCTCGATCCATTCTGGTGCGTCAGCCTGGCGCTCTCCTCCGTATTTCTCGCACAGCCTGCCGAGCAAATATACGAGACGCTGTCGCACACTTCCATACGCCATGAGCTCCATCATTTCTTCTACCTCTTGCAAGCGATTCGAGACAATCTCGATAAAATGCAAGGCAAGCCTCGGCTTCTCTAGCATGAGCTCTTCAAATTGTGCTTTATCAATCGAACAAATCACCGAATCTTCCCACGCTTCGGCGTACATATTGGTTGAACTAATCGTAAACGTGCCGATCTCGCCAAACACATGGCCCGTGCCGAGCAAATCAATCGTTAGCTCTTTGCCGTCAGCCGAAAGCTTGTATAGGCGAACCTTCCCAGCCTTGATCAAAAACAGCCTTTTTAGCTCCAGATGAGGGGAGGAAATTATCGTTCCTTTTTTGACCACTTCCATAGGAGTCGCCGGTTCCAATTGGGCTAGCTCTGCTTCACTTAACGACTGAAACAAATTGATGCGGGATAAAAATTTCTCCTTTTCGATCACCCTGTACTTCCTCCTGCTCACTGTAGGCTGGACTACATATTCTATGGATCACTCCCATTATACTCCTCGTTAAGCAATGGATTTCGAATGAACAAAGGAGTGTAAATCGTTGAACACATTCATCATGATTCTTTCACTGATTTTGGCTTTGATGTTTTCCATCTCTGTGTTAATGAAATTTTTACGCACAAACTCTATGCTTCAGCACTGGAAGGAATATGGGTACCCCCTTTGGTTTATGGACGTGATTGCCTCACTTGAGCTGGTCGGAGTTATCGGCGTAATTAGCTCCTTTTGGATTCCTGGAGTCTTAACATTCGCTTGTATCCTGTTCGCCATCCTCATGCTCGGTGCTATCCATGCCCATCTTTTTCGGGCAAAGCATAAACCCGTCATGGCGATAAATGCGGTATTTATGTTTATTTGTTCGTTGCTTCTCCTTTGGCTTTAATCGTTTCCGAGCGCTTTCCAGTACGTCTTTTGTCCGTTACTGATCAAGCTTGCCTGTTTCGGAACTTGCTTCATCACCAGGAAAAGATTCAGCATATCGACCGATGAGGCGATTGCGTTTATCAAAATCATAAATTTTAATACAGTAGTGAACAGCCCCAAAAAACCTAGAAGAAAAGGCAACATAACCGAAATGAGAATGAATGGAGCGACGGTAATCAGGATGTATCTTGCTTTTGGAATCTTTTCTTCTGTTGCTACAAACCCGCCAAACAACGTTAGCCCCATCCATGTTTTTTCTGATCTCAAGAAATTCGGGATAAAAATCAAATGCAAGCATTCATGAATAATGACCAAAGCGAGTAGAGAGAATATCACGCTGAAGTCAATGGATATGGATAGCGAGTTAGATGTCAGCCCCAAGTCCTGCAAGGTTATTGGCGAAAAAATATGGATGATCCCAAAGGCGATGAGGGCATTGATTAGCATGAAAGGAATCGATAAAAGCGTTGCCATACCCAAGCTCTGTGGTTCTTTTAGTGGAACCCATTCATTTCTCAACAACTCAACATGTACATTTTCATGATACTGTGGCAATTTGGTTGTGATTCTCATAAAAAACCTCCCCTTTCTAGTAAGACGTTCACCCTATGTAATCAGTTTCTTTAATGGGGAGATAAATAAAAAAAGCTATCTCCTGAGCTTGCCTGGAGACTAGCCTTTTTTCATAATCATTTATACTTGGTTAAGCAAAAACTGTTTGCCATATTCCCCGTGATCCAGAATCGTCGGGTGCTCGATTTGAATCGTCGAATGGTCAATTCCGTACTTCGTTTGCAAAATGTGATTAATGGCCAAAATGACACAATACGGCTGGATGCCTTCACGAACGAACACATGCGCTGTCAGGGAGTAATGTTCCGTGGATACCGCCCACAGATGCAGCTCATGAACATCCTCCACACCCTCTACTTCACTAAGGTCCTGACGGATTTGATCGAGATCAAATTGCTCTGGAACAGATTCCATCAACACGAGCAGCGACTCGCGAATGATTTTGGCACCACCTGTAAAAATAATGCCCCCAATCACCAAGCTAATCAACGGGTCAAACAAGTAGTAGCCGGTGGTGTAAATGAGAATCGCCGACGTAATCACACCGACAGAGCTGAGCAAATCCCCAATAAAGTGCCATAACGCGCTTTTTACATTGAGGTTGTCTTCTTCCTTCATACTGCGGGAAAGTACGATGGTCAACACGATGTTTACAACCAAACCGATGGATGCAATGGTCAGCATCAACTGCAAATCAACGTCTTGCGGATTGATCATCCGCTTGATCCCTTCAATCACGATCCCAATCGAAATTACGGCAAGAGCCAAGCCATTCAAGAACGAAGCAATAATTTCAAAACGGAGAAATCCGAACGTGTACTTCTTCGTCGGCTTACGTGTCGCCATATAAATAGCGGTCATACTCAACCCTAATGCAACGACGTCAGAAATCATATGGGCGGAGTCAGACAGGAGCGCGAGTGAATTGGACATCAAGCCCCCCACAACCTCCACGATCGTAAAAAACAACGTCAATAGGAGCGTAATCCACAGTGTTTTCTTCGATGTTTGCTGTTCTTTCACATGATCAAGATGGTGAAAATCACCCTTTTTCATACCTATCACCTCTGTCCATTTCATTTATAAAAATTACAATATAAGAATGAATGTAATCATATCCTCTTTTCCGCTAATATTCAAATGAACATTTTATGGATCATACAAGTGATTTTCATTACCAGTCATGTGGTACCAAGACAAAAAAAGCCTCATCCAAAAGGATTAGGCTGATCATTCCTGATTGTGATTCCCTTCCAAAACTCGTCGGATATTGCCCTTGTACTGGGTGAGCAAGCGGCTTGCGTCCTCTGCTTGCAGCCCTGTTTTTTGCATGACGATTGCCAGTTTTGCGTCACCATCTGCCTTGTGCAATAACACGTCAGCCTCATCAGTGGAGACGTTGGTTGCTTCTGCGACGATTTGTTTTGCCCGTTCCTTCAGTTTCTCATTGGTTACCTGCACATTGACCATCAAATTTTTGTACACTTTCCCCAACCGTACCATGCATCCGGTCGTAATCATATTGAGAACCATCTTCTGGGCCGTCGCTGCTTTTAAGCGAGTCGATCCGGTCACTACCTCTGGTCCTACTACCACATTAATCGCCACATCCACACCTTGGCTGATCTGCGCCACCTGGTTGCAGGACACCGAGATGATTTTTGCCTGCTGCCTTCTTGCTTCCGCCAATGCTCCGATGACATAGGGTGTCCGGCCACTCGCTGCAATTCCCACCACGGCATCCCCTGCCTTAACGCCATAGGCAATTACATCTTCCCTGCCATTCTGCTCCACGTCTTCGGCTCCTTCGACTGCCTTGACGATCGCTTTTTCTCCGCCAGCTATGACTCCCTGCACCAATGAGGGGTCCGTCCCAAAGGTCGGGGGGCATTCAGCAGCATCGAGCAAGCCCAATCTCCCACTCGTTCCCGCTCCAAAATAAAAGAGTCTTCCGCCGTTTTCCAGACATTCTGCGATCAAATCAACGGCCGCTGCAATCGAAGCCAGCTCCTTTTCAACGGCAAACGCAACTGTTTTATCCTCTTCATTCATAATCTGGACAATTTCCATCGTAGAGAATTTATCCAGCTCTTCCGTATTCCGATTCCTTGTTTCTGTCGTTAAATCACGCAGGTGAAACTTCATCCAGTTACCTCCCACCCATCTACACTCATCTTCTCTTTCTACCCCACCCCATGCTGCTTTTTCTCCGATGGAAACAGGCTGACCGGAAGATGTCCAGCGGCCTTTTGTTCGCCGAACAAAATGTCTGCCACAAGCTCTATGGCTTGGTACGTATGGTCGTAAACGGCGAGATACGCATCCACCTCTGGCATTACCAAGAGATCATACGGGTTTCGCAGGGCGACAGCCACGACCTTTTTCCCCTGTTGAATGAGCCGATTCACCAGCAGCGATTGGCCTTTAAAGATATGGGCATTGTACGTAAAAACGACGATTTGCTCCGGGGCTGACATCACATGCGCCGCCATCTCCACTTCATCCTCTGTCGGGTTGAGCGTCGACATCATATAGTATTCAACTTCACGGTATTTTCTCAATGGTTCGACCAGATCGCCAGAAGCTGCTTGCCCATCCTCTGCCAAAGTAAGGTTGGCAAGCCCCGGAAAAATGACACCGAGTGGTTGCGTGCTTCTCTGTAAAGGAAGTAGCTGATGTTGATTTTTTACCAAGGTTATGGCTTGGGCGAGTGCACTTTTCGCCATGTCTGCATGCTGGACACGGTCAAAGGAAGGGCCTTTTGCTCGCAAGCACTGTTCCCAGGAAAGAAATCGTTTCTTTAATTGAAGAACGCGATTTACAGCTTCGTTGACCCGCTCCTCCGACAGCTCCCCCGAATGAATGGCTGCAACAAGTCGATCGTACGTCTTTTCCTGAACTTCATGCGTGTGGGAAACCAGCACCAGATCGATCCCAGCCTGCACACAACGCACCGCCGCTTCTGCAACCCCGATGGTACCCGCAATGGCAGCCATCTCCATGCAATCCGTAATCGCGACCCCATCAAAGCCGAGTGACTCACGCAATATTCCCGTTACGATCTCCTTGGAATACGTAGCAGGAACGCCCGACTCATCCATACTGGGCAAACTGATATGTCCAACCATCACCATGGGGACTCCTGCCGCAATGCAGCGCTGGAATGGAACCAACTCGACCTGATCCAATCGCGTCCGATCATGCCCAAGCACAGGAACGGCTTCATGAGAATCGATGCTCGTATCACCATGACCAGGGAAGTGCTTGATAGCGGGAATGACACCACTCGCAAGCAAGCCTTGAATGGCGGCCTCCCCAAACCGCGCTACCTGCTCTGGTGCTTCTCCAAAAGACCGCACCCCAATGACAGGATTGTCCGGATTGTTGTTCACATCGACTGTCGGGGCGAAATTGACTGAAATCCCTGCTGCACGTAGCTCCTCACCTGTTGCCTCGTAGATGCGCTTGGCTTGATCGAGATTGCCTGTGGCCCCCAAAGCCATCGCTCCAGGGAAGCGCGTCGCCCCTTTTTGCAGACGGGAAACCACGCCATTTTCCTGATCAGTCCCGACCAACAGCGGATAGGGATGCCAAGACTCATACGCCCAGCTCTGGAGCTTCTGTACGCGTTGATAAGTCTCCTCCGGTGTCCCGATGTTGCGGCTAAAAAGAATCACGCTGCCAATCTGTTTTTGTTTGATCCACACTTCCATTTCTTTGGGAATATCCAGCGTAGGGTAACCGATCATCAGCAGTTGCCCAACCTTCTGTTCCACCGTCATATGTTCGGCTTGCATGGAATCCTCCTCCCTACTGACCCACTCTTGTTAAGAGAATGTTTTACCGTACTTCGCATACTGCTTCCAGCTGCGATACCCGAGCCTCGCATAGAAGTCGACCAGCGTCGTCCAATCGATGACAATGTTTGAGATACCGCGATTTCGCAAAGCCACAATGCCTGCCTCCACAATCGCCAGTCCCAGGCCCCGTCCTCTGTACTCCGCATCCACGCCCAACGGACCGATGCCGCCCAGCCCATCTGCAAACAAAGGAGCCCAGTATACGTTTTGGGCAATAAAAGGGGAATTGGCATCATTGATCCGGCAAAAACCGACGATCTCACCGTGCAGCTCCACCACGACAAATTCGCGTCCGGTTCCTCCCCGCTGAAAATAGTGAATGGCTTCATATTCCCAGCGTCCGGGAAAGCATCGATGCAAGAAGGCCAAAAAGGCATCTTCGTCCTCCCTTGTCAACAGTCGAAAGCGGCCATCTGGTACCTCTGGCAACTCCAGCTCTGCTGATTCGGGATATCGGCCTAACAGATCGTTCTCCAACCGATCCTCCGAATGATACCCTTGTCGCTCAAACCACGCTTTTACGTCCGCAGATTCATCGGGTATACCCGGGAAGTAATGATACGGATCGCGCCCCAGCAAGACCTTTTCCACCCCTTGCTCTCGCAACGCATTTTCTGCTCTTGCCAGCAATTCACGTCCGACCCCTTGCCCGCGATGTGCTGTAGACACGAGCAAGACCTGTACCCAGCCAATGCCTTTCCCCAACTGAATGTCGAGCCTTTCCTGCCAGCATTTGGCCACGACAAAACCAACGGGACGCTGCGTCACAGCATCTACCGCAATCCACGACCCGGCTTTGACTACATTCTGATCCTCGAAGCTATTTTGCCGCATGAGCTCCGTCCGCATGGGAAAGCGATCACCCAACTCCTGATTCCACAGCTCGCACAGAGCGTCCGCATATTGATCGTCCCAAGGTACGTATTGCATCGGATGCTTGCCTCCCTTACTACGCCCTATTTCAATCCAGAAGTTTTGGAGCCTTCCACAAAATATTTCTCCGCAAACAAAAACACGATCAAAATCGGGATCAAGCTGATCAAGGCCCCTGCTACCAGCAGTTGATCCTCTGTCTTGTACTGACCGCTCAAAGACAAAATCCCGATCGGCAGCGTAAAGTTCTCGTCCGAAATGAGATAAATGACTGGCGCCAAAATCTCATTCCACTTCCCCATAAACGTAAAGACTGCCAGTGTTGCCAAGGAAGGCTTGCACATCGGCAAAAACACCCGCCAGTAAATCTGGAACGGATTGCAGCCATCCAGCTTTGCCGCTTCCTCGTAATCCTTCGGGATATTTAAAAATGCTTGCCTCATTAAAAAAATGGCAAACGGCTGTCCGAGCCACTCCAAAATCCAAAGCGGGGCCAACGTGTCGAGCAGTCCCAAATTTTTAAAGATAATAAACTGCGGGACTATCGTGACGATCCCCGGGATCATCATTGTTCCCAGCACAATCATGAACAGCGTGTCGCGGAAAGGAAAACGCAGCCTGGCAAAAGCAAAGGCAATCATCGAGCTGGACAATAAAGCCCCGATAACAGAAAGAATCGCAACAATCAGACTGTTGATCGTATAGCTGCTAAAATTCGCCTGTTCCCACACGGTTGTATAATTGCTCCACTGTGTTGGATTGGGCAGCCATTCTGGCGGAAATTGCATGTACTGCTTGTAGGTTTTCAGCGAGTTAAACACAGTCGTCAAAAACGGTACCAGCATAATCAACGCACTCGCTATGACAAACAGGTATCCGGCGATTTTATTGAGTGGAAAACGCTTTTGCATGGCTACCTCCTTGCCTCTTAATCATAATGAACCCATTTCTTTTGCAGCTTGAATTGGATGAGCGTAATGGCAAGCAGGATAAGGAACAACACCCACGCTATAGCAGAGGCGTAGCCCATTTTGAAAAAGCTGAATGCTTGACGGAACATGAATAGCATCAGGACGAGGCTGGCGTTATTCGCACCACCTGTCGAGCCTGCCTCTGTAGAGCCACCCGTCATAACAAAAATCTGCTCGAAGTTTTGGAAGGAGTAAATCGTATTCAAGATGACCACCAGAAACGTCGTGCCGGAAATCATCGGGACTGTCACCCGCCAAAACTTTTGCCAAGCGTTCGCTCCATCAATCGAGGCTGCCTCGTACATGTCAGAAGAAATTCCTTGCAGCCCAGCCAGAAAAATAATCATCATGTAACCGACCGATTTCCAGATGGCGATGAGAACCAAGACCGGGATGACCCAGAATTCATCAATCAGCCAGTTTTGCGGGGCGATGCCCAGTTTGGTTAGAAAAGCATTGGCAAAACCGATCCGCTGGTTAAATACCGCATCCGCTACATACGCGATCACTGTCCATGAGGAGATCACCGGCAAAAAGTGAACCATCCTGAAAAATTTCAGGCCCTTCAGCTTTTGATTCAGGGCTACCGCTAACAGCAACGCCAAAAACGTTTTGGCCGGAACGTACAGGATCGTAAAATAGACCGTATTCCATAACGAGCGATAAAACAGCGGGTCTTCAAACAGCTTTGCGTAGTTGTCCAAGCCCGTCCATTTGGGCGGATTTAAAATATCGTAATCCGAAAAGCTAAAGTACAATGACGCGACCGATGTTCCCACGACGAATACGAGAAAGTGGATGAGATAAGGGGAGACCAGGAGTAGTCCCCATCTCCCCTCGCTATCCAACCATTTTCTCTTTTTCACAGCAGGATTCGCCTGTTGCTTGGTTTGCAGCTCTAGCATGGTTGGCACACATCCTCACTGATAGATGACTACTGCTTCTTGAAGAAATCATCCAGAACTTTTTGAATGCCTTGGTCTGTTTTCGTAATGAAGTCGTCCGTTCCGTATTTATCCATGAACAGCTCCGCCAGATTATCCGTGAACACCTTCACCCACTCGGTAAAGACAGCGTTGGTATCAATCGTGCCTGCGAACTCCAAGGTATCGAGGAACACTTTTTTGTTTTCCGGCTTCGTGGCTGGGTTTAGGAACATTTCGGAATTCGCCACTGATTTTTTCACTGGAATAGCTTCGCCTACTTCTGTCCACTCTTTTTGCGCTTCATCAGATGTCGTCCAGTAGGTAATCCATTCTTTAGCGGCCTTGACCTTCTCTTCCTCTGCTTTTTTGTTGATGACCCATGAGTTGGCGATGACGGGTGCGAAGCGTTTGCCGTCCGGCCCTTTTGGCATAGGAGCGACATCGTAATTCAACCCTGCACCATTCATCGAGGTTGTTGCTGCGTAAATATCGATTTGCATCGCTACAGCCCCGCTCAAAAACGCTTTGAAGTTGCTTTGGAACGCCTTTAGATCAGCCGGATTCGGGAATAGCTTGCGCTGCATGCCGTCGACCATCCACTCGACCGCTTTTTTGTTCTCCGGGCTGTTGATAATCGATTTTTTCAACGTCGGGTCCAATACCCCGCCACCATACGCTTTCAAGATGTTAAACGCCCCGCGTGAGCTACCGAAAAACGCGAAGCCGTACTGCTTCACTGATTTTTTGTCAAAAGCAGGATCATCTGCATTTTTCCCGTTGGCATCGAGGGTCAGCTTGACGGAAGCCGCCTTTAAATCATCCCAGGTCCAGTCAGCCGTAGGGTATGGTACGCCCGCTTTGTCGAACAAATCCTTGTTGTAGAAAAGCGCTCCGACTTGAATGCCCTGTGGTACTCCCCAATACTTCCCGTCAGAGTCTTTGTTGAACTCCAGACCGTTGAGCTCCTCTTTGCTGATTTCTTTCGTGACGTAGTCGGTGATGTCGAGAATCGCGCCACGTTGGGCGTAGCCAAATACTTTTGTCCCGTCGCTCTGCCAAAGATCAGGTGCATTCCCAGCCGCGATCTGAGTCGTCAGCTTTTGATAGAAGTCATCATAAGGTGCTGTCATTGTTTTGATTTTGATGTTCGGATGTGACTGTTCGAATTTTGCGATAATTTCTTCCATCTTTTTCTTCGTGGGCGGATCAGAGTTGTAGCCCATATACAATTCGACTTTGTCCCCCTGCTGTGTGGAGGACTGGCTGCTACATCCGGAAATAAGCAATGCCGCGGTTAAGCCAATCAAACCGAGTACTGAGAGAAACCTTCTCTTTTTCATGGAAAACCTCCCCAATTGCAATAAATGAAAACTTGCATAGCTAACGATATTTCCAAACGCCTCACGTACTTCTAGCTACATGTGGATACTTTGAAGGTAATGGACTCTTTACTAACTGATAGGATAAAAGGATAAAGGCAGGAGTTTGTGTAGTCTAAGGAGGAAGTGGGAATCAGAATGGCGCGGAACAGCTCCTTCGTTTTGTTCAGAACGCTTGATATTGTGCAACGATTCGCGGATGCGCAGCAACCCGCCATTCAACACGATATCACCCCTTTAGTTCACAGGATTATTAAGCGCTTACATTATGGTGAGACGTGGTAATGGATTACATATTTTGTATTATAGACGCTTGAAATAAAATATCAAGATGAATTGTCAGATTTGAAATAAAATTTCAAAACTATTTTTCGACACTTTCTCTCTTATGTTCGATCCATTATAATTTTTCACAATTTTTACAGTTACTTATGGAGATGTCTTTCCGTATTAATCCATGTACACCTAATTTACAAATAATGGAGCTGATTGAGAATGTCCAAGCGTAAGGCACTAGCATTCACACTGATGACTGCTTTGCTTTTGTCGAACTCTGCCGTTTTGACAACCGAAGCTGCCGCAAAAGCATCCTCCACCGAAGAAGAGGTCATTAGCAAAAAATTGACAGCAGAAAACCTGGATGACAATGCAAAAGCAACACTAGAACTGGTCAAAGAAGTCATGCCTGATATGGAGAAGTATGACATTATCCACGTGAGAGTCTATGAAAATTTAAAAACCAGAAACGGTGATAGAATCGACCAGTTAGAAGTGGAACTGATGGGTACCCCTGAAGGTGAGAAGCCTCATCACGCACTTGTCAGAATGAACGCAAAAACAGGAGAACTCATTGGCGCCGAAATAGCCAACGGTTTGCTTAAATCGGAAGCGAAATTGAACAAGGAAGAAGCCACCAAGAAGGGTTTCGAGTACCTGAAACATTTTTTTGGGGAGAAAGCAGACAAGTATGGGGTATCTGATGTTCGCAACTATGTTTTCGGAGATGGAGCAAAACAAATTCTCGTGATTTACACCGCACCAGACCATGACATTTACGTGACAATGGATAGCGAAGGTGAGCTTAAGGCTGCCAAAAAAGATATGCTTATCGAAGAATAAAAGGGGTTGCTTCGAATGTTCAAACACCAAGTACTACCCTTTGCCCTGATAGCGGCACTCCTTTTGCCAAACACACCTATTCTGACCAACGAAGCCGCAGCAGCCTCTTCCCACAAAGAGAAAGCAACTGTAACTGCGACCAAGTTAGAAGAGCTTTCCATAAACGATCTGAATCAAAAAGCAAAAGCGACTCTGAATCACGTCAAAGAAGCCATCCCTGACCTGAAGAACTATCACATCACCTCCATCGTAAAAGAGAAAGTTGCCGCCACTTCTGGTCCGATCGAACGTCTGGAAGTGATCTTGTCGAGCAAACCAGACGGTACTACCCCAGACTTCGGAGTTGTCCATGTAAACGCAAGTACAGGAGAGCTGATCAGCGTAGACATTCAAAACGGACTCCCCTCTTCGAAAGAGGCTTTAGGTGATGAGGAAGCGATCAAAAAAGGCAAGGAGCACCTCAAGCTTTTGTTTGGAAAGCAAGCAGAAAAATACAAGTTCTCACAGATCAGCTCCTCTACTGTCCAGGATAACAAGACACAGGTTCTTGTCATTTACACTTCCCCGGATCATACCATCAACGTGACCATGGATCGTGCCGGAAAATTAAAGGCTGTCAAAAAAGACATTTATCCCAAAGCAGCGGGCAAAAACAAAAAACAAAAAACTTTTGCCCAATGAAAAAGAGACGGTTCTGCCGTCTCTTTTTTGATGCTACCGAACCAACCTTACAACCCTGTAATATTTCGTAAGGTAAATCAATTTCCCATTTCTCTCTTATCGATTAAAATTCTCCTGTTACATGTAAAGGGGGATCTCCAAAATGAATGGCATGGAAATCAACATTCACTATTTCCGCTTGATTAATGACTTGGGGAAAGAGTATCCGGCTCTCAATCCCGTGTCTTTTTACGTAGCGGAATATACGGTGTTTATTCTGGCGTTAAGCGCTTTGGTGTATTGGTTTACGAGAAAACATGAGAATCGCCTCATGGTCGTTTGTGCGACATTTACGTTTGTCATCGCTGAGCTATTCGGGAAAGTAGCTGGAAGCCTTCATGCGAATAATCAGCCATTCGCAGAGCTTGCGAATGTCAATCAATTGGTACAAAAAGCTGTCGACAATTCATTTCCCAGCGACCATACGATCTTGTTTTTTTCCTTTTGCATGACCTACTGGCTTTTTAGAAAGACGACGGGGCCACTCTGGATGCTGCTTGCTGTTTGTGTCGGGCTTTCTCGCATTTTGGTAGGCGTTCATTATCCGGCAGATGTCATTGTGGGTGCCTTGATCAGCATTGGGTCTGCCTTAGCGGTCTATATAATCGTGCCGAGATTGAGTTTTGTCCATACTCTACTGGCTTTCTATGAAAAGGGAGAGCAAGCGATCTTGCCTACCAAATCGAAGACGAGAGACTTTTAATTCACCGCTACGTCCCTGTAATCGTTCCACCATTGACATGCAATACCTGGCCCGTGACATATCCCGAATCATCCGAGGCCAGGTAGACATAGGTCGGAGCCAGCTCAAACGGCTGTCCTGCGCGACGCATCGGCGTGTCGACACCCAAAGTCGTGATGTATTCTGCCGAATAGCTGGATACTTGCAGCGGAGTCCAGATTGGTCCAGGAGCAACTGCATTCACCCTGATGCCTTGCTTGACCAATTGAAGGGACAAGGAGCGGGTAAAGGAGACGATGGCCCCTTTGGTTGCTGAATAATCAACCAATTGCGGATGACCCGCATAGGCAGTAACCGAAGCCGTACTAATGATGGAACTGCCTGGCTGCAAATGCGGCAACGCCTCTTGTGTGATGTAAAATAAGGGGAAAAGGTTGGTGCGAAACGTGTCTTCCAGTTGCTCGCGACTTATCTGGAGGATGCTTTCTTGTGGAAACTGTACGCCTTGATTCAAAACAAGCACATCCACTTTGCCAAAACAGGCAACCGTTTGGCGTACGACCTCCCGACACCAAGTCTCGTCGCGCAAGTCTCCCGGCAGCAGCAAACATTGCCCTCCGTAATACTCAACGACTTGCTTAGTCTCCTCGGCGTCGATGTGCTCATCCAAATAAGGAATCGCTACAGCTGCCCCCTCCTTCGCAAAAGCAACCGCTACGGCCCGGCCGATCCCGCTATCTCCACCCGTTATAATGGCTACCTTTCCCCGAAGCTTGCCACTTCCGATATAGTCAGGATTATCGAAAATCGGTCGCGGGACCATCAAGTATTCCATCCCCGGTTGTCGATCCTGATGCTGAGGCGGAAACGTAAGGGGAGTCTCTTCGCAAGTAGTTTTGTAACTGTAGTATGGGTATCTCGGATACATGGAAAATACCTCCTGTACGGTTTCAGTCGATATCGCCATGATATTCGCCTACCCTCCTTGATGTGCGCCGTGTACGCCATCAAGGGCACAACATGGAAGGAAAATGGCATGTATGTATGACATGACCTTTTCCCGAGATGGAAGCTACCATTTATGAGACAATCATCTTAATGAACTGAAGAATAAGAGGAACACCTTGTACAGGAATGTCACTCAGAATCAAAACTCCCGGCTGGACAACATACAAATTGGAAGGTTGTAGCATTCCATTGATGAATAGATTCACAACCGAAACTTCATTCGGATCCAGAATCCCGGAAGTACTGAATGGCATGACAGCATCACTGTTGGTATACACATTTTTGACTCCATCTGATATTGCTGTATACTGATAGGTTTCTGTTCGTATGATACCAGGCGTACATGGACATGGGGGACAGGGAGGACACGTGGGGGAGGGCTTTACTGGAAAAATCCCGGGACAACCTAATGGCTGGACGATTTGCAGACACTGTCTCCTCACGGTGTATGACTGTGTGACATAGCGCCTCATGAAATCACTCGTCCTTTCTCGAAGTGCTTCGACCGTTCACTCCGATTTACACATAGAGTGAACCCCAGGCACATTCCATCCACCTGGGGCCACCAATCTATTCACCTTAGTTAACGACAAATTCTACAACTACAGGTGTACCACCGTTTTCGGCATTTCCATCTGGAATCGTGATCGCTGTCGTTGTGATTGTGGAAGTATTACCTGCCTGAAGCACACCGTTGACGTAGAGATTATAAAAAGCAAACGTACTAGGAAATGCTGTCGCAGCAGCGCCAGCGTCAGTGGTAAATGCAGTTGCCGCAATGGCAAACGCTGCACCAGTACCAGTTCCAGCACCCATGGTGGACGTAAATCTCAATGAGGTTAGATACGGTTTAACAATCGGCACATTGAACACCTCCTCCTCTAATTAATCCCTACTAGTAAATGATTAGTTTCATCTGATTGAAACCGACAAATGACAGTAGAAACACGCACATTTCCCCTTAAAAGAATATAATTGGAAAACGAAATCACCCTCCCACTTTTACCAGTAGGAGGGCTACATGATTTCTAAGCTTGAAACAGTACTCGCAACTGCTCTTTTTCTGCGTCACTCAATACGTATTCTGCCATCGGGAAGAGCACACTCTCTTCTTTAAAGAAATGTTCCATGAGGATTTCTATTGACTTCAGCAAATGAGTGTGGACCGCTTCTATTTCAACTGGTTCAGACTTTTCCTTTTCTACGATTCGCATGAACGACATCAGGCTTTCATGAATAAGATCATGCTCTTCCTCCATGACAGCAATCGGTCCCATCTCCCGTTCGATATAGTTAGCCATCAGGGGATACAGGTCTTCCTCCTCGCGTCTGGAGTGTTTCTCCAGTTCTGCCCGAAACGAGGACGCCAGCTCATGGAGCTCTGTTAAGCCTTTTTTTCGTTTCGTAGGTTCGGCAGTAGCTTTCAGGTTATTTGCCAGATGAACGAGCTCATTCATCTGCTCAGCTAATGCTAGGTGCTCGTCTTTCAGTTTTTCCAGGGCTGGACAGAGCTTCCTTCTCCCTTCAAACTCCTGCATCATCCCCATACATCCTATAGGCGGTGGTCCCATTACAATCCCTCCATCTACTAGTGGGAGTTAGTTACCAAAAGAAATGCGATACGCTAGCTGTCCCCGATTGTCCCTAGCAACCATTCGAATACAGTCATCCTCTTGCGAAAAAACAACCGGTCCATTCTGGAGGGGAATCGCAACAAACTGGCAAGGATTAAAATAGAGTCGCAGATGCTCCTCATCCTCCGTGATCTCCCATTTTGCCAGCTGCCTTTCTAAGAGAGCCGGACTGTGTGGTTCAGCATTATCCGCCAAATCTTGAATGAGTATCCCCATTTTTTTATCCACCAAGGCAGGCAGCTCCTGGTGAAGCTCGGCAATCGTTTGCTTACTCGGATTCATGACAACTGATCACACTCCCTTTCCCAGATTATTTTCTTTGTTCTCTTCGATTTCGCTGGTCTTTTCTCAATACCATCCATGCCAGTGGGAACAACACTACCGTTGCACCGCTGAGCAAGAGTACCTCCATATAGCGCTGTGCAAAATACATGTTGACTGTGTACTGCGTGCAAACAATGCTGGCGAATAAGATCAATGCTAATAGGATGACACCTCTATAGCTGCTCTTCATATTTCTTCACCCCTACAGCGTATACGGCTCCATCTTTCTCTTTCAGCAAAATTTCCGGAAGTGGTCTTCTTGGGGGACCAGCGAGCGGATTACCTGTGGCAATATCAAATTTCCCATGATGGCAAGGACATAGCAGCTCTTTCTCATCCCGGTCCCAAAATACCGGACAACGCAGGTGGGTACATGCATTTTGATACGCCTTGTATTCCTTTTCCTTCACATAAACGAACAACGCGCTGTCATGCTCTCCTGGATAAGCAAACTCAATCGCATCTCCGGGCTTTATATCGCTGAGATTCGCGATTTTTTGTGTGGGATACGACTTGCTGGATGAACTCATCAGCTCCTTGGCAGCTAATGCTCCCCATGGCAGAGTAGATGCCGCGAAAAGACCGGCCGCTCCTACCATTGTTTTCATAAAACTCCGTCGATCCAGACTACGCTCATTGGAACGATTGATGTTATGCGTGTAATTGTCATCCTTCAACGGAATGGGGCGGGTTTTCTCGTTCTCCATAAGGTATATCTCCCCTCTAGAATAGCTTCTGTTTGCCCTGCAGAATGCCAGGCAGGCTAATTTTCACATTGGTTTCGCCTTCCAGCACATCCGGGTCGTGGCTGGCAGTCCATTTGCCATTGGCCAAAGGAATCTGTGCCCGTTTTTCTTCCAGCTCTGCTTCCTCAATCCACTGCAAGGTGTTTGTCGGGCAAACCGAAGCGCACATCGGCGGGATTCCCTCTTTCGTACGGTCGTAGCATAGATCGCACTTATACATGAGATTCTGTTCTTCATCAAATTTGGGAATCCCATAGGGGCAGGCAATCGTACAATTTTGGCAACCGATGCATTTCTCTACCAAGGCTGACAATACGGCCCCATTATCTGCGATTTGAATCGCCTGAGCAGGACAGCTGCGGGCGCAAGCAGGATTGACACAATGAAAGCACATGAGGGGAATCGTTTGTCTGCTGATAAACGGGTCGACATCCAGTACGTAGTTTCGGTTTCGGTTGTCGTGACCTCCACACTGTGTACACGCCGCCAAGCAGCTTCGACAACCAATGCAATTATCCATTTCGATGTATAAGACTTGTTTACCCATGGCGAACTCCTCCATGTTTGTGCTTGATGATTTTCGCGGCGCACGCTTTAAACTCTGGCATTTTGCTATATGGGTCCAATGCCGGGTTGGTCAGCAGATTGATAGACTGCGCTTTTCCCCAATGGTACGGAACAAACACCGTATCCTCTCGAATCGCCTCGATCACTTTCACGCGGTACTGCGCCTCGCCTCTTCTCGTTTTCAGAGTGACCAGCTCATCGTGTTCAATACCGTAACGTGTCGCTGTTTTTGGGTGAACCTCAAGCAGCGGATCAGGATACATGTCCTTCAAAAACGGGATTCGTCTTGTCTGGTTCCCGGACAAATAGTGGAACACAACTCGTCCCGTCGTTAACCGCAAAGGATATTCTTCATCCGGCTCCTCCGCTGGCGGACGGTAAGGCAGCGCACATATTTTGGCTTTGCCATCCGGGTGATAAAATTTTTTATCCAGGAATAAATGGGGCTGTCCCTCGTCGCCTTCCTCGCGGCACGGCCAGAAAACACCGTTGTTTTGATCAATTTTCTCGTAGGTGACGCCGTAGTAGTCAGCTACTCCGCCTTTGGAGACCTGACGTATTTCATTGAAAATATCCTGAGGAGACTTCAAGTGAGTAAAGAATTGTCCGCGCCCCATTCTTTTGGCGATTTCGATCTGAATCCACCAGTCAGGCTTGGATTCGGCAAACCATTCCTGTGCCTGACGGTGACGAATGATGCGCCCTTCGAGATTGGTTGTCGTACCATCGTCCTCTGCCCAAGTCGTAACGGGAAGAACGACATCGGCGTATTCAGCTGATTCGGACAAGTAAAAGTCGCAGCAAACCATAAAATCCAGACTTTTCAGGGACTCCCGAACATGATTTAGATTTGGCGCACTTACAACCGGATTGGAGCAGAGTAAGTATAAGCTGCGAATCGTTTTATCCTTCATGAGCTGGAACATCTCATAGGCAGAGACACCTTTCTGCGGCATCTCTTCCGCGGGAATGCCCCAGGCACACGCTATTTCACGCACATGTTCAGGATTGTCCAGCTTGCGGTAGCCGGGCAATTGATCGGCTTTTTGTCCGTGTTCCCGCCCCCCTTGACCGTTTCCTTGACCAGTAAGGGTTGCAACCCCTGATTTTGGGCGGCCAATCTTGCCTGTGACGAGCGACATGTTCGTGTAGGCCGATACGTTGTCTGTCCCTTTCGCTTGCTGTTCCACTCCACGGCAAAACATCACAATCGCATCGGGTGCCCTCCCGAAAATGTCGGCAGCCCGCACAATCTTCTCCACCGAAACTCCTGTTATTTCGCTGACATACTCCGGTGTGAAGGTAGCAACCACTTCTTTTGTTTCCTCAAAACCATTCGTATGATTTCGAATAAAGTCTTCATCTATATGTCCATTCTCGATCAGGAGATGAACGATTCCGTTTGCCAGCGCCAAATCCGTACCGGGCCGCAGATCCAAGTGGATATCAGCGCGACGTGCCAAAGGTGTTTCCCTTGGATCGGCTACGATCAGATAGCCGCCTCGATTTTGCACTTCCCAAATACGGAACATGCTGGTTGGGTGACACTCGGCCGCGTTTGATCCGGCCAAAAACAAGCAGTCTGTTTGGTGAATGTCCGTCCAGGGAATGGTAGAACCGCGGTCAATCCCCAAGCTTCGATTCAATCCTGCCGCGGCGGATGACATGCAGAAGCGGCCATTGTAGTCGATATAGCGAGTTTGCAAGGCAACCCGCGCAAACTTACCCGTTAGGTAGCATTTTTCGTTCGTCATGGAAACGCCAGAGTAAACAGACAAGGTGTCTTTGCCATAGTTGTGTTGCAACTCCTTGAACTTGGAAACGATCAAGTCAAGCGCTTCTTCCCATGACGCTTCCCGAAAACCTTCCGCCGTGCCTTTTAATGAAGCATCTGTTCGAATCAACGGCCGCTGTATCCGATCCGGATGGTTCACCTGCTGATAAGCCGTCACCCCTTTTGGGCACATCTTCCCCAGATTGACAGGAAAATCGTATCGTGGCTCCACTCCAATAATCTTGTTCGTCGTTGTATCTACACGCAGGTTCATCCCGCATTGCATACCGCAGTAGCTGCAGTGCGTGCTGACCAATTTCTCATTCGGATGTATCTTGTTTTCAATTACTTTAAAAAATTTATCCTTTGGCATGTTGATTTGCCTCCCTGGCATTGATCTCGTGCGTAGGAACTCCTGTGAAGCGGAACATCCGGTATTTTCTGCGGCACGGCAAGCAAAGTTCAGCCAAGTGGAATCCTTCTTCCATTTGAAAAGCCATTTCGTTTTTACCCAGCACGTTGATTACATCTGCGGACTGTTCCGCAGAAACAAACTCGCTGCTGCACACTTTGCACTTTTTCATTTCCTGCTCGCCATAGTGCTCGCGATAATTACGTGCAAACACACTCATGGGACGGAATGGTATGTGAGCCAGTTTTCCGAATGGCAGATAAATCAATGTTACAATCACTGCAAATTGATGAGTGACTGATATGACCGGGTGCCCAAAGCCCCCTAAGAACATGTTGCTTGCGGTTAACATCAAGCCTGTCACGCTAATAAACAGCAGCAGGTATAAAGGCAAAAAGTCGTAGACAAAGGATTGTTCAGCCCGTGCCTGCATGTTCTTTAATCTGCGATACAAGGCCATGACTGCTCCACCGATGACCATAAAAGCAGTAATGTTCAACGCGTTGTAAAAGAGAAACGCAATCCAGCCATCCGCTTGTACGGTCAGAACATCCACACCCATGAACACGACCTGATAGTAGCCATTGTCCGTCATCGTGAAATACATCCAGCCAAACACTAACGGAAAGGTGACAAACGCGGCCAGGATGCATCCCCATCCCAGCAAAATGTGCTGTGTCCAGCGGTACCATCCCCGATTCCAAATAAAGCGATAGATGGCCAGATGATCCACTGCTGTATTCGCCGTGCTTTTACGAAAGAGAAGGCGTAGCCCCTTTTTCAAAATGACATTCGTTGGCGGGCGATCTGCCCACGCAGAAAATCGATAAAGGAAACCTCCGATAAAGACAAGGGTCCCCACCATATAGCCGTAAAGCGCCAAATCAATATGCGTGAAAAAACGTGTTCCCACGTAACTTAAGACGAACAAGCAAGCAATGATGATAAAAGCACGCTTCGCCACTTTGGAAGCAAATAGATAGTTCATACAACACCCTCCCTGCTGCTGCTCATTTTTTCCTTTCGCTCGAGACCATTGTAGCAATGGCTCGAAACCCAGGTTGTGATTTACCTCACATCCCTGCCACAATCAGGACGATTTCCTCTTCCCAAACTATCAATTTATGATGATATAATGAGTTACCTATGTATCCTTGTTGTAAGGGGGACCCACATGACCGGAAATGGTACAACGTTTGTCGAGCAGATTTCTTCCGATTTTGTGAATAGCCTTGGAACGTTTTCTGTTCGGAAAAATTTCGTTCCCGGGGCCGTTCTTTTTTTGGATGGTGAAAGAGCCGATCAGCTATTCTTAATTTCGTCGGGCCAAATCAAGCTCACAAAAAACACGAACGATGGAAAAGAATTAACACTGCAAGTATTTGGTGCAGGAGAGTTAGTTGGCGTTTCCGGGCTATTCGAACAGGAATTGACGTACACCTCCACAGGAACCATGTTGATGGAGGGTGAGGTATGGATCATCCCGCGACAAGGGTTGGAAAAAATGCTCATCAAAAACGGCCAATTTTGCGTAGACTTCCTGCGTTGGATGGGATTGATGAACAGGCGGATGCAGTCCAAATTTCGCGATTTGCTACTCAATGGCAAAATCGGCGCCTTGTATTCCACGCTAATCCGCATGAGTAACACGTACGGCAAGCCACACCCCGACGGAATCCTCATCGACCTTTCCCTTACCAATCGTGATTTGGCACAATTCATTGGTCTGACACGAGAGAGTGTCAACCGGATGCTTTCCGATCTAAAAAAACAGGATTCCATCGATCTGCTTCCCCACGGGCATATCTTGATTAAGGACCTTGCCTATTTAAAAGAAGCGATTTTTTGTGATGATTGCCCACCTGATATTTGTCAAATGTGAGCAAAGTCTACATACTTTCCTGCACAAAAAAAGTCCTGGACTTGTCCGTCCAAGACTTTTTTTCATCAGTGATTTAAACTTCTTTATCCATGTCTTTGCTCCGCGAGCTCGCTGAACATGCCAGTATAGTACTCGACGTCACCTGCATCGTCCAGAATCGCGCTAATCGTTAACCATTGGAGATACTGATCCCCATTCTTCCGGCGGTTCCAGATCTCTCCTTGCCAATAGCCATTCTCCTTGATCGAGCCCCACATTTTTTGATAGAAATCGGCATTCTGCCTGCCTGATTTTAAAATATTGGGGGACTTGCCAATCACTTCATTCATCTCATAACCAGTCACTTTCGTAAAAGCGTGGTTCGCACTTTTAATGACTCCTCGCGTATCGGTAATCAGTATCGCCTCTCCCGTCTTTTCCATAATGGTGGCGGCGAGCTGCAGCTTCTCTTGGTAAAACATCCACATCACCAAGACCAAGCTTACTAGTGCAAACTGCGATAACGCCATGAAACCGATCGCGTAATGCCCGGTCAGATTAAACAACAGCGTTAGGATCAACGGCGGGAAAAATCCTCCTAATCCCCCCATAGCCGATACGATCCCGTTTACAATCCCCGCTTGTCGCGAGAAATACATCGGCACTAATTTGAACACAGCACCGTTACCGATTCCGGCACATGCCGCTACCAACAAGCACCCTACTGTATACATCAAAATCGATGGCGAAAACGATAAAACGATACCAGACAAGGCGAGCCCGGCAAACACAATCATCAATGCCTTGAAGGGGTTCCACTTATCTCCAAGCCAGCCTCCCAATGGTCTTGCAAGTGTCGCCAAAAGAATGAACCCTGCTGTTCTCATACCTGCATCTACTTTATCCAGTTGGAAATGGCTCACTAAAAAGTTCGGGAGATACACGGTGAAAGCAACGAAGCAACCAAACGTAATAAAGTAGAACAAACTGATCAACCACAGCTTTTCGTTTTTGTAGACACTCTTTATCTGCTGACCAAGAGGAGTCACTACCTTAGGTTCATTTTTATCCCCCATCAAGAAGGTAAGCACTGCGAATCCCACAAGCAATAGCATAAACATCTGTACAGTGGTTGCCCATCCAAACGATTTAGCCAGAACTGGCGCTGAAAACGTCGTGATCGCTGTACCAATATTCCCCATACCGTAGATTCCGTTTACAGAACCATGCTTCTCTTTCGGATAGTATTTAGGTAGAGACGTGACACCAACGGAAAACACCGCTCCGCCTATCCCTATAAATAACCCGCCGATTAACAAATCGGTATACGTGGTCGCCTGGCTAATATAGAAAACAGGAGCCAGCAGCAAGAGAAAGCTGATGCTAAATAATAGCCTCGCGCCAAATCGGTTACTCCAATATCCAACTGGGATTCTCAGCAGCGATCCAAGAAGAACAGGAATCGCTGTCACCCACGCCACTTCGCTTGCACTCATGGGTACGGTTTCTTTGATAAAAGGCATGAGCGATGACAGAATGACCCATACCATGAAACCGACCGTAAGACTCAACGTCTGTAACGGCAACTGCCATTTTCGTACCATAAACAACACCCCTCACTTGGGAAATCTTCTTCATCCACTATGATAAGAGGCAAAGTTTGGTTTCGTTGTGATTTTAATCACAGCTCCTTCCGGGGCAATCCGCTTATAATCAAAGCGAAATCTTGAATCGAAGGAGTGGATTATACATGTTTTGTTATCAATGTGAACAGACTCCAACAGGTGGTTGTAAGGTCATCGGCGTTTGCGGAAAGAATGAAGATCTTGCGAGTATTCAGGATACCATTATTTTTGCTTTAAAAGGGATTGCAGCTTATGCGACACATGCTCGACAACTGGGATATATCGATCCTGAAGTGGACGGAATTACACAGGAAGCCCTTTATTTTACATTGACGAATGTGAATTTCAACTTGGACGAACATTTGCAAATGGCCATGAAAGTAGGGAAGGCCGCGATAAAAGTCATGGAGCTTTTGGATCGAGCTCATACGGATCATTTCGGAGTGCCGCAGCCAATCACCGTCTCGCAAAACAAAATAGAAGGAAAATGCATCGTTGTTACGGGGCACAATCTGTTTGCTCTCGAAGAGCTGTTAAAACAGACAGAAGGCAAAGGGATCAATGTATATACGCATTCCGAAATGCTGCCTGCACATGGCTATCCCGCACTGAAGAAATATCCTCATTTGAAAGGGAACATCGGGAAAGCATGGTACGATCAACGCCAGTTGTTTGAGAAATTTCCCGGCGCTATCCTGGCTACAACAAACTGTGTGATGCCTATTCGAGGCAGCTACGCCGATCGTTTCTTTTCATATGATATAACCGGTTTGGAAAATGTGACGAAAATCGAAGAAAACGATTTTGCGCCACTCATTGAAAAAGCATTGTCTCTTCCTGAGGTTTCCATCGAATCGGAACTGACATTGACGACTGGCTATCATCATAAAACGGTCTTGGGCATCGCCCCTGAAATTATTCAGGCAGTCAAGGAAGGAAAGATCAAACGCTTCTTCGTCATCGCTGGTTGTGACGCTCCTGGTAAGGGAGGCGAGTATTACCGTGAATTGGCTACGTCCTTACCGCCAGAAGCAGTCATTCTTACGACCTCCTGCGGGAAATTCCGTTTTAACGATGTAGATTTCGGCACCGTACCAGGTACCGACATCCCAAGATATATCGATTTGGGACAGTGCAATAACTCGGTTTCTACCATAACGATTGCGGCTGCATTAGCAGATGCCTTTGAGTGTGAAGTGAACGAGCTGCCAGTAAGTATCGTTCTTTCCTGGTTTGAACAAAAAGCGGTTGCCATCCTGCTCGGTCTGTTTAGCCTCGGGATACAAGATATACGGATCGGCCCAAAATTGCCTGAGTTCATTCAACCCGGTGTTCTGGAAGTATTACAAGACTTGTTCCATATTCAGTTGATTGGTGATGCTCAAGAAGATATGAAGCAAATGCTCGGAATCACTCAATAAACTGTAACCACACATCACAAAAGGAGGCACCTTCTTCTAACAGGAAGGTGCCTCCTTTTTCCTTACAGCGGTAAATGCGTAACGGCCGTCCATGTTCCCACTTCTCCTGCCCGCACAGATGGCGGCTTCATTCGAACCGATCCTCGTAATACATAATGTCGCAACCCAATTGTTGGCTCTTCTTTGTAAGCCAAGGTGCCAACAAAATTGGCATAAGGTGATTCAATCGTGATTTGCCTGGACCTCTCATCCCAACTTCCTTGTATGGGAGTCGGAGTACCACGGAAATTAACGGTACCGCTGACCCTGCCATTCGAGACATTGGAAATCACCAATGTGCCCAACGTGGTTGGTCTTCCACCGAAGCTCGCTTGAATTTCCCATGTAGAGGGGTACGGCAAGCTGACCCGAGTCATCTGTCCAATTGCCACGGTCGACCTCTCCTTTCAATTGACTTGAGCGTGTAGTCAAAATAGTACGTTACAGTATACGTAACCATCATGAATCTTCCCGTAGGCGGACGCACAACTTTATTTTTGACGCAAAAAGAGACGGTTTCCCGCCTCTTCTTCCAATCCATTCCCAATAGACTATTTCCATTCCGTTTCCGTCTTGTGTTCAATTACGTGTACGACTTTTGGTTCAACATCTTTCATCATTTGTTTCAGTAAATCATCGCTGATCGTTACTTTATTTTTTCCATCTTGAAGCTGTCTTTCAGCCTGTGTTCTTGCAATCACATCAATCACTTGTTGTTTCGAGATATTTTTCGATGCTGCAACCTCCACAACAGATTTCCCTTTTGCTAGTTCTTCTTTTAACTCTGTCGGGCTCATTTTTAATAGAGCAAACAGTTTTTCATCGTTTATAAAATTATCAGCATAGTAATCTGGCTTACCGTCTCTAGAGAAATAACCTTCTACTTCAGCGTTAGATGGTTCAAAATCTACCGGAGCAAGACTAATGCTATTCCCCTGAACAAATACTTGGTAACCCTCTCCCACTGATCCCTTCTTGGTGTAATTCAAGATAAATGCTTTTTGATCTGGATTGTCCATTTGCTCCATGGCAACCTCGTAATCTTTGATGTTGCCGTACAATTTATCAATGAGCTGATCTACCTTCCCCTTGATTTCCTGATCGGGTAACGTAATGAGTGGTTTCTCCTTAGGCTCCCAATTCTCTTGCGTCAGGTCTTGAATCTCATCCGTAATACCGTTTGTATGGAGGGTAATCTTTTTGCCAGTCCCCCCTTTTTCTTGCAAGACGATGCTTAATTGGACCTTTTTGGTTGAATCATTGGGGTCTCCAAGGTAGCTTGCATTGATAATCTCAAATGATTGTGTTTCAGGAATGGCATGATACAGCTTCTCAAGTGTTGCTTTTCCAGCCTCATCCAGCTTGACTTGTTCAGAAGTCATTGGTGCTCGAGTAAGCATGTCTATCACAACAGGGGCCGCAAATGCTGCGGTTGGAATCAAAATCGCAGCAGCAACAATTCCACCAATTAATCGTTTTTTCATCGTTATTTCGCTCCTTTTTCGTTGTAAATAGTGAGAATAGGATTGTTCGATTCGTTTGGAAATGGCCGGCGGGCACTCCATCGTTTGTGCCTCTTCGTGCAGATGTTCACGGATTTTGCGTTCAATAGTCATTGATTTTTTCCATCCTTTCCACTGGGAGATTCCCTATGTTTTTTCGAAGCGCCTGGAGGCCAGCATGATATCTGGACTTGACTGTACCCAGCGGAATATCGAGCAAAGTCGCAATTTCCTCAAGCGTATAGTCATGATAAAAGCGGAAGATAATCACTGTCCGCTGTTTGTCGGTCAGTTTTCGTATGGACTGGGATATCATTTGGTTTGTGCCATCCATCAACGCAGTATGTTCATCCAAATAAGACTCTTCGTGAGAGAAGGAACGAATGCGTTCAACAATGCGGAATCTCCTCCAGCTCTTGACCCGAAATCTCTGCACTTGACGGATTACCAGGCCATGCAGCCAGAACTGGAAAGGACGGTTCGTATCGTAATTAGCAAGTGAGGTCCACATTTGCATATAGATTTCATTCATGACATCTTCCCGATCCTGCTTATGATCAACCAGAAAGGAGACGGTCCGGTATACGTCCTGAAAGGTGGCATCATACATCGTATGAAACGCTTGTTGATCCCCCTCTTTCATTTTTATAAGTAATTGGTACATCTCTTCATTTTCCATTCAGAGGGCCCTCCTGAGTAGCAGCTTACACCCTATATTGTCTCTCGATCGAAAAAAGGTTCGGTTTTCTTCGTATTTTTTTTCAAAAATGTAACGAGCCCTATGGCCAAGCACGAAAAAGAGGCGGTAGTTTCCGCCTCTTTTCTTTCCATTAATCATTTAATCCCTTTCCCTCGAGAATTTGCTGCATACATTTTTCAACCCTTGACTCTCGCGTTTTGGCTTGTTTCGGCGCTGAAAAATGAAGCAGGTAGGCTCTTTGCCGTCCCGGTGTCAATGCTTCAAAGGCAGTTTTCAAGGCAGGGATTTCATCTAATTTATTTTGAAATTCTTCAGGAATGGCATATTCTTCATGCTTTTTAAAGTCCACTTCCAAACCGGCTTTTTCAACTTCAATGGCTTCCTGAATATAGGCCTTCAAAATAGATTCCATTTCCATGATTTCTTCCACACTGGTGAACCGGATCTGACGAGCAGCCTGTACATTCTCCGTTTGTTGAATGAGAATCCCATTTGGATCTTTTAACAAAGCACCTTTTTGAAACAGTAGCGCACAATATTCTTTAAATCCATGTATTAAAACGATGTTTTTTTTCTCAAACGTGTAACAGGGATGCATCCACTTGAAGTCTTCGGTCAACTCACAGTCCAGAACAATCCTTCTCAGCTTCTCGTATTCAGCCTTCCACTTTTTCGCCTTGCTTAAAAATTCATCAACCTTAGGATTCGTCTTACTTGTCGTCATCAAGGAACACCCCTCATCTCGTTGGTGTCATGCCAATTTTTAGTTTTGACATTATGGTATTTGTATTATTCGATCATCAGCTATTCAGGTTCCTTCTTTTAATGGCCTTCATCATTTGACTAATTTTCAGGTGGTAGAGGGAAAACTAACGAGAAATGTCAGATAAGGGGACTACATATGATCTCAGAATTCAAGCGATTTTTACTCGGTAGACCTATGAAATCAAGTGAGCTTGCCGAAGAAAAGTTAAATAAAGTAAAGGCTTTGGCGGTACTTTCATCTGATGCTCTGTCTTCTGTCGCTTACGGAACAGAACAGATTCTTCTCGTATTAATTTCTTTGGGAGCAGTAGCGATGTGGTACTCTCTCCCCATCTCCATTGCGGTTGTCTGTCTTTTAACCATCCTCATTTTGTCTTATCGCCAGACCATCTTTGCTTATACAACAGGCGGTGGAGCATACATTGTCGCCAAGGACAATTTAGGAACGACTACGGGACTGGTTGCAGGCGGCTCTTTGCTCGTGGACTACATTTTAACGGTCGCTGTTAGTACGTCTGCTTCTACAGACGCTATTACTTCGGCATTTCCAGTCCTACATGAACATCGCGTTCTGATTGCACTGTTCATGATTGCCATCGTGACGGTATTAAATTTACGGGGAATCACAGAATCGGCAACGATTTTAATGTATCCTGTTTATTTGTTTGTTTTCGCCATGCTCGTCCTAATTATTGGCGGCGGATATCAATGGCTGGTGGGGAATGTTCAAACTCATCCCCCAGCATATGGGGCAGTTGTTCCAGGTATAACCTTATTTCTTCTATTGAGAGCATTTAGTTCAGGGTGTTCCGCATTAACAGGTGTAGAAGCCGTATCCAATGCCATTCCCAACTTCAGGGACCCCGCACCCAAAAATGCAGCATTAACTCTTATCATGATGGGACTTATCCTCGGAGTTATGTTCATGGGCATTAGCCTGTTGGCCTATTTGTATGGTATTTCACCGAATCCTAAGGAAACGGTGGTATCTCAAATCGCTTCTACTGTTTTTGGACGAGGAATCATGTATTACTCGATACAAGCTGTTACAGCGCTTATTTTATTCCTGGCAGCTAATACTGCTTTTGCAGCCTTTCCTTTACTCGCCTTTATGTTTGCCAAGGACAGATTTATGCCAAACATGTTCATGGTTCGAGGCGATCGTCTTGGGTTTTCAAACGGGATTATTTTCTTGGCTGTTCTTTCCGCCCTATTAGTGATTGCGTTTAAAGGAGAAACGGAAAACTTAATTCCTTTGTATGCGCTCGGTGTTTTTATACCGTTTACCTTGTCACAAGCAGGAATGATGAAACGCTGGATTTCCAAAAAGCCCCGAGGGTGGTTCACACCTTTCATTATTAATACGTTAGGAATGCTAACGACCCTTACCATTTGCCTGATCTTTTTCATTACAAAAATCACGCAGGTATGGCCGATTTTTGTGTTCCTTCCTATCGTCATTTTCATCTTTAGGAAAATAAATCAGCATTATAGAGATTTGGCAAATGAACTACGACTCGATATGGAAACAGAAAAGCCCGAACCCAAAGGGAGTGTCATCGTTATTCCTGTGGCAGGGATTTCACAGGTGGTGAAAAACACCATTAGTTATGCGCAATCCTTGTCAGACGACATTGTCGCGGTCTACGTCGGGTTCAGTGATGAAGACATGAAAAAAATGGAGGAAAAATGGGAGCTCTGGAATCCGGGAATACGCTTGATTGTCCTGCGTTCCCATTATCGCAGTATTATAAGACCTTTGTTTAAGTTTATTGATACGGTTGAATGGAAAAAGGCAGAAACAGACCATGTTACTGTCATGATTCCACAGTTTATTACCAAGCGCTGGTGGCATAACTTACTTCATAACCAAACGAGTTTATTGATCCGCGCGTATTTATTCGCCCGCCAAGATGTAAAAATTGCTACGGTTCCATACCGGTTAAAGAAATGAAGCAGGATCCATTAAAGCATAAACAACGAAGAAAACCCGTCCCTTTGTAAGGAGACGGGTTCCATCATTTTTGATTACCTTGATCATCACGACTATGATTCAAATCCAGTATGAGCCTAAAATTAGATTGGAGGACAACCCAATCATACACTTTTTTTACGCGAATGATTTCTGGCTGAATACTGTTGGGGACTCCAAAGGTAACGGTAACCACAAAGCTGCAAGAGGCAGTATTTCCTGACTGATCCCTAGCTGTGCAGGTGAGCATCGTCATTCCTACAGGAAAGTCCATGGTAAAAGTTGCAACTGCAATGGGGGCAGGAGGGGAAAAGGAACGTGACATCCCATGACAGGTAATTGAGGTTACCCCACAAGTATCAGTAGCAGTGACTTCATAGGTAACCGTAGCGGAAGTTCGCCCTGGTAAAACATTGACTGTGATGTCTTCAGGGCAAGTAATGGTTGGAGGCTCGTCAATAACCGTGATGGTAAAGGAACATACTTCCGTATTCCCAAATATATCTTGTGCCGTACAGGTGACAACAGTATCTCCCACTGGAAAAAGCGATCCGGAAGGCGGAGAACAGGTAACTGTGACTCCAGGGCAGGTGGCAACAGGTGTTGGATAGTTTACAATAGGGCAAGGTACTACCATGTCAGGTGGGCAGGTTGGTGGCTGCACGCAGCCATTGAGCAAAACAGAAACATTGTCCGAATCCTCGTTTGCCGTAGCGATGTCAACTCTTCCGTCTCCATTAAAATCAGCTACTGTAATGCTGAAAGGACCTGCTCCTGTAGGGAACTGAAAGGGAGTCGAGAACCCCCCTGACCCGTTGTTTATGAGAATAGAAACGTTATCAGACCCTGCATTTGGGGTAACCAAATCAATGACTCCATCACAATTAAAGTCAGCCGCTGTTATATCAAAAGGAAAGGCATCAGTGCCCAAGGAAAAGGGACTTCCTGCTGCTTCTGTAAAAGAACCGAACCCATTGTTTAGAAAGACGGTTACATTACTCGTAGCAATATTAGCGACAGCAATATCGATAGACCCATTACCATTTAAGTCAGCTGCTACAAGGCTAAGGGGGGATGCTCCCCCTGGAAGTACAGAGAAACTCACTCCAGGAGTTTGGAACGTACCGTCCCCATTCCCGTTAAATATCGTTATATCATTGGTGTCCCGATTGGCAGTGGCCAGATCAAGCTTGCCATCTCCATTAAAGTCGGCCGCTACAATATCAAAAGGGGCCAAACCAGGGGTAGTGGCAAAAGGACTTCCTGGCGCCATGGTAAATACACCTGATCCATTATTCAACAAGACAGTAATGAAACTAGTTCCTGTAATTTGGCCTACATTTGCTATAGCTAAGTCCACACCGTTTACACCATCAAAGTCCCCTGTAGCAATAGCAAAAGATTGCGAAACAGCAGGAAACACACCTGTACTATAAGCTACAGGTGCAGCAAAGGTGCCATCCCCGTTATTCAAAAGGATAAAAACGCGGTCATTGGGAGTTTGATCCGTTACAGCCAAATCAATGTGCCCATCTCCATTAAAATCTGCTGCTGCAATTTGCCCTAATAAAGACCCAGGGAACAAAGTATTGAAGGGTATCGTTTGGAATACGGAAAACACGCCGGAACCATTGTTAAGAAGAATGGAAACATCATTGGACCCAATATCCACTACAGCCAAATCTATGCGACCGTCTCTGTTAAAATCGGCAGATGTAATGCTGGAAGGAGATGTTCCTCCCGTATTATATTCAACTGAGGGCTGAAAAAATGGGCAGGCCAAATTGGATTCACCCTTTCTTACAGGATTACAGGCAGCCATTCTCTAATTGAAATGCTTCACTCCAAACATAAATACAGGTTAAAAAATGCATGTGGTGTATACGCTGCAAATGTCTTTGATTATGATATGGCTGTTTAGGTGTGTATGTGAATCTGCTCTTCTTGTATGGTCAATCCCAAGCAAACCCGTCTCCTTAAAACAGGGACGGGTTTGCTATTTCTTTGAACATATATTGAACTTTTTAACTGATTATTCCTTTGATTTGAATTTATTCCTTTTACTGTTTTGCTCAATTTAACAAACTGTAATATATTTCTATGTGGAATTATCCATATTTAACAGTTCAAGGAGGTTTTTATGAATTTTGTAAAGAGAAGATGGAAAGGTACTCGAAATGTTTTAGCACTGGTATTATTGTTAGGCATTATTTTTTCTGGTCATAGTTTCGTACAAGCAGCAGATAATGAGTATACAGATAACGTGATTCCAGTTATGACTGGGGAAACTACACCTTCAGGTCATGCTTTTTCTTCCTCCAAACTTTGGGATGCTTTTTATCCATGGAAAGCCTTTGACCATAATCCCGGTACAGCCTGGTATGCCACTGTACTTCCTGGTGCACTAGAATATGAGTTTCCAACTCCCAAAAAAATCGAGAAATATTCCATTACCTATTGGAATGAGAATACTGCACCAGCAAATTGGACTTTTGATGGCTGGGATGGTACAGAATGGGTTCAACTCGATAAGCGAACAAACATAAAAAATTGGTACACTATCCCCTCTAAAAAGCAAGAATACTCATTTAGTAACGCTAACTCCTATATTAAGTACCGTCTCAATATTACGGCATCTGTATTTGCCCAAGGTAACGCAAGCATTATTGCTGAACTGGAGATGTTTGAAAAGAACAATTCTGGCGCTGATCCAGGCACCGATCCAGGCACCGATCCAGGTACTAATCCAGGCACCAATCCAGGCACCGATCCAGGCACCGATCCAGGTACTAATCCAGGCACCAATCCAGGCACCAATCCAGGCACTGATCCGGGTACCGATCCGGGTACTGATCCAGATCCAGAATTAACTGGGGACAACGCACTTCTTGTTATTAAAATGATCAGTGGACTTGAGAAAGAATTTGATTTAACTGCATCCGAAGTACAAGACTTCATCAACTGGTATAATGGCCGTGCAGACGGACGTGGCAAAGAAACATACATGTTCGATAAGGACTTTAACAAGGGGCCATTTACTTCACGCAAAGACTATGTGGCATTCAGCAAGATTCAATCCTTTGAAGTCATGGAATATACCAAATAACACGATGAGGCGCTTCCCTAAAAATAAGGAGGGTGCCTCTCCACTATTTATCCAATCAATACACTTGTGTAACAAACCCCCTCTCCTCCGAACTGATAATTAATTCCTTTTACTATTTTGCTCAAATCATCAAAATGCAATCTATTCCCATGTGATATTATCCATTTTTAACAGCCCAAGGGGGATTTTATGAATTTTGTAAAGACGTGTAGTAAGCTTTTTGTAAGTATGGGTCTAATCACTGCCATTTTATTTTCTGGTCAAAGCATAGGCCATGCAGAAGATCAATATACCAATGATTTAGTTCCTAAGATGACAAGTAATAATTCACCAAGCGGTGTAGTACGTTCAAGTAGTATATGGAGCGTAATCAACCACCAACCTTTTAATGTTTTTAATGATTCAGATGAAGATTATGGTTGGTCTAGTGCTCAAAGTACGCTTTATGGATGGGTTTCATATGAGTTCTCTGCTCCAACTAAGATTCAAAAGTATACGATAAAACCTCGAGTTAAAAATATTGATAGCCTATTGGAACTCCCTAAAGATTGGACTTTCGAGGGGTGGAATGGCACAGATTGGATAATTTTAGATACACGTTCAAACATTAAAAATTGGGTAATGGGCCAAAAAAACGAATTCACTTTTGATAACAACACTGAGTATCTTGCTTATCGTATAAACGTAACAAAGAACAACGGTTCCTCCAAATTTGTCACAATCGGAGAAATCGAAATGATGGCGAAAATTAGTGAATCACCAGAACCAGAGCCTAATCCTGAGCCTAACCCTGAACCAACCGGCGACAAAGCTCTACTAGTTATTAAAATGATCAGTGGACTCGAGAAAGAGTTTGAGCTATCTGCATCTGAAGTACAAGACTTCGTTGACTGGTATAATGGCCGTGCAGACGGACGTGGTAAAGAAGCATTTATGTTCGATAAGGACTTTAACAAGGGACCATTTACCTCTCGAGAAGATTATGTAGCATTCAGTAAGATTCAATCCTTTGAAGTGATGGAATATACCAAATAACACGATGAGGCACCTTCTATATAACTGGATGGTGCCTCAAAATTTTGAAGCCGCTGAAACCTGCTAGTGTGTAGGGGGAACGCCCAGCTCTATCATGCCAGCTGGTCGATCGCACCACCTATCCGAAGTCTCTTTTACGTCAACGTACCATATGAAACATAGCTGTAGTTAATTGTACGCTTATCCACATAGTAACAACCGAAAAAAGCCCCCGAATCGTTCGGAGGCAACAATTTAGCTAATGGCTAATTATACTTCTCTAAAACTTCTTTCTTCAATTTATTAAACTGCTCAACATTTTCACCAAAATATTCACTTTCCTCTAAACTACGGTACGTATCAGTTGGTTGTGCTTTTTTAGCCTTTGTATTCTGCATTCCTGCACTGATATCATATTTACCCTGATACATTCCAATAATTGCATATCCATCTTTATCACCTGTATCTCTCAAGAATAATACGTAGGTACCTTCTTCATTCATGAGATTATAGCCTTCCACTGTATCAAAAACATCACCCTCGAAATAAGCAGGCTCATATACAGAGATTGTATCTCCTTCTTTAAGACTTCCCTTGTGAACCTTCTGTATTTTTACTTCGGACTCTGAAGCAGTTTTTACATCACCTTCGCCAAGATTCCATTTTTTTAATGATCTCTTTCCAGTAAATTCAGCTTGTACAATATAGCCGGAGTACTTTTCAACCTCTCCGATATTTTCAAACAAAATAAAATCGGCCTGATTCGTAACAACTCGATAATCTTTTTCAGTAGTGTTTAATTCTTTATAAGAAAATGCTCCTCCTACTAACAAAGCAATTGTAGCAACAGAAACAGCGATCAATTTTTTCATAACTCCACCTGCTTTCTCCTAGTACTTCCAGGATAAATTATTTCCGTCTAATGTTGTAGGATCAGTAAGGCTCAACTTTCCTTGCTGCAAATGCCTTCCCTTCATAGTCTTCTATAGCTTCAGTAACAGCACCTAGTAGATTCTCATCAGAGACTGAAGCAGTGATATAGGTATCAATGTCCTTGACATAACTTGCTGTTGGAATAGTAAAACCGGGTATTCTCTTACCTCCTCTTAGATTCCATAATTACATAATAATTCCCTTTTTCTTCCTATCAAACAAAAAATACTATTCATTTTTAGATACGTGCTGTGATCTCACTGTAAAAACAA
This sequence comes from Brevibacillus sp. HB2.2, assembly GCF_013284275.1. NCBI lineage: Bacteria > Bacillati > Bacillota > Bacilli > Caryophanales > Paenibacillaceae > Brevibacillus > Brevibacillus sp. HB2.2. The sequence continues at coordinate 148,665 of NZ_JABSUV010000013.1, forward strand.
AAACAACGCACAATGACACCAAGCCTAGTGGGGTGTCTACTACTATGATCCTCAGTAACAGCTATGCACGTCCGTTCTCCTTTTTGATTTACGAGAACACAGTACAAAAAACCATCCTCGATTTTTGGGAATGAATTTTTTCCATCAAGCTGACCAAACTGACTCTGGTATTGGCCCGTCTCCTTAAACTGGGACGTGTTAGATATTTCTTGAACACCTTATGAACATTTCCCTGAGCATTCCTTTGATTTGAATTTATACCTTTAACTGTTTTGCTCAAATCATTGAAATGTAATATATTTCTATGTGATATTATCCATTTTTAACAGTTCAAGGGGGATTTTATGTTTTTTGTAAATACGTGTAGTAAGGTTCTTGTTAGTTTGGGACTTATCATTTCTATTTTATATTTTGGTCAAAGCGTCGGTTTTGCTGAAGATGAGTACAGTGGAGATTTAATTCCTGCGATGACAAGTAATGATGCGCCAAGTGGGCTAGCAAGTGCAAGCACTGAATGGAGTGGGAATCATAGAGCATACCGGGCATTTGATGACAAAGATGATACTTATGGATGGGCTACAGCTGGCGGTACAATTAAAGGCTGGTTACAATATGAATTCTCAGAGCCAAAGAAAATTTCTAAGTATACAGTAAAATCAAGGGATGTTTATAAAGGTGAAAGCCCCAAGGATTGGACGTTTGAGGCATTCGATGGTCAAGAATGGATCGTATTAGATACACAAACTAACCAGACAGGCTGGACAACAAATTTCAAAAGAGATTACACATTTAACAACAAGAACTTCTATACACAATATCGTATTAATATAACATCAAACAACGGCTTTTCTTCATTTACAGTTATTGAAGAATTAGAAATGATGGAGAAAATAGGAACCACAAATCCCGACCCTAACCCAGAACCAAATCCCGATCCAAAACCAGAGCCGACTGGTGATAACGCACTTCTTGTTATTAAAATGATCAGTGGTCTTGAGAAAGAATTTGAGCTATCTGCATCTGAAGTACAAGATTTCATTGACTGGTATAATGGCCGTGCAGATGGACGTGGCAAAGAAACATATATGTTCGATAAGGACTTTAACAAGGGACCATTTACTTCTAGAAAAGATTACGTAGCATTCGGTAAGATTCAATTGTTTGAAGTTATGGCATATACCAAATAACACGGCGAGGCACCTCCTGTGAAACAGGTAGGTGCCTCGCACTTTTATGAAGCTAGTATATGCTAAAAGAATCAAGTCGACGAACAGAATCCTGATCCTCACAGATTTCTTTAAAGGAGAGTCTGTATCATTAAATAGTGAGTTTTTATACCTTATTTAAGAATCAACTGTACAGGGGAAGTCTTATAGGTTGTATTTCCAATGCCTAATTCTCCATGACTGTTGAAGCCCCAGCTCCACACAGTTCCATCAGATTTTACCCCAAGAGATACATTCGTCCCAGCCGACAGGGATTCAAAATTAAATAAATTCTCAATTTCGATTGGAACTGCTGTTGAAGTCTTCGCTCCATTACCCAACTGACCTACTCCATTTGCTCCCCAACGCCATACGGTTGCATCGCTTTTTTTAGCAAAGCTGTGCGTCTGTCCAGCTTCGATAAAAGTGACATTCTCCAAGCCTTCGAGTTGAACAGGTGTATACGTATTGCCTGCTACAGACGCACCAAACAAATCCGAATTCTTACCCCAGCCCCATACCGTTCCGTCCTCTTTTAGGGCGAGCGAAAACTCATGTCCAGCAGATACAGCAACTACATTTGAAATTCCTTCAACCTGCACAGGTACTCCTGTCATTTGTAAATCTTTACTCACACCAATTTGTCCAGTACTATTCTTTCCCCATGCCCACACCGTTCCATCACTTTTCAAAGCCATTGCATGATACTTTCCTGATGAAATAGCAGAAATGCTTGATAGTGTCTCTACGTGAATGGGTGAATATGACTTTGAGCCTTAACTGTTTTCATTTGGAACCTGGGTTGGTGACAGCACGGCTTTAATCTCTCTAGCACTCCCTATTTGTCCGCTTGCGTTGCTTCCCCATCCCCAAACGGTTCAGTCATTCTTAACAGCCAACGAGTGAATAGAGTTACCTGCTGCTACAAATTTTACATCATCAAGAATTTGAGCAGGTGTTGTCTGCTTTTTAGTATCTGCAGTACCATCTCCAAGATGTCCCCACAGTGTGTTATAACCGGTTGCCCAAAGTGTCCCATCAGGCTTCACAAAAAATGAATTGTTTAGATTGGTGCTTACTTGATACTTTCCATTGGGCTCTTCACACGCATTTGCACCAGCCGATAAAAAATTAGCTGTGAGCAACAAGGTGATTGCACTTAAAACAGAAAATTTTTTCATAAATTTCTTCATGAAATACTTCCAAATAACAATATTTTTCATAAGATGAATATCGGCTTAAACTATATTTACGGTTAAACTTTTCTAAAAAATTCAACAAGATTAAACCAAGTGGATATAGGAAAGCCGCTTCATGCAAAACATCCTCTATTTTACTGATTATTTCTTTGCTCGCTGAAAACATCGGAAGTGTAAACTTGTGTCACTAAGTGTAAGCTCATGAAAACAAAAAAGAGGCGGATAATCGCCGCCTCCTTTCTCTGATCAATCCCAAGCAAATCTCTGCTCTTTCCATGGATCACCGTACATTTATTAATGTAACCATAATACGATACACTGAAAAACTCGACTTCTTAACGAGAACAGGTTGTTATTTCTTGAGTGCATCCAGTCTTCTCATATCGTAATCTGGGATAAATTCTCTGTCTCATTACAGTAGTGTTGTCCAGCCTAATAGCTGAGCAACAGGGGCTTGACCAATATTTTAACTTAAAGGAATGTCTAGACTACCAGAATTCCCGTTTAGTCCCACCCATGAATTCACGGTTTTTTTCAAATTATTCAGGATGATATATTCAACTTTCCAGTCTGATTTATGACCACTATCATCTTGAATTAAAGTAACTGATCTAATTGCTCCAACATCTTTTCCTGAAATATAAAATGTTTCAAGATCACCTCGCTCAAAGCTACCATTAATCTCTTTTGTGAAAGAATCTTTTGATCCTCTTATCGTGACTTTAATATTAGCGTCAGTGCCTGAATCTTGATCATCAGATGTCTTAATTTCCAAAGTATAATTTTTCAGAGCTTGTGAGCTAGCATTTTGGGGAGCAGCAAATGAAGAAATAGGAGCTACAGATACAAGAATAGCGATAGTAGCAAATAAGGAAGCTATTTTTTTCATTAGTAAAACCTCCACCATTTGGTATTTTGATACAATATATAAAATACCACACATATATTTAATTGTAAATATTTCCATTTATGATATATTTTATGTTAATTCATAATTCTTTAATGAAACCTCCTGACTCCTCTTCCTGGGTCATCCATTTCCTCAATAAAGCAAAACTGTCGGAGAAAAGATAAAATTTGATTTTACCGAGACAAAGTTAAATATTCGATCATATTCAATAGCTTGAAAATAACTATGATGAGGCTTTGTTTGTTATAAAGATATTTAGTGTACAAGTACAGGACTTCTCAGATTGGTATAATGGCAAAGAAATATATATGTTGTTCAATAAGGACTTTACAAGGGGCCATTTTCCTCTCGAAAAGACTATGTAGCTTTCAGCAAGATCCAATCCTTTGAAGTGATGGAATATACCAAATAAAAGTAAGAGGCACCTTCTGGAAAACAGGAAAGTGCCTCTTACTTTTTATGACTACTATGTTCTGGTTATTGATCCCATACGGAGAAAATAAAGTCGATGAATACTCGTGATCTTCTCCATTAATGATTGTTCTTGTCACGCCAAAAAACGCCTGTTTGTTTGCAGGGGAAACGCCCTGTTCCATCATGCCAGCTGGTCGACTGCGCCACCCATCCGAAGTCTCCCGTACGCCAGCTTTCGATATGAACGTCACCATAGCTGTTGTTGGTGATCATTATGAAATTCCATAGCTTCTCACTTTTCCTCCGCACAAACAATGGATAGTTTTAAGGTCATTATTCAAGATCATATCAATCAAAGTTTTGTGTTAGGTTTCAAAGACAACAATGGAAAATATATAACTGGCACGATATTAAGGATATGGTTGAGGAAGAGGTATTGCTGTGCCTGAAATCCACTTATCATCTGAAATTACAGACATGGCTTTGATTAGAACAATTGTTTGTTTCGCTTTTGTTTATCTTTGCTGGAGAGCCAAATAGTTGGGTCAGTTTATTTATGCTTTAACTATTTGGTATTTCGCAATAGAAAATATTGTAAAATTTTATATATTTATGTAACGTTTAATTGAATCCAAAAACTAGGAGATGATAGATTTGAAAAAGTTTGCTCAAGCAGCTTTGCTCGCATTACTCACTGCATCTTTTGTTATTCCAACAGGAGCAGAAGCCGCAAGTTCTCAACAAACTTCTAATACGGTTGCACCTGCTTCAACCAAACAAGTAGCAGATTACTCAAACCTTGGATCAAATGATCCGACTAAGAAGTCTTCAACCTTCAATGTAACTACATCTGGCTATGTTACAGTTAATGTGACACAGAACCATGGTACGGAAACAGCTTACATGTACTATGCAATTGTTACAGACCTCCCGGATGGTACTACAACCTCCTATGGCTCTTCAAACATCGAAGGAAATGGCTCTTTTAGCTTCACAAGTAGTAAACCACTACCTGCTGGCGAGTATTACATCCGTTATAAC